>NZ_CP048286.1:6357552-6703403 GCF_010365285.1 Paenibacillus rhizovicinus
GGAGCTGAAAGGCTCGGTGATCTACTTTGATACGATCACAAGCGGCGCGACGATCAATGCGATGTTTGCCGCCGTGCGGGCGAAAGGAACGACGGTGCTGCTCGGCGCCGCGCGCGACCCCGAAGTCACGGACACGGCTAATTTGTTGAACCGGATGGGAGCCAGAATCGTCGGGGCGGGTACGGATCATATCCGGATCGAGGGCGTAACGGCGTTGAGCGGATGCACGTATACCGTCATTCCGGACCGGCTGATCGCCGGCGCGTTCTTGATGGCCGCAGGGGCGACGGGCGGCTGCATTACGGTGCAGGACGTTATCCCGGAACATATGTCTTCTTGCATTGCGAAGCTCCGCGAAATCGGCATGGAGATTGAAACGAACGAACATTCCGTGACGGCCCGTTCGACAGGCATCCTGCGGGCGACCAGAGTCCGTACCGCCATGTATCCCGGCTTCGCGACTGATTTGCAGCAGCCGTTAACGGCACTCTTGACGCAGGCTAACGGCAAAAGCATCATCGGCGAACGCATTTATCCGGCTCGATTCAATCATGCGGTACAGCTCAACCGGATGGGAGCGAACATCAAGGTTCGCTCCGGCGTCGCTTCCATTAACGGCGGACATCCGCTGCGGGGCGCGCTCGTGCATGCATCGGACGTAAGGGCGGGCATCTGTTTGATCGTTGCGGGACTTTGCGCCGAAGGCACGACGACGATCGCCGGCGTGCAGCACATCGAACGGGGCTACGAGGACGTCGTCGGTTCGTTCCGCTCGCTGGGCGCGCAGATCGGATTGTTCGATTCGGAGGAGCAAATCGCTTCCGTCGCTTCTGTATCTTCGCTTCGCATGAGCAAGTAGAAGTAAGCGGCTTCCGGTAAACCGAAGGCCTCGATGCCCCGCATGATGCGGACGGCTCGAGGCCTTTTTGGATTCCTATCACCGACTTGCGACAACAGCAGCTTTCCGGCCCAGCTGCTCGAATCGGTTCATTCGGCTCATTTCGCGCCCGGAGCCGTTCGGTTTTTCCGCGCCCGGAGCCGTTTGGTCGTTACGACTCTGCCGCAACGAAGAGGCCCCGCCCCCGCCGCAACTAAGCGACGGGGGCGGGGCCTCTTGCTATACCGCCAAACCTACAGCGCCATCACCAGAATTTCCTTCACGTCTTCCTGGTTCAGCTTCTTGAAATTGCCGAGCGGCCCGAAGAGCACCGCTTCCCGCGCCATGACGTCCAGATGCTCCTCGTCGATGTCGTAGAACGACAACGTCGCCGGAGCTCCGATCCGGGTGAAGAAGGCGCGCGTCGCGGAAATGCCGGCCAGCGCCAGGTCTTCGTCGGATTTGCTGCCGCGCTCGATCCCCCATACGCGCTGTGCATACTGCACGAAACGGTCGACCCGCTCGTTATACACGTATCGCATCCAGTTCGGGAACACGATGGACAAGCCAGCGCCGTGCGGGATGTCGTAGATCGCGCTGATTTCATGCTCGATGCCGTGGGACGCCCAGTCATTGGCCATGCCGACGCTGATCAAGCCGCCGTTCAGCGCCAGCGTTCCGCACAGCATCAGGTTCGCCCTTGCGTCGTAATCGTTCGGATTATCGAGTGCTTTCTCCGCGTTCTCGATGACCGTTTGCAGGATCGATTCGCACAGGCGCTCCTGAAGCGGCACGTCTGTCGTAAGCGAGAAATATTGCTCGAATACGTGCGACATAATGTCGACGATGCCGTTCACGGTCTGGTCGCGCGGAACGGAAAACGTCAAAGTTGGGTCAAGAATGGAGAAACGCGGGTACGTATGTATGCTGCCGAAAGAGCGCTTCTGTTTCGTCTCCCAATTGGAGACGACGGAATTACCGTTCATTTCCGAGCCGGTTGCGGAGAGCGTAAGAATCGCGCCCATCGGAAGCGCGTCTGCGATGGTCGCCTTATGCATGAAGAAATCCCAGACGTCGCCATCGTAGCGCACGCCTGCCGCGATCGCCTTGGCTGCGTCCAGCACGCTGCCGCCGCCGACGGCCAGAATGAAGTCGACGCCTTCGCTGCGGCACAGCTCGATGCCGCGGTTGACCGAGGCCAGACGGGGATTCGGCTCGATGCCGGACAATTCGACGACATTTGCCCCGAACGACTGAAGCTGGTTCATGACTTCGTCATAGAGGCCTGTTCTTTTTATGCTCCCTGATCCATATACAAGTAAAACCGTCTTTCCGAACGGCTCGACCAAGCTGCTGAGCTGCGAAACCGTACCTTTGCCGAAAACGATTTTCGTCGGATTCTGGTAAGTAAATGACTGCATGCTGCACCTCCAAATAGTTTCAAACGGACTGTTATTATCTTAGCGATTCCGAAAACGACAAGTCAAGCGGACTGCTCTCAAGGTGCAGGAGCCTGTGCATCTGCAGGCAGATATTGACTGCAGGTTGCTTGTTGTTTAATATAGTTCATATACGAACTGTTCTATTATAGACTGTTCTGATTAGAACTATACAGGAGGATGCATCAAATGGATTATTCCGATCCGAACGTGAAGCAGGCAATCGAAGTGCTGCAATCTTTCATGTCCGTCACTCGCGCGGTCTCCGAATTTACGCGACTTAACGCGGAAAGTGTCGGACTTACCATGTTGGGCATGTCGATCGTGAACACGCTGCTCGGCTCGCCGGGGCTCTCGCTGAAGGAACTGACGGAGAAGCTGCAGGCATCGAAGAGTACGATCAGCGTAAGCGTGGAAGGGCTTGTTCAGGGAGGCATCGCGGAGCGGTCGCAAGCGGCAGGAAACCGGCGGGAAATCAATCTTTCCTTGACCGACGAAGGGAAGGAACTCGCTCGGCGCTCCATCAGGCAAGCTTATTCCTATCGGGCGATGACGGCGGCATTGCAGTCGCTGGACGAGGAGCAAATTCATCAGCTGCTGGGCATGCACGCGCGGATCGCGGAGGCCCTGCAACGATTCAACATAGCGGAAATGGCGTGAAACCGCGCATGATCGAGGTTTGAGAATTTTCAGAAAATAAGATGCCAAGTTGGAAAAAGACATGTATAATTAAAACATAATCGCGCTGCGTTAGTATACATGACAGAACCTTTACAAAGACGCTACATACAGGAGGTGGATGGCACTTTATGGCGAATGCAGCAACCATTGGAATTTCAATGCGCGATTTGTATTTGTTTAATAAAGGCAGTCTTTATCACAGTTACCGCACATTCGGTGCGCATCCAATTCGTCTTGCTGATGATTACGGCGTCCGTTTCACGGTTTGGGCTCCCCATGCACGGGAAGTTCGCGTCGTCGGCGATTTCAACCATTGGCAGGGCGAACGGCATGCCATGGAACGCATCGGGGAAACCGGCGTTTGGAGCCTGTTCGTCCCTAATCTCGTTCCGGGTACGGTGTACAAGTACGAAGTACATACTTCGGCAGGCGAGCTGCTGCTGAAAGCAGATCCATTTGCGTTTCTATCCGAGCTCCGGCCCAACACCGGGTCCGTCGTAACCGACATTTTCAATTACGATTGGAATGACGGCGACTGGCAGCGGCGCAAGCAGGAGATGAGCCCGTACCATGAATCGATGCTTATTTACGAGGTGCATCTCTCTTCCTGGCGAAGCTGGGGCAAGGAAATGTTCTGGACTTACGAGGAAATGGCGGAAGGACTTGTTCAGTACGTGGTCGAAATGGGATATACCCACATCGAGCTGCTTCCGATAACGGAGCATCCGCTCGATATGTCCTGGGGCTACCAGGTAACGGGGTATTACGCCGCGACCAGCCGTTTCGGGAGTCCGAAGCAGCTGATGTACCTCATCGATCGCTGCCATCAGCAGGGCATCGGCGTCATCCTCGATTGGGTGCCGGGACACTTCTGCAAGGACGATCACGGGCTGCGCCTGTTCGACGGCACTCCGATTTTCGAGGGAACGGATTGGAAGCGGGCGGAGAAACCTTTGTGGGGAACTTTGGCCTTCGACTTCGGCTGCACGGAGGTGCAGAGTTTTCTGATTTCCAACGCCATCTACTGGATGGACGTATTCCATATTGACGGTCTTCGCGTGGATGCCGTCGCAAGCATGATTGATCTTCATTTTGACAAACCCCCAGAAATGCTCACATACAATACGTTCGGCGGAACGGAAAATATCGAAGCGATCCGTTTCCTGAAACGATTGAACGAAACCGTGTTTCACTATTACCCCGATGCGCTCATGATCGCGGAGGATTCCTCTTCTTGGCCTGCCGTCACGTCCCCTACTTATATGGGCGGACTCGGCTTCAATTTCAAATGGAACATGGGCTGGATGAACGACATGCTCCGATATATGGCGCTGGATCCGGCCGAACGAATGCGCCACCACAATCTCATCACCTTCTCGCTCGTGTACGCTTTCTCTGAAAATTACGTTCTGCCGCTGTCCCACGACGAAGTCGTGCATGGCAAACGATCGCTCCTGAACAAAATGTCCGGCTCGTATGATCAGAAATTCGCCCAGCTTCGCTTATTCTATGGCTACTGGATGACGCATCCCGGCAAGAAGCTGCTCTTCATGGGCGGCGAATGGGGTCAGTTCGACGAATGGAAATACGACGAAGCGCTCGATTGGCAGCTGATCGGTTATCCGAAGCACGGCAGCATGCATCATTACGTCAAGTCGCTCAACCGCGTTTACGGCGAACAGGCTTCTCTCTGGGAACGGGATTGCGATCCCGGCGGCTTCGAATGGATCGACGTCCATAACGCGGCCCAGAGCGTCATCGTGTTCATGCGGCGCGGGCATGGCGAGCATGACTTCTCCGTCATCATCTGCAATTTCTCGAACCAGCACTACCCCGAATATCGCATCGGGGTACCCGAGCCCGGTCAATACCGGCTGGCTCTGCACAGTGAGGCGGCAGCTTTCGGCGGTGCCCTGGCGCACATGCAGGAAATCATATATAGCTCCAAGACAGCCTGGCATGGAAGGCCTTGCAGCCTGACGATCGATCTTCCTCCGCTTTCCTTCCAACTGCTTGTGTTTGCATCAGGGGAACATGGCCGCAGCGAACGCTTTTCCGCTTTGCATGGATTGATGTAATGCAACTATTTTAGCGCTGCAGCAGGCTGCAGCCTTGAAGGAGAGGGTGTCCATGGGCAGAAAAAGAATGATAGCTATGCTGCTTGCCGGAGGAGAAGGAAAAAGACTGGGCGTCTTGACGAAGGATCTGGCCAAACCGGCCGTTCACTTCGGCGGCAAGTATCGTATTATCGATTTTACGTTAAGCAACTGCGCTCATTCGGGCATCGACACGATCGGCGTGCTGACGCAATACCAGCCGCTTGTACTGAACGCGTATCTGGGGATTGGAAGTCCGTGGGGATTGGATCGCCGCGACGGCGGCATGGCGATTCTTCCTCCTTACGTCAAGCAGAAAGGCGGCATGTGGTACAAAGGAACGGCGAACGCCATCTATCAGAACATGGGGTTCATCGACCGGTACGATCCGGACTACGTGCTCGTTATTTCCGGCGACCATATTTACAAAATGGATTACGAGCTCATGCTGCAGGAGCATGAGGAACGCGGAGCTGACGTGACGATCGCCTGCATCGAGGTCGACTGGAAGGAAGCGAGCCGTTTCGGGATCATGCACGTGGACGACGATGGGGGGATTACCTCGTTCGAGGAGAAGCCGAAGGTGCCGACGAGCAATTTGGCATCCATGGGCGTATATATTTTCTCCTGGCCGGTGCTCCAGCAATATTTGATCCGCGACGAATCGAACCGTCAATCCGGCAACGATTTCGGCAAAGACATCATTCCCGCGATGCTCCAGGACGGGGTGAAACTGCAGTCCTATACGTTTAACGGTTATTGGAAGGACGTCGGTACGCTCGAAAGCCTGTGGGAAGCGAACATGGATCTGTTGTCCGAGCAGCCTGCGCTGGATTTGAACGACCGCAACTGGCGGATCTATTCCGTTAATCCTAACCGGCCTGCGCATTACGCGTCGGGAACCGCGGAAATCGTCGATTCCCTCGTTACGGAAGGCTGCATCATCGAAGGTTTCGTACAGCGATCCGTCCTCTTCTACGGCGTGCAATCCGGCGTCGACAGCGAAATCAGGGAATCCGTCATCATGCCGAACGTCAAGATCGGCAAAGGTGCGCGCATTTATAAATCCATCATCGAGGAAGGCGCCATTATCGGCGACGGCGTCGTGATCGGAAGCCCGGACAGCGAGACCGTCACCGTCATCGGAAGCGACGAACTCGTCACCGCCAACCATTCGCTGCAGGAGGTCGAGCACTCATGAATTCTTCGATACTAGGCGTTATCAACCTCATTCATGAATCGGACGAAATGGAGACGTTGACCGCGAGCCGCTGCCTGGCGACCGTGCCGTTCGGCGCGCGGTTCCGGCTGATCGACTTCACCCTCTCCAGCATGGTCAACTCCGGCATCAACAAAGTCGGCGTGTTCGCGCAGACGAAATACCGTTCCCTTATGGACCATCTCGGTTCCGGCAAGCACTGGGACCTGCATCACCGCCAAAGCGGGCTGTTCATCATGCCGCCGTCCACCGACGACGTCAACGAGGTGCGCCGCGGCGACCTCTATCATTTCTATCAGCATCGCGATTTCTTTGCCCGCAGCGGGCACGAATACGTATTGGTAACGCGGAGCCATATGATTTGCAACATCGATTTCGAAGGCGTTCTAGCCTCGCACAAGGCGAGCGGCGCGGAAATCACGGTCATTTGCAAGGAGCAAACCGAGCTGTTCGGAGGGCGGGCACGGAAGGTGCAGATCGACGAGAAGGGGCGCGTCACGGCGATGCAGGACCATTTTGGACGGCTGGCCAGCGACCTCGTCTCGATGGAAATGTATTTGATGCGCAAGGAGCTGCTGCTGGAGCTGATCGATACGTCGCTCGCGCAGGGCCAGGACCATCTGGTGCGCCATGCCATCATGTCCCGCGTCGACAAGCTGCATATCCAATGCTACAAATTCGACGGCTATCTGGGCGTCGTCAACACGCTGAACAGCTATTACCAGAACAGCATGCAGCTGTTGAAGCCGGACGTGTGGAGGAGCCTCTTCTTCGAGCCGGGGCCGATCTTTACGAAGGTCAAGGATGAGCCGCCGGCGCGATATGCCGAAGGGGCGAAGACGAGCAACTCGATCATTGCGAACGGCTGCATCATCGAAGGGACGGTCATCAACAGCGTGCTGTTCCGGGGCGTTCATGTCCGCAAAGGGGCGGTCGTGCGCAACAGCATTATCATGCAGAACGGCATCATCGGCGAGAACAGCTCGGTCAACCACGTGATTCTGGATAAAGACGTCACGATAGAGCGGGGCAGGGAGCTGCACGGCGCGGAAGTGTCGCCGTTTATTGCGATGAAGCGGAAAGTCATCTAATACGATTCTTACAGTCTCTTAACGATCTTTCGGTACTATCAACCGTTCGCGATTGAATAACATGGTTATTAATGACCAGCAACAGAGGTGATTCTTTACATGAAACTTTTATTTGCAGCTTCGGAAGCGGTGCCGCTCGTGAAAACGGGCGGCCTTGCCGATGTGGCCGGCGCACTGCCGAAAGCACTTCAGGCCAAGGGAGCGGACGTCCGCGTCATTCTCCCGAAATACGGATCGATTCCGGCGGAATACGCCGAGCGGTTCGAAACGATCGCCACGTTCACGGTGCGGCTCGGCTGGCGGGATCAGTACTGCGGATTAATGAAAGCGGAAATCGACGGCATTATCTATTACGTGATCGACAATGAGTTTTACTTTAAGCGGAGCGGGCTGTACGGCTATGACGACGATGCGGAACGGTTCGTGTTCTTCTGCTATGCGGTCATCGAGTCGCTGTTCCATTCGGATTTCCATCCGGATATCATTCACTGCCATGATTGGCAGACGGGTCTTATTCCTTTCCTGCTCAAGACGCGATATCGATACGAGCCGGGCACGCGGGATCTCGCTTCGGTCTATACGATTCACAATTTACGCTATCAGGGCGTCTTCGGGCGCGAGCTGCTCAAGGATCTGCTTGGTTCGGGCGACGAGCTGTTCGGTTCTGAAGGCATCGAATTCTTCGGCGCGGGCAATTGCATGCTCGGCGGGCTGCGATACGCGGACAAGCTGACGACCGTCAGTCCGTCTTATGCGCACGAAATCCAGACGGAATATTACGGCGAGAAGCTGGATGGCCTTCTGCGCTGGCGGGCGGGCGACCTGACCGGCATCGTGAACGGCATCGACACGGAGGTGTTCGATCCGATGAACGACCCGGCGCTCGAGACGCCTTACCGCGGTTCGCTGCCGCGCAAGCGGAAGAATAAGCTGGCGCTGCAGCGGGAGCTTGGGCTCGAGGAATCGGAGCACACCCCGCTCATCGGCATCGTATCGAGGCTTGTCGATCAGAAGGGCTTCGATCTCATCGAGGCGGTGCTGGAGCAGATTTTGTCGGAAAAAGTCCAGCTGGTCGTTCTCGGCTCCGGCGATTGGCAATATGAACAGATGTTCCGCAAAGCGCAAGCGAAGCGCCCCGAACAGGTCGCTACCTGGTTTGGCTTTAACGACGGGCTTGCCCGGCGCATTTATGCGGGAAGCGATATGTATCTCATGCCGTCGCAGTTCGAACCTTGCGGGCTAAGCCAGCTCCTTGCGCTGCGCTACCGTTCCGTGCCGATCGTGCGGGAAACGGGCGGACTGCGGGACACGATCCAGCCCTACAACGAATTTACGGGCGAAGGCAACGGCTTCAGCTTTACGAATTATAACGCGCATGACCTGTTATATACGGTGCAGCGGGCGATTCGCTTCTATCAGGACCCGGAAGCGTGGCAGCGGCTTGTCGTGAACGGCGCGAAGGAAGATTATAGCTGGACGCGCTCGGCTAAGGCGTATTTATCGTTGTACGGCTCGATCGTTCCGCAAAGGGAGGAGAATGTCAAATGGCCCGTCATCTCGTAATCGGAAATGGCAAAATTCTGATGAATTTGGATCGGAATTGCTATATTCGCGATATTTACTATCCATTCGTCGGGCAGCTCAATCATGTCGGCGGCCAATACTGCCGGTTCGGAATATGGGTTGGCGGCCAATTCTCCTGGCTGGAAGATCCGGAATGGAAATTCCAGCTCTCGTACATCGCGGACTCGCTCGTTACGAATGTCATCGCCCGGAATGAACGGCTTGCCATCGAGCTGCACATCAACGACGGGATTCATCAGAGGGAAAGCATTTATATCAAGCGCATCCTGGTCCGCAACTTGGGCACGGAATCGCGCGAATGCCGGCTGTTCTTCCATCATGACCTCATGATCGACGGGTCCGAGGTCGGCGATACCGCGGCCTACTATCCCGAGAACCATACGCTGTACCATTACAAGCGGTCATCGTACTTCATGTTCAACGGCTTCTCCGACGAAGGCGGCATGATGCAATACACGACGGGCATCAAACGGTTCCAATCCGCGGAGGGCACATGGCGCGATGCGGAAGACGGAACGCTGATGGGCAACTCCATCGCCCAGGGCTCCGTCGACAGTACGATCAGCTTCCGCACGGTCGTTCCGCCGGGCGGCGAGAAAACCGTGTTCTACTGGATGTCGATCGGCAAAAACCTGGAGGAAGTCAAAGAACTGAACCAGTATGTGCAGGAGAGCCATCCGGAGAAACTGCTCAGCCGGATCGTCATCTACTGGAATCATTGGCTGCACCGGGCCGAGCAAAATCTCGGCGATCTGTCGGCGGAAGCGATCCATCTGTTTCGGCTCAGCCTGCTGATCGTGCGCACGCAGACCGACGAGCGGGGCGCGATCATCGCCGCCAACGATACCGACATTCTCCAGTACAATCGCGATCATTACAGTTACATGTGGCCGCGTGACGGGGCGCTGATCGCCGACGCGATGTCGGCGGCCGGCTTTCAAAGCGTCATCTCGCAATTCTTTCATTTCTGCGCGCAGACGCTTTCGCCGGACGGGTATCTGTTTCACAAATACAACCCCGACGGAACGGTCGGTTCCAGCTGGCATCCGTATATCGTGCAAGGCAGCAGGCGCCTGCCGATCCAGGAGGACGAGACGGCGCTCGTGCTGTTCGCGTTGTGGAAAGATTACACGCGCAACCAGGTCATCGAGCTGCCGCAGTCGCTCTATAACAATCTCATCCGCAAAGGCGCGCTGTTCCTCAGCCAGTACATCGAGCATGCGCTGTCCCTGCCGAAGCCGAGCTACGATTTGTGGGAGGAGCGGTACGGGATCTGGACGTATACGGCTGCTTCCGTATACGGCGGCCTGATGGCGGCGGCGTACTTCACGGAGCTGTTCGGTGATTACGAGCGCAGCGACCACCTCAAGAATACGGCCGAGGGGATCAAGCACGGCATCCTGACGCATCTGTGGGACGAAGAATCGGGACGTTTCGCGCGCGGTTTGATCCAGAAGGACAACCGCTGGGTGAAGGACATGACGCTGGAGAGCAGCATGTTCGCCATCTGGGAATTCGGCGTGCTGCCCGTCGACGACGAGCGCGTGATCAAGACGATGCGGGCGATTAAGAGCGGGTTGTCGGTCAAGACGCATGTCGGCGGCGTTGCCCGGTATACGAATGACTATTACTTCCAGCAATCCGGGGACATTGAGAACGTGCCAGGCAACCCGTGGGTCATCTGCACGTTGTGGGTAGCGAATTTCGAGATCGAATCCGCCAAGATGCTGGCCGATCTGGTCAAACCGCGCGAGACGCTGCAGTGGGTCGTGAATACGGCGCTCTCCAGCGGCGTTCTGCCGGAGCAGCTCAATCCGAACGACGGCAGCCCGCTGTCGGTTGCTCCGCTTACGTGGTCGCATGCGACGTACGTTCAGTCGGTCACCCGTTATGCGGAAAAATTCGCCGCGTTGTCGGCGGCGGAAGCGGCAGCGGCGTCCAGCAAGCCATAACTTGCAAACAACCGGAGCGGTAATCGCTTCGGTTGTTTTTTTTGTACCCCGCACCTCGCCCCCACCGCCCCCGGCACACTGGTTCCGCCTCGAAATCCTTCTGCCAGGACAGCTATTCCTCCATACTCACGCATCCCCGAACCTGCTTTGACTCTCCGCGCGTTTCCGAACGGGCACCTGAATTTCGAACATGACCTCGCTCGGGTTGTCCGTGATCGTAATGTCCACCTGCATGATTTGCAGCGCATCGCCCGTCATTTCGAAGCCTTGGCGTTCGAGCTCGCCAAGCAGAGCGGCGAGGCTGTCGCTTCGGTTCCACAGCTCTCCATAGTAGCGGATGCATGCAAACATCCCCGCGGGTACCACGATCAAATTCGACTTCTGCACGGCTGTCGCGCGTTTGGCGACGACGAAGATCGTAGACGGAGATTCGAAGCGCCCCGCCTCCAAGCTGTCCCGCGAGAGCAGCACGCCAAGCCGATTGCTGGCCAGAATCGGCGCCGTCTCCGTCAGCCGGTTCTCCAGGCCGAGCACCCCGTAGCACAGTTCCAAATTGCTGTTGATCTGCTGATGCAGCGTAAACAGCCGGCGCCGTTCGATCATGCGGAACATGATCGCCGAACGGTCCTCCTCCGACAATATTTCTTGCAGAAACGTTAACTTATCCCGCACGTTCTCCTCCAAAGCCGTCAATTCCTCCAGCTTCCGAACGAGCTCCGCATGCTTCGCCGCCAGCAGCTCCGCCGAATTCCGGATATTCCGCTCGCTGAAATACTGCTTGATCTCCGTCGTCGTCATCCCCAGCTGACGAAGCTCCTTGATCGTGCCAAGCACCTCGTATTGAAAAATCGAATAGTACCGGTAGCCGGTCTGCGGGTCGACAAATTGCGGATTGAAGAGACCGATGCGGTCGTAGTGGCGCAGCGTCTCGGCCGAAATGCCGCGGAGCTGCGCCATTTCGCTGATGCTCAGCCGTTCCTTCATGCTTGATCATTCCCTCGCTTCCCACGATAAACCCATGATGTAAATAAATATAACATCGGTGTTGACTCTTGTGTAGCACAAAGGTTTAGAATCGCTTTAAGATCAATGAGTGGAGGGAACAAACATGAACAAACGCGTGATTTCGGTCGTCTCGGCAAGCCTCATGGCAGGTTTTCTCTTAAGCGGATGCGGCAGTGCAGGCTCGAACGGCGAAGCGGCAGCGGGCAGCGACGGAGAGCCGCTCAAAATCGGGCTCAACCCGTTTCCGACCTATTTTCTCTGGTATGTGGCCGAAGAGAAGGGCTTCTTCAAAGCGCATGGCGTGAACGTGAAGCTGGAATGGTTTCCAAGCTACAGCGACGGCCTTTCCGCCCTCAATTCCGGCAACGTGGACGCGAACAGCCAGACGCTCAGCGATACGCTGCCGCCTGCAGGCAAAGGCATCAAGCTTCAAATTCCGATGATCATCGATTATTCGTCGGGCGCGGACGGTTTCGTGGTGGATCCCTCCATCAACAGCGTGGAGGATTTGAAAGGCAAACGAATCGCGACGGAGCTCGGAACGGTCGATCAGTTCTTCCTTCTCTCGGTATTGAAGAACCACGGCTTGGCCGAGAAGGATATCAAGTATTTCAACATGGCGATTACGGACGCGGGATCGTCGTTCCTCGCGGGCAAGATCGACGCGGCGGTCATCTGGGAGCCGTTCCTCAGCCAAACGCTGAGCTCGGGCAAAGGAAAGCTGCTGTTCTCTTCGAAGGAAACGCCGGGAATGCTGATGGACGCCATCGTGTTCCGCAAGGACATCGTCGACAAGCGACCGGAAGACGTGAAGAACGTAACGGCCGCCTGGTTCGAAGCCGTCGACTATCTGAAGAAGAATCCGGACGACGCGATCGCCATCATGGCCAAGCACGCGGATATTTCGCCGGCGGAGTTCAAGACGTCGCTTGATGGCGTGAAGGTATACGATTTGCGGGATAACGTCGACGCGCAGAAGGACGAGAAGGACTATACGTCGGTGAAATACAACGGCGAGCAGGTCGGGGAGTTTCTGAAAGGGCTCGATTTTATCGAAACCGTGCCGGATATGAGCAAGCTGTACAATCCTTCGTTCGTCAATGAGCTAGTCAAAGAAAACAATTAGCGGGAGGTCGCGAACATGAACATTTTAGTAACCGGAGGCATGGGCTTCCTCGGATCCAATTTGGTGCCGATGCTGAGAGAACAAGGCTATCGCGTTGTCAGTTACGATCGGAGAATCGGCAGCAACGGAGGCGATGCCGCGCTTGGTTACGTACAAGGGGATTTGCTCGACCTGCCGCTGCTGCTGGAGACGATCCGCAAATACGCCATCGACCGCATCATCCATACGGCAGCCATTTCCCACCCGGTGACGGCAATCGATATTCCGTACCAGACGGTGCTGACGAACGCGCTCGGCACGACGAATGTGTTCGAAGCGGCGCGGCTCTCCGGCATCAAGCGGGTCGTGAACCTAAGCTCGGAATACGCCTACGGCAACAATGCGCAGCTTGGTACCGTGACGGAAGACGTGCCTCTCCACCCAAGCGGCGTCTATGGGGCGACGAAAGTGTTTACGGAGAAGCTCGCTTACGGCTACCGCAATTTGTACGGCCTCGAAATTCCGTCGCTGCGTCCGGGCTGGCTGTACGGACCGGGCCAGTTCATGCAGTGCTACATGAAAGACCTGATCGTGAACGCCATCCGCAGGGAACCGACGGTGCTGAAGGAAGGCCGGGACTACGGTTTCCAGTATGTGCATGTGAAGGATGTTGCCCAGGCATGCATCCGCGCGATGGAAGCGACGGAGATGAAGAGCTTCGTCTACAGCATTACGGCCGGGTACAAGACGACGTTCGGAGAGCTGATCGCGCTCGTTGAAGAGCTGTATCCCGATGCGGTTATCGATGTCGGCGAAGGTCGTTTCCAGGAGCTCGATCATTACGGCACGTTCGATATTTCCAAGGCGCGCGAGGAGATCGGCTACGAGCCGGCGATGGCGTTCGAGGAGAGCGTTCGCGCCTATGCGGCTTGGCTGGAGCAACATCCTTACTAAACGAGAGATGCGAGGTGCGATGCGATGCATAACGATACGGCGGCAACGCCTAAATACAGCCGGGCCATCTCCTTGCTGAAGGAAATGCGGGAGAGCTTGAAGGAAGGCATCATTCCCGTCGGTATTTTCAACGACCGGGAGCTGTACGAGATGGAAATCGAGAAGATTTTCACGAGAAAATGGATCTTCGTCGGCCACGAATCGGAGATTCCGTCCCCGGGCGATTACGTGCTTCGCTACATCGGCGAGGACCCGTTCATCGTCAACCGGGACGAATCAGGCGAGATCCGCGTCATGCTGGACGCCTGCGTTCACCGTGGCGTGCGCGTGTGCAGGGCGGAGAAGGGCAATGCTTCGCATTTCCGCTGCCCCTATCACGGTTTTATATACAAGAACAACGGAGACCTCATCGGGATGCCGGCCCAGCAGCATGCGTATAACGGCTTGAACAAGAAAGAATGGGGGCTGCTCGAAGCCAGATGCGACACGCTGCACGGCCTCATCTTCGCCTGCTTGGACAACGATACGCCGCCGCTTGAAGAGTACCTCGCGGACAGCAAGTATTACTTGGATTTGTTATTCGGATTGCAGGACGAAGGGCTTGAGGTCATTGGCGAACCGCAGCGCTGGATCGTCAAAGCGAATTGGAAGGTGGCGGCTGAGAACTTCAGCGGGGATGCGTACCATTTGATCTTCCTGCACCATTCGGCTTACGAAGTCGGTTCCACGCCGTTCTCGATGCTGGGCAACATGAACGGCGAGCAAATTTTGGCCGGGAACGGCCACTGCGTCGACATCTCGCTCGATAAGACGCCGCAGCCGGTCGACATGCCGTACTGGAATTTCCCGCAGGAGATCGTCGATACGTTCCGGCTGGACCGTCTCGATCCTAAGGGGCTCGAAATCGTCAGGGATTCGAAGGAAATGCTCGGCAATATTTTCCCGAACAGCTCGTTCCTGCTCATGACGGTAACCCCCGAGAAGGATCTGCCGCCGGTTCCGTTCATCAGCATGCGGCAATGGCGGCCGAAGGGGCCGGACGAGATCGAGATTTGGAACTGGTTCCTGATGTTCAAGAACACGCCGCAGTCGTTCAAGGAAGCTTCGTACCGCGCGGGATCGACGACGTTCAGTCTGTCCGGGATATTCGAAATGGACGATTCCATGACATGGGAGACGATTACGCAGACCGCCGGCAACCGTTTCGCGCGCGAGAACTTGAAGCTGAATTTCCAAATGGGCATGAACGGCATGGGCAAAGCGAAGCGCGACGAGGAATGGCCGCTGCCCGGCATCGCGTATTATCCGCGGTACGGAGAGGGCAACCAGCGGTATTTCTACGAGTCTTACGTGCAAACGATGCTGGGCGAGGACTAATGCGCGCAACGGAGGAAGGAGAAGGATAGGAATGGAGAAGCAACAAATCATCGATGCATGCGATCCGGTGAACCGCCGGCTGCTGCTGGAAGGCGAGCAGTTTCTCATCCGGGAAGCCGAATTGCTTGATCGCGGGCAATACGGCGATTGGATCGGGCTGCTCGCGGCGGATATTCGGTATCAGATTCCGATCCGGATTACCCGGGAGCGTCACGCGGCCAGCCCGTTTAGCGACCAGGCGTGGCATATGAACGAAAATATGGGCTCGATTGCGATGCGCGTGGAACGGACGTTCTCGGATTACAACTGGGCGGAGGATCCGCCTTCGCGTACGCGGCATTTCCTGACGAATTTCCGATTGTCCGAGGCGGTCGATCGCGGCGGGGAGCAGGAGATCGTCGTTCGCAGCAACCTGCTCTTATTCCGCAGCCGCTTCGACAGTCCGGCGTACGAGCTGGTGTCGGGCGAGCGGGAAGATACGCTGCGCCGGACAAGCGACGGCTGGCGGCTGGCCAAGCGGATCGTATGGCTGGATCATACGACGATGGGCATTAGCAGCTTGGGCATTTTTCTATAAGGCGAGGTGGAGCGGATGATGGGCACGGACCAAGAAATCAGAATCGCCAACGAATTCGCGAGCGTCACCGTGCGCAAAGTGAGAACCCGCAACGGAGAGCGGCTCGAGATCGTATCGAACGGACTGGGGCTGAGCATTTGCCTCGATCCGCTCGCGTTAGAAAGTCTGACATGGCAGTCCGCCGACATGTTTTCGGTGCTGCTCCAGACGCCGCTCGAGCCGTACCGGTTCGGTGTTGAGGCGGGCACGATTGAGGGGGGCGAGGAGAGCGAACAGAGCGAGATAAGCGAACAGATCGAAATGAACGAGAAGAGCGAGAAGATTGAGAAGGAGGACGAAGCATGCTGACGTATCACGCGAAAGGGCTGCGCGTTTTTCAAAGCGAGCTGTACCAAACGAACTGCTTCGTCATCGAAACGGACGATCTCGTGCTTGTCGTGGACCCTAATTACCTGCCATCCGAGATCGATGCCGTTCGTCAGTACGTGGACGAGGTGCAGGGCGGCCGTCCGGTCTACCTGTTCTTCACGCATTCCGACTTCGACCACATCGTCGGTTTCGGTTCTTTCGCGGACTGCACGGTCATCGCCGGGCAGACGCTGGCGAATCGTCAGGATAAGGCTGATCGGACAGCGGTCGTTGAACGGCTGGACGATGAATTCTATATTCGGCGCCCGTACGGCATCGACTATCCGCGCGTGGATATTGCCGTCGCGGAAGAAGGCGAACGTTTGACGATAGGCGGCACGACATTGACGTTTCGGACCGCATATGGACATAACGACGACGGCCTCATGTGCCTGGTGGAACCGCTGAACATGCTGATTACCGGCGACTACGTGTCGGACATCGAATTTCCGTTCGTATTCGACACGTACGGCCATTATCGGCAAACGCTGGCGAAAATCGCCTCGTTCTCTCGGGATTATGACGACCTTCTCCTGCTGCCCAGCCACGGCGCCGTGACCGCCGACGGCAAAGAGATCGCCCGGCGGATCGCCGATTCCGAAGCGTACCTTCGCTTGACGGAAGAGCTTCTCGATGAACGGGATGACAGCCGTTTTGAGGCGTTCATGGATCGGTTGGGGTATCGTTTCAGGCTGGGCTTCAGACTGCGTCATGAGGCGAATATGCAGCAATTGGCCCAAGAACGCGCTCAGGCCGCCTTGAGTTGAGCCGATGGCAGCGGCTTGGGAGACGAGTATTCGTAAGCTTTGCCGAAAATTTTGAATCCCCCTTGACATTTCCGGTAACCTCCTGAATAATATGGAACACAGATTCATACAGGGCGAGAACCAAAGACACGGTTCCTATCGTCGGGCTGCACAGAGAGAGGGATGATTGCTGCGAATCCCTTCTGTCCCGTGATATGGAATTACCACTTTGCAGCCGTCACGTTGAACCCGCCGGCTGAGTGCCGCGGTTGTAAACGGAACCGATTCATCCCCGTTACCGGATTCCAATAAGGACCTTGTTAGCAATGCGTGACGAACGCATTGTTCGGGTCGAATTAGGGTGGAACCACGAGCAGAACGCACTCGTCCCTTTCGGGACGGATTGCGTTTTTTTGCGTTCTCCGAACCGAAGGGTGAACTCGCGCTGACGCTGCTCCAGGCGGCCGGCGTACGAATCATCCTGCGTTCAACCACTCGAAACGGACGGAGGAAGGCGTATGGATAACAAGGTAAGCGTGAAACTGGCGGATGGATCGGTAAGAAGCTGCAGCAAAGGGGTGTCGGTCGCGACGCTGGCGGAGCAGATCAGTCCCGTGCTGCGCAAGAACGCCGTCGCAGGCAGAGTGGACGGCAGGCTGGTTGATTTGAGCTCCGTCATCCAAGCGGATTGCGAGGTGGAGATCATCCCGCTGGAAAGCGATGCGGGGCTGGAGGTGTACCGCCACAGCACGGCTCACTTGCTGGCTCAGGCGGTCAAGCGCCTTTACGGCGGCCGCGGAGCGGGAGAGGTGCAGCTCGGAATCGGACCCGTCATTCAGGACGGATTCTACTACGACATCGCGGCTGCGGAGCCGTTGACACCAGCTGAACTGCGTGCCATCGAGAAGGAAATGGAGGCGATCGCGCGCGAGAATTTGCCCATTGTCCGCCATGTGCTCGGCAGGGAAGAGGCGATTTCGCTGTTCGAGGCGCGAGGTGAACGGTTAAAGGTCGAGCTGATCCGCGATTTGCCCGCCGAAGCGGAAATCTCCGTATACGAGCAAGGCGAATTCGTGGACCTGTGCCGCGGACCGCATCTGCCTTCGACGGGGCGGATAAAGGCGTTCAAGCTGCTCAGCGTAGCCGGCGCGTATTGGCGCGGCGATGCGGGCAACGCCGTACTGCAGCGTGTCTATGGCACGGCATTCCTGAAGAAAGCGCAGCTGGAGCATCATTTGGAGCTGCTGGAGGAAATCAAGAAGCGCGACCACCGGAAGCTCGGCAAGGAGCTCGGGCTGTTCATGTTCTCCGAGGAAGCGCCGGGCATGCCGTTCTTCCTGCCCAAAGGCATGATCGTGCGCACGCTGCTGGAGGATTTCTCGCGCTCCTTCGGACGGAAGCGGGGCTATGACGAGGTGCGTACTCCGCTGATGATGAATCGGAGGCTCTGGGAGCAATCCGGGCATTGGGATCATTACAAGGATAATATGTATTTCGCGATGGTCGACGAAACGGAGTACGCCTTGAAACCGATGAATTGTCCCGGACATATGCTCATCTACAAAAACCGGCTGCGTTCCTACCGCGAGCTGCCGATCCGGCTGGCGGAGTTCGGCCAGGTGCACCGACACGAATTTTCAGGTGCGCTGAACGGCATGCTCCGCGTACGGTCGTTCTGTCAGGACGATGCGCATCTGTTCGTGCGGCCCGATCAGATCGAAGACGAAATCGGCCGCATTATCGCGCTGATCGACGAGATGTACGCGGTATTCGGCTTCTCGTATCGGATCGAGCTGTCGACAAAGCCGGACGATTCGATGGGTTCGCCGGAGATCTGGGAACGCGCGGAGCGATCGCTGGAGTCGGTGCTGCAAGCGAAGGGAGCGGACTATCGGATCAACCCCGGTGACGGCGCATTCTACGGCCCGAAGATCGATTTTCATATCCGCGACGCGATCGGACGGAGCTGGCAGTGCGCGACGGTGCAGCTGGATTTTCAAATGCCGGAGAAATTCGATCTCGCCTACATCGGAGAAGATGGAGGCAAGCATCGTCCGGTCGTCATTCACCGTGCGGTGTATGGGTCGATCGACCGTTTCATCGGCATCCTCACGGAACACTACGCCGGCGCGTTCCCGCTTTGGCTGGCGCCCGTGCAGGCGAAGATCGTCCCTGTATCCGAACGCGATCACAGTCGTGCATTCGAGATCCAAGCGCTGCTGGTGGAAGCGGGAATTCGCACGGAAATCGATGAACGGCCGGAGAAGCTGGGCTACAAAATCCGCGAGGCGCAGCTGGAGAAAGCGCCCTATACGCTGGTGATCGGCGAGACGGAGCGCAATGACGGCACTGTGTCCGTGCGGCGGCGCGGAGAGGGTGATATCGGCGCTCTTCCGGTGCAGGATCTGATCGCGAGGCTGCAAGCGGAAGCGGCGGCGCGGAGCTGATCTGGCAGGCGGTATCGTATCGGCACGTGAGCGATAAAGCCGTGCTTAAAGCGGCTCCGATCGTGATTGGCAGGCCGTTCATGCCGCCTATTGACGGATGGGATGAGCCGTTATAGGCTATTGCTTAACAGCACAGAATCAGGAAGCGGGGTTCGGAATCCAACGATCGCCCAAGGAGGTTTCCTGCATGAGCACGCTTGATGATGTCAAGGAAATAACGCTGCCGGAGCGAAGCTATATCGGGATGGCGCTTACGTCGCCTCTTGCGGCGCATGAGCCGAAACGGGTGGAACAGCTGAAGAAGCTGTTCATCGGCCGCAGGTTCGAGATTAAAGGCTTGCTGGATTCCGAATCGTACGTTTGTCCGTCTTTCGTATGCGAGCAGTTATTTACGTACTTGTTCTGCATGCAGGTGAATCAGTTGTCCGTCGTCCCGTACGGGATGATCGGCTTCATTATCCCGGAACAGCGATATGTGACGGTGCGGGCACAAGGAACCGATCCTTACGAGCTGCTTCACGCCTATTTGAAGGCGAAGGGACTGCAGAACAACAAACGCGGAATGGCATTGGAAGTGTACCGGTTGCCTAAGTCGCTCTGGCCGGATGAGGTGGACGTGTACATTCCTATTGCGAAGTAAGGGGCTTCCCGAAGCGTGCCATACATTACTGTGCCATACATTACTGTGCCTTACTGAACCGTATCTTACTGAACCGTATCTTACTGAACCGTACCTTACTGGAGCTTCCCTTACTAAACCGTGTTTCCTTGTACCAGGCTCTGCATGAAGAGAAGCTTCATTACGGTGCGCAGCCGATGATGCTTGAAACTCGTAAAACGCAAAGAAAAGGTCCTGCCCGTCGGCAGGACCTTTCTTGAGTTACAGGGAGTCTGGGCTCACAGGAAACCGCCGCGAAGAACGATTACGAGCAAAATATAGAGAACGAGGATTACACCTGCACCAGTCCAAAGAACGCCTGGGCCGCCGCAACCAATTCCTGCGCCGCCTACACCATTCATGTATCCCACTGTACATACCTCCTGAGTGGTTAATTTGTGATGTTTCTTATCACATAAGCAATATATGATGGAGGAGCGATTTCGTCTGGACGTTTGTACGGGGTACAGCTATAATTACACGTTTGCCTATACGGAACCTCCATCGTCTCGCGGGCAGGATGACAGGGGCGGACAGCAGCCCGTGCCGTAGTACCGCATCGGCGGCCTCGCGAACTGCCGGATATTGCTGATGCGCGATTCGGACCTCGAGTGCACGCCATTGCCGACCAGCACCATGGCAGCGCCGCTGACGGCGATGATCTCGATGCTCCCGACGCTGATGCGCGGATCGCGGTTAATCGTCCGCATGTCGACCGGATCCCTGGCAGCGGCGGTCAGCCATGGCGTAGGCGGCGGAACGGGTTGGGAAAACAGATCATAGGATTCGAAATAAACATCCTGCGAGACGAGGTGATCCGATTCCCGCTGCACGGCTACGCCGCGAATGGAGGCGTCGATATCCGCCCGGTCGCCGAACTGCGCGATCGAAGAGCCGCCGATACTGGTCAGCCAGACGCCCCCGACTTCCGATACGCGCACAGGGTAGTCCGAAAATTCGTCGAGCGGGAGCCGGGAGACGGATAAATCATCCATTCGTCTGCTCCAGTCCAGCGGGGATTCCGTCCGGCTGCCCGTTCAGCGCGTCCAGGATCTCTTCTTGTTCCTTCTTGAACACATCCCCTTCGCCTTCTGCCCGTTCGGCGTCCTCAGGCGCTTCCAACGGTGCGAAAGGCCCTACAATGACAGACTCCGGCGGCGTGTCGAACATGGAAATGAGCGAGATCGTCTGGGTGTCCCCGATTTGCAAGATCGAGGCGCTCGCGACGCCCGTCACTTGGATGCTGCCGACCGCTAACACGTGATTTACTACATTGAGCTGCATGGTCATACTCCTCTCGCGGTTATGGATTGCCGGTCAAACGGCTGAGATAATTCTGTAAAGCCGCATCGATATCGCGCGTCGTCTTGCGAATGACTTCTTCCTGCAGACCGGAATCCGGCTTGGCGGCTGAGCCGCTGTTCTGGCCTTCCGACTCGCGGGATACCATTTGAATATAGAATTGGATACGCTGACTCATCTGCTTCCGAATATCTTCAATGACGAGCCTCCGATGGTATGGATCCAAGGAAAGGCCGGCTTCGGCTTCGTACTGCTGCAGCTTAAGCGACGCGGATTGGTCCAAGTAGCAATCGATGACATGGCGGATCTCCGGATAAGGCGGAGCGGGCGAGATGGCAGGCTGAAGCCCGGTCGAAGAAGGAGCAGGGAATTGATGCGGGGTATTGGTCGCCTGCGGATCGGTTTTCATCTCCATGGAAGGCTTGAGGTTGTTCACGACAGTGCCGCCATTCCAGACTTGCCCGCCATTGCCCACGTTACCGGCATTCCCGCCGTGTCCGGCATTTCCTCCGTGCCCGCCGTTCAAGTCGTTTGCCGGCATGACCAATTGTCCGATTTCCTTGAGCTGTTCGTCGCTTGGCGCCGACATTCCGATGTTGAGGGTGCCGGACAGCTTCTCCACCTTTAGCTGGTCGAAATGGTACTGAATCGTATCGACATGATAGTATGGTTTATTTTCTACGGCCTGGATTCGTTCGTTCAACGTTTCAAGCTGCTGGCATAACCGGTTGATGAGCGCCTGCTGATCGTTTATCTGGCACTGCAGCTGCTGCACGTATTGGTTGAGTCCCATGACCGCTTGCCATGGCGATGGCATCCTCTGAGCTTCGCTTTGCATATGCAGGCACCTCCGGCGTTAATGCGGATTCGGCAGCGGCACGAAATTGATCGGATTCTCCTCGAGCTGAGGCGCCGGTTCCGTAAACCCGCCCGTGTTGAACAATTGGGCATTGGAAGCGATGGAACCCGCCGTCCCGACCTGCAGGACGGAGGAGTTCGCAACGCTGTCTACTCGAAGCTGGTGGATCGTGATCGTCTGATGAACCGTGAGATTCATTAGACGTTGACCCCGGTTGCGACTTCATTATTCGTGTTGTCCTGCACGTCGGGATCGCTCGTGTTCGTGGCGCTGACGGCATTGTTGGAGTTCGCCAGGCTGCCGGTCAGGAACGAACCGGATCCTGCGTACGTTTTGGAGGAACTCGACGGCGACAGCTGAACGGAATCGCCGAATTGCACGATGGCGCTTGAGCCGACGCTGATGACTTTGACGAAACCGACGATAGCGGGCATAACGCGTCACTCCTTAGTTGAAATTCAGCGAGCAGATGTTACATCTTATGCGGCATTCGCCCAGAGGTTACTTTTCCTGGGGAGCCGAGACAGTGGCCGACATTTGGGCTAACGCATATAGATGAAGCAGATGAATAGAGCGGAGGGACTGGATATGGCGTTGAATTGGGAGGAATTGGAGCAGTGGATGGAGAGGCAGCAGCTGCCCAAAGGGTTTGATATGTTCCGGCAGTCGGAGTGGATCGAGAATTACGTCCGCGGCATGATGAACAAGGCGATTCCGGCTGCCTCGTCGGCGCTTCAAGCGACGAACGCCAACGTCGTGGAGACGAAGCGTTTCGTCATCGTCACGTACCCGATCGGAGAAACGGTTAATCTGGCGGAGGTCCGTCTGCTGGCCAAAGAAGACCGTGTGAAGCTTAGCGGCCTGCCCGGCGGAGGGGATGAAACGATCCGTCTGCCAAAGCTGGTGCTGCCTAGAACATGCCAGGCGGAGTACGACGGAGCCGTGCTCAAAATCAAGCTGAGGAAACGGCCGCCGAGCAAAAAATCGCATATCGCGACGATTCAAGGTTTGTGATCCTGCATCCGTTCACGGAACTGTCACCGATTTGCCCGATCTTCCCATGGCCGGCGGCTGGCTAATCCGTCGAACGTTGGCTTATAATGCAAGTATAGATCTTGCATAGGGAGTGTTTTCCGTGACACTGGTGGATGTCAGTTCCATTTCGGCGGGCTTGTTCATTACAGGCGCGATTTTCATTATGTTGTTTTTCGGCTTGCTCAGTTTCGGCGTATTGAAAATGTTCGAACTGAAGTATCGCGCGGGTACGTTCAGCTTCGTCGGCGCGGTCGTGAGCGGCGTCGTGTTCGGCATTATTCTGAAAACATGGTATGTATGACGCCATGAACGTCTTATCGAACGCATGCAAAGTCGTTTTCGCTGCCTGAGATCCGGGTGCGAAGGCGACTTTTTTCGTTCCTGCCGGACGTTATGCGCCATTGGCCTAGAGCTGCGGATTATGCCTGGACGTCGAAAGAAATTTGTTTGTCCAAATCAGCCCGGCACGTTTAAAAATAGTCAATAATCCAAGTTGCCAGAACATAAGATGGAGTATAAGATAATGATATGAGAGAATATTCAGAACATTTCGTCAATGAATCCAAACGAAGGGAGGGATTGCCGATGAACAAGAGCTATGAAGTAGAGTATTGCAATTTAGAGCTGCGATTCGACCGCCGGCAAATCCAAAATCTCATTCGGGATTTGATCCAGGAGGGTTATTCGCTTTATTGGAGCGAAACAGAAGTTTATTTTCTCATCTCCGTACGAAGCGGCCGCAAACTGGTTAAACTTCGGTTTCAACGGATGCGCAACCGCTATAAAATCGTCGGCGATTATTTAATCAAGGATGAGAAGCTGTCGGATTTGCTGGAGAAGCTGATCAACGATTCACGAGGTCATGCAGTGGTCAAACGGTTCAAGGACAGACAGATCGTCATTGAAAGCATTATGTTTGGCGAAATCATAAGACTTGTGGAGGTGTCCGGCATGGAGCATCGGATCATTTATCAGAAGAAACCTTTTGTCACAGTGGAAGAAGTGATTCAGGCGTTTCAGTCGAAGAGAGCCGAAGAGCGTGCGTCCGTTCTCCGTTACGAACTTGATTACGAACTGTCCGTCCTCCACGAAGCGATTACCGAAGGGCGCGAAACCGACATGGCGCAGTCCAAAGAGAGGCTGCAATCCCTAAGAACTGAGATGATACAGCTTGAGCTTTGAAATACCAATAAGCGAAATCATTAAATAAACTCCCGGTGCTAAACGAACCGGGGGTTTATTTTGATTATATAAGCATTTGGAAGCAGGACGACGGCTGCCGAGAGAGCTCGGTAGCCGACATGCGAATTCCGGGTCCAAGGATGGAGCCCCGGAGGGAAGGATTGTGAACTAAGGCAGCAAGCCGCGTAGGACTGCCGACAGAAAGTGTGTCCGCGTCAGCGGACGAAAACGAGCCTTCCTCCAACGCAACTTCGAAGGCGGCCCCGCAGCAGGCACGCAAATTCCGGGTCCAGGGGCGGAGTCCCTGGGGTCCCCCTTAGGCAAGGGGGATTTAAGGGGTTGTGAAACGCTTTAGGGTTTGGCAAAAAATGCGCAACCAGCTCTAAAGAATCCTATACGTCTTAAATCAACAAAACAGACACCAAAAGCAGGCTAAAGAATCCACTACGTCTTATTGATGCGAAATTGATTGGGCAAGCAGGATCAAATGCCAAATAGCGCTGCTGAAGTTCGTTACGGTGCTAGAAGCAGCAATTAGGGGCAAATAGCGCCATCTCGATTCGTTAGCGCCGGTGGGATAAACTTCCAAACGGCTAGCGTCAACTAATTGCAGGCACCCAGTAAAGGAAGAACGCAAGCTGAAAGTGTGTCCGCGCCAGCGGACGAAAACGAGCCTTCCTCCAACGCAACTTCGAAGGCGGCCCCGCAGCAGGTACGCAAAATTCCGGGTCCAGGGACGGAGCCCCTGGGGTCCCCCTTAGGCAAGGGGGATTTAGGAGGTTGGGAAACGCATTAGGGGGTTGTGAAAATGTTTCAAAGGTTGTGAAACGCCTTAGGGTTTTGAAAATGTTTTAAAGGTGTCGTCAAAAGCTTTTCAAAAAGCAAATCGACATTTTTCTCCCCGACTAGTTTTCATTAGCGTTCAAAAAGAGTAAAATAGGAGTATTGTATGCGTATAGAGCCTCACGGCACGGCGCAATGCTTCAACACAATATCAGAGAAAAGGTGTGGAGAATTCTATGTCTAAGCAGCAAATCGGCGTTATCGGCCTTGCCGTCATGGGTAAGAACCTTGCGCTCAACATTGAAAGCAGAGGCTTTACGGTATCCGTATTCAACCGTTCGCGCGAGAAAACGGACGACTTGATGAAGGAAGCAGCTGGCAAAAACCTCGTCGGTACATACACAATCGAAGAATTCGTACAATCCCTTGAAGTACCTCGCAAAATCTTGATCATGGTTCAAGCAGGCGCAGGCACGGATGCGACGATCGACTCGCTCGTTCCGCTGCTCGACCAAGGCGATATCATCATCGACGGCGGCAACGCCTACTTCCCTGATACGGTTCGCCGCAGCAAAGACCTTGAAGGTCGCGGCATCCGCTTCATCGGCACCGGCGTTTCCGGCGGCGAAGAAGGCGCGCTGAAAGGACCGTCCATCATGCCTGGCGGTCAAGAATCGGCTTATAAACTCGTTGAACCGATTCTGACGGCAATTTCCGCTAAAGTCGGCGGCGACCCTTGCTGCACATACATCGGCCCGGACGGTGCCGGCCACTATGTGAAAATGGTTCACAACGGCATCGAGTACGGCGACATGCAGCTGATCTGCGAAGCTTACGACCTGCTCAGCCGCGTACTCGGCGTTAGCACGGAAGAGCTGCAATCCATCTTCACGGAATGGAACAAAGGCGAGCTCGACAGCTACCTGATCGAAATTACTGCAGACATTTTCTCCAAATACGATCCGGATACGAACAAACCGATGGTTGACGTTATCCTTGACTCCGCCGGCCAGAAGGGTACCGGTAAATGGACGAGCCAAAGCGCCCTGGATCTCGGCGTTCCGCTGTCGATCATTACGGAATCCGTATTCTCCAGGTTCTTGTCCGCGCTTAAGCAAGAACGCGTAGCAGCAAGCAAATTGCTGAAAGGACCGCAAGCGGCTCCATTCCAAGGCGACAAAGCGGCATTCATCGAAGCCGTTCGCAAAGCGCTGTTCGCGAGCAAAATTTGCTCTTACGCGCAAGGCTTCGCTCAAATGCGCGCGGCATCCGACGAGTACGGCTGGAACCTTCGCTACGGCGATATCGCGATGATCTTCCGCGGCGGCTGCATCATTCGCGCCGGCTTCCTGCAAAACATCAAAGATGCTTACGATCGCAATGCCGATCTGAGCAACCTGCTGCTTGACGAATACTTCAAAGAAATCGTGGAATCGTACCAAGGCGCATGGCGCGAAGTAATCGCAACGGCCGTGACGCAAGGCATTCCGGTACCGGCGTTCTCAAGCGCGCTGTCCTACTACGACAGCTACCGCACGGAGCGTCTTCCGGCGAACCTGCTGCAGGCGCAGCGTGACTACTTCGGCGCTCACACGTTCAAACGCGTGGACAAAGAAGGCACGTTCCACTTCAACTGGATTCAATCGTAAGACCGGCTATCAATTCCTGCAGGTACAGGCGCAGCCGGTCGGCTTCAGGGCCGCATCCGTTGCGCTGCTTCAGCAGGAGCAAGGAAGCTTCCGCGAAGCTTTGAAATTTTCTTAATAAGAGTGGCTGGGGGAGACCGTGCAATTCGGGTGCTTCGTCAGCCATTTTCTTTTTCACGAATTCGAGCGTCCAGATGACGTCCTCGCGGGACAAAGGGTAATCGGGATCGTTGATGCGGTTGACGCGATATAGAGCGGAGAAGGGTTCAGGCATGGAAGCCATGAAATTCACTCCTTTCAAAGTAAGCACCAGTACTATCAACTCTACGGTAGAAACAAGTTTTTTATACCCGTGTATCTCTAATAATGCTATAATCATGAAACATGTTTATCGTGTAAAGACGTAAGGGAAGGTGTCAATCATGAGCGACAATAAGCCGCTGCAGCATGTGGTACTCATCGGTTTCATGGGCACGGGCAAATCCACGGTCGGCAAACAACTCGCGAGACGGCTGGGCTGCTCGACCTGCGACGTGGATGCCGAAATCGTGAAGCGCGAAGGAGAAGAGATCGCCTCCATCTTCTCGAGCCGGGGCGAGAACGCCTTCCGGGCCGCGGAGACGGAAGCATTGGAAGCCGTGCTGAGTACGCGGGACACGCTTGTCGTCGCGACAGGCGGCGGGGCTGTGCTTGCGCCGGCCAATCGCGAGCTCATGATGAAGAACGGATTTGTCGTGGCGCTTACGGCGGATCCCGAGCAATTGATCGCGCGCGTCAGCCAAGATCCGGACCGGCCGCTGCTCGAGGGCAACGTTCGGGAACGCGTCTATAAGCTGCTCGAAGACCGGAAGCATGCCTATGATTTTGCACACTTGACGATCGATACGACGACCCTCGCCGTCGAAGAGGTCGTGGAACGAATCGCGCAAGCCATGATCCGCTAGAGCCTGTCCGGACGGAATTGCTTTCGCGCATTCGTTCGGCCGTTTCCATCGGACGGATTCTTATCAGCCAATATTCCATTAATGAAGGGGATCTACGCAACTATGGACGTTCTTGTTACTCCTACACCAAGACTGCAAGGCGAGCTTCAAGCGCTATCTTCGAAAAACTACACGACCCGTTACCTGTTGGTCGCGGCGCTTGCGGAAGGCACAAGCACGATTTATTACCCGGCTCACAGCGAAGACAGCGATGCGATGCGCCGCTGCATCCGCGATTTGGGTGCAGTAATCGAAGAAGACGAAGAGAAAATCACGATTACCGGCTTCGGCGCGAACCCGCGCGACGTGAAAGAGCTTGACGTCGGCAACGCAGGCGCCGTATTGCGTTTTCTTATGGCGATCGCGGCCCTGGCACCGGATGTCACGTTCATTAACCGCTACCCGGATTCCCTTGGCAAACGCCCGCATGACGATCTGATCGATGCACTCGGTCAAATCGGCGTGGACGTACAGCACAACGCCGGCAAACTGCCGATCACGATCCACGGCGGCGCGGCCAAAGGCGGAAAAATCCAAGTATCCGGCAATGTCAGCTCTCAGTTCCTGAGCGCGCTCCTCTTCCTGACGCCGCTGCTGCAAGAAGACAGCGAGATCGAAGTGCTGCATGATTTGAAATCCAAAGTCGTCGTCGGCCAGACGCTGGAAGTGCTGGAGCAGGCGGGCATCGTTATCGAAGCGAGCGAGGACCTGATGCGCTACCGCGTGAAGGGCGGACAGAAATACGCGGCCAAAGAATATATCGTGCAAGGCGACTACCCGGGCTCCGCGGCCGTGCTCGCGGCGGCTGCCGTCACGCAATCGGACGTGAAGCTGCATCGTCTAATGGAGAACAGCAAGCAGGGCGAGCGAGCGATCGTAGACGTGCTGCGGATGATGGAAGTTCCGCTGACGCATGACAACGGCGTCGTTCACGTGCAAGGCAACGGCAAGCTGAAAGCATTGGAGTTCGACGGCGACAAAGCGACGGACGCCGTGCTGGCCATGGTTGCCGCAGCTGTATTCGCCGAAGGCACGTCCCGTTTCTACGACGTCGAGAACCTTCGTTTCAAAGAATGCGACCGGATTACCGATTACTTGAACGAGCTTCGCAAAGCAGGCGCCAACGTAGAAGAGCGCCGCAGTGAAATCATCGTGCATGGACGTCCGGAAGGCGTCGAAGGCGGCGTGGACATTATCGCGCATTACGATCACCGCGTAATCATGGCGCTGACCGTTGTCGGTCTCCGCGCGAAAGCGCCGATCCGCATTCACGATGCGCATCACGTGGCCAAATCCTACCCGATCTTCTTCGACCACATGAAGGCGCTTGGCGCGAACGTGGAATGGGTGGAATCCAAGTAAGGCAAGCTAAGCTAATATGCGTTTGGCCGTTATGACTTTTCTAAGAGGAAGGATGGATATCGGATGGCGTTCTCAAACCCTTCGCGGGATGAAATCAAGCGGATTTTAGAGGCATCGAACACGATAGCTGTCGTCGGCTTGTCCGACAATCCGGAGCGTACCTCCCATATGGTGTCAGAGGCGATGCAGGCTAAAGGCTACCGGATCGTTCCCGTCAATCCGAATGCACAGGCGATTCTCGGGGAAACGAGCTACCCGTCGCTGCGGGATATTCCGTTTCCCGTCGACATTGTCAACGTGTTTCGCCGCAGCGAGCACACGCCTCCCATTGCGCAGGAAGCAGCCGAGATCGGGGCCAAGACGCTTTGGCTTCAACTCGGCGTCGAAAGCGAGGAGGCGGCGGCGATCGCGGAACAGGCCGGATTGCAGGTTATCATGGACCGCTGCATTAAGGTCGAGGATGCCATCCTGATGCCGCAAGGCAAATCCAGATCCTAACAAACATAAAAACGCGTCGTCTCTCCAACAATAAAGGAGGCTTTCGAGGGCTAAAGCTTTGAAGCGGAAGCCCCGTGGCCAATCCATGAATTCTAGGAGGACAACACAACGATGAATCAATTTGGACAGCAAGGCTTTAATGGAAATGCGAACGGAATGGGCCAACAGAACCGTTATCAGCCTTCAGGCTACGTGCAATCCCATTATCAAGGCATTTCTAAGCAAGCCGGCAGTATTGCCGCGCAGTCCAATACCGGACCGGTCATTTCTCAATTGGGTTATTCGAACAACCAAGGATATGGCCAAAGCTCCTCTGGGAATTCTTACTCGTCGCACAGCAATAGCAACGCGCAGCCTGTATTATCCCACTTTGGCGGAAGCTCCGCGAATCAGTCCTCGCAGCCCGTCATTTCGCACTACGGCGGCTATCAAGCGCAGAACTCGCAGCAATCGCAGCCGTACCAATCGTCGGCTAGCTACATGAATCAATCGAACATGGGCAGCAGCTCGTACAATGCGAATTCCCAACCGGTCATTTCGCACTTTGGGGGCTATCAGGCGCAACAATCGCAGCAATCGCAGCACCTGCAACAATCGCAGCCTCACCAATCTTCCATGTCTTACGGCCAGCAGCAGTCGCAACCGGTTATTTCGCACTTCGGCGGCTATCAAGCACAGAATGCGCAGAACCAAGGCGGCTACGGCATGAGCGGCAGTGCTCACGGCGCGACCAACTACACGAGTCAATTGGGCAACAATCCTGTACTGCAAAGCAACGGATATGCCAACCAAGGCACGGTCATTTCTCAGACGGGATATTCGACAAGCGGCCAAGGCCAAACAAGCAGCGGCATGATGAACAGCAGCCAACAACGCTACTAGAACAAGACTTGTCCATACAGAGACGATTCGAAGACGGCGGACCTTGCGGCCCGCCGTTTTCTTTTTGACAATAGAAGGGGAAACCCTTACGATCAAATCAGGCAAAATAGGTCACAACGGCTGCAAGCGTTTTATATAGAGAGGGGGAAGCTTATGAACATTATGGGTCATTTGCAGCAGCTTGGGCGCTCGTTGATGCTTCCGACCATCGTCTTGCCCGCGGCTGCGGTATTCCTTAGTCTCAGCGCGCTGCCATGGGATTCACTCGGCATGCCGAGCATACATACGCATTTGCTGACGGCGGGACAGACGCTCTTCACATTCCTGCCTTACTTGTTCGCGTTCGGCGTGGCGATGGGAATGACCAGCAACTCCGGAACGGCGGGCCTAGCGGCGATCGCGGGGATGTTTATTTATACCAGCATTATTAATGCCAGTCATTACGAACTGGAACCGACCGTGTTCACGGGCGTCATTATCGGGATTGTGACGAGTATATTGAACGAGAAATTCAAGTCGATCAAGCTTCCCGAATACATTCAATTTTTCGGCGGACCGCGGTTTGTTCCGCTCATCGTCAGCGTATTCTCGACCTTATGGGCCATCATCATGGTGCAGATCGCGCCGGGCATACATAACGCATTGATGGAGCTTGGCGACGTCGTGAACTCGGGCGGCGGGTTCGGCGTGTTTCTATTCGGATTCGTGCTGCGGATTCTGGTCGTATTCGGTCTGCACCACTTGGTCAGCCATGTATTCTGGTTTCAGGTCGGCGGCTTCCAAGCGCCCGACGGACATATGGTGTTCGGCGATTTGCCGCGGTTCTTCGCCGGCGATCCGACGGCTGGCGGGTTTATGGCCGGCCTGTATCCGACGATGATGTTCGCGCTTCCCGCGATCGCTTTCGCCATTATTCACGAAGCGCGCGAGGACTTGAAGCCGATGATCCGCAAGACGTTCATGACCGCCGCACTGGCTTCTTTTTTAACGGGCGTGACGGAACCGATTGAATTTGCGTTTTTATTTGTAGCGCCGTACTTGTTCGTCGTTCATGCGCTGCTTTCCGGACTGATGATGTGGCTGACGTACGAGCTCGGCATACGAACGGGTTTTTCGTTCTCGGCAGGTGCCATCGATTTTCTGATCAATGAGCATTTGGCTACCCGAGGCTGGCTGATCATTCCGATCGGTCTATTATTCGGTCTGATTTATTACTTCATGTTCCGCTGGGCGATTCGCAGGTTCCGCATTCCGACGCCGGGCCGCGAGGAAGGTTCGCAGCTCGATGAATGGGCGGGCGATATCCCATATCGCGCGCCGCTTATTCTGCAAGCGATCGGCGGCAAGGAGAACATCATCCAGATGGAGGCGTGCATCACCCGGCTGCGGCTCAAGGTAGGCAGCGACAAGCTGATCGATAACAACGCGCTCAAGCATCTCGGCGCGGCAGGCGTGATTCGACTCGGCGGGGGCAACGTCCAAATCGTGTTCGGCACGTACTCCGAGCTGATCCGGGAGGAAATGAACAAAGCGATTCGCAGGGACATTTCCAGGGTGCTCTTCTGTTCCCCGGTTCAGGGCCGGATGATGCCGCTCAGCGAAGTACCCGATCCGATATTCGCGGGCAAGCTCGTCGGCGATGGCGTCGCGTTCATGCCGGATAAGGGCGAGCTTGTGTCTCCGGTGCTAGGCAAGGTCATACACGTCTATCCGTCGATGCACGCGATCGGCATTCGAACGCCCGACGGGCTCGAAGTGCTGCTGCACATCGGCATCGATACGTCGCAGTTGAAAGGACATGGTTTCTCCGCGGTCGTGAAGGAAGGCGATCAGGTGAAGCCCGGCCAGCTGCTTATCACCTTCGATATGCAGAAAATCCGTAAAGGAAGCAAGTCGCTCGCGACGCCGATGGTCATCACGAATTCGGACCGCGTCAGCTCATGGAGCTTCGCTCCGTTCAAGAGCGTGAAGCGCGGGCAGGCTTCCGTCATGTCTGTCGTTCTAAAAGAGAGAAGCGGTGGAGGGGAAACAGCGTGATTCAAGGTATTGGAGCATCATCTGGCATCGCGATTGGCAAAGCGTTCGTGCTTCCGAATTGGGAATGGGATCTGCCGGAGCAGAAAATCGACGTAGGCGATTTGGCACGCGAATTCGACCGGCTATACGAAGGGATCCGGACATCGAAGGTCGAGATCGAACAAATGAAGGATGAGCTGCGCGAAGCGGTGGGCCCGGAGGAAAGCTATATTTTCGACGCCCATCTCGCTATTCTGGACGATCCTGTCTTCATGAATGAAATTCAGGGGATTATCCAGCGTCAATACAAAGCGGCTGAAGTGGCGGTCAAGGAAGCGATCGATCATTTCGTTACCATGTTCGACCTTCTGGATGACGAATATATGAAGGAGCGCGCCCTCGATATCAAGGATGTCGGGAATCGGCTGCTCAAACATCTGCTCGGTGCTCCGGAAATTACGCTGCCCTCCGATACGCAGCCGTTCATTCTGATCGCCAAGGAACTGTCGCCGTCGCAGCTCGCGCATTTGAACCCCAGCCATGTGCTCGGAATCGCGACGCTGGCCGGCAGTACGATCTCGCATTCTTCCATCATGGCAAGGGCGCTCGGCGTTCCGCTCGTCGTCGGCATCGAATCGAAGCTGGAGGAGACGATCCAGACCGGCGATATGCTTATCATCGACGGCGGACTCGGCATCGTGCATCTTCATCCGGAACAGCCGCTTATCGATCTGTATACGGGCAAGCAGATCATGCAGTCGGAGAAGAAGCAGCAGCTGAAGGGAATCATCAGCTTCAAGCCGGTCACCCAAGACGGCAAGGAGATGGAGTTAAGCGCGAATATCAGCTCGCTGAAGGAGCTGAATGTCGCCCTGAACAGCGGTGCGAATGGCGTCGGCTTGTTCCGTACGGAGTTTCTGTACATGGACCGCAGCCGTCTGCCGCGCGAGGAAGAGCAGGTCGAGGTGTATCGGAGCGTTGCGGAGAAGCTGCACCCCAAACCGCTTATCATTCGGACGTTGGATATCGGCGGCGACAAGCAGCTGGATTATTTCGAACTGCCGGAAGAAGACAATCCGTTCCTCGGTTACCGCGCGATTCGAATCTGTCTCGACAAGACGGATTTGTTCAAGACGCAGCTGCGGGCGATTTTGCGTGCCAGCCATTGCGGCAACGTGAAGATCATGTATCCGCTGATCTCCTCCGTCGACGAGGTGCGGGCTGCGAACAAGCTGCTTCAGGCATGCAAAGACGAGCTTCGCGCCGAAGGCGTTCCTTTCTCGGAAGAAATTGAAGTCGGCATTATGATTGAGCTGCCGGCCGCCGTTGTCATTGCCGATATGCTGGCCGAGGAAGTCGATTTCTTTAGTATCGGCACCAATGATTTGATTCAATTCACGCTGGCGGTCGATCGGATGAACGAACAAATTTCCCATTTGTACGAACCGTTCCATCCTTCGGTGCTGCGGATGATCAAGCTGACCGTCGAAGCGGCGAAACGCAAAGGGGTTCATGTTGGCGTGTGCGGCGAAATGGCCGGGGATCTGAAGGCACTGCCCATCTGGCTGGCGCTGGACGTTGACGAGCTCAGCATGTCGGCGCATTCCATCCTGCCCGTGAAAGAACGGCTGTTGGCGCTGCGGCAGCAAGAAGCCCGCAAGTTGTTCGACCGTCTCTTAACCTGCAGCACAAGCGCGGAAATCCATGCTCTCCTTGAGCTGAAACCATCGGAAGAACAGAAGGCGGAAGCTTATCCGGATGTGTACAGAAGCTCCTGACGGAGAATGGGATTACAAGAAATGATCGTCGCCGCCCATAAGCTGCACGGTGATCAATAGACGAAGAAGGGCGGCAAACCTGAGGTTTGCCGCCCTAATTATCGGTAGGTGATTCGTCGTTCGTTGCTGTTAGCCGCCGCGAAGCGCGTCGACGAACGCTTTGGCATAGGGCGGCAAATCCGGCGGACGTCGTGCCGAGATGAGGTTTCCGTCAACGACGACCGGTTCATCGAACCATTCGGCGCCGGCGTTCTCCATGTCATCGCGAATGCCCGGCGTGGAGGTCACTTTGCGGCCGTTCAGTATTTTGGCGGAAACGAGCACCCAGCCGGCGTGGCAGATTTGGCCGATCGGCTTGGCTGCCGCGTCCATTTCCTGCACGAGCCGAAGCACCTTCGGATAGCGGCGGATCTTGTCCGGCGCCCAACCTCCGGGAACGAGCAAGCCGTCGATCGCGGCGCTGTCCATCTCATCGTAGGCGATATCGGCCGTTGCGGGCACGCCGTATTTGCCGATGTGCGTGCGGCCTTTCTCCGGCCCGGCGAACAGTACGGTCGCTCCTTCTTCGCGGACTCTGTAAACCGGATACCATAATTCGAGATCCTCGAATTCATCGTCAAGCAGACAAATGATCGTTTTACCTTGCAGCGACATAGCTATTCCTCCTTCTGACTAACTGTATTCAAACACTAGTACCCATTTTAAACGAAGGTGATTCCATGAAGCAAACCATGATACGGCGTTTTGCCCTTCTTCCGGCCGTCCTGATGATGCTGGCGATCTTCTGGCTGTCCTCGCGAACGAGCAATGAGCTGAATTCCGTGCTGCCTTGGTTTCAAGAGCTGTTTCCGTCCATGTCGAACTTCGATTGGGGACATTTCATCGCTTACTTCGCGTTAGGCTTGTCCTATGCTTACGGCTTCGGACGGCACGCCGGACGACCGTCCGTGAAAGCGTTCATCATCCTGTTATGCGTCGTATACGGACTGACGGATGAATACCATCAATCGTTTGTCGCAGGGCGCACGCCTGACCTCTCGGACCTCCTTCATGACGGTATCGGCGCTGGCCTGGCCATGCTGCTGCTGACGATTCCGCAGGTGTTCAAACTGTGGAGAAAGCTGGCTGTTTAATCCGTTAGATGCAAAAATTACAACCTGTGCGGAAGAAGGACTTTACTGCAAAAAGTCGAATACCTTTAACGTCGAGCTACGCCTGAGAAAACCGCTGTACCAGATGCGTTTCCCAGGCTGTGCTTCTTTGAGGAGAAGGAGTGGACCATTTTGCAAAAGCGCTGTTCTTGCGGCGATACCATGCCAATGAAGCTGCGTACCGTCATTTATTCCAACAAGGTTGAAATCGATAATGTTCCGATTTACTCTTGCCCTTCCTGCAACCGCAGCGAGGTGTTTCCCGAAGTAAAGCCGGACTTGACTGGACTGATTGGTAAACTAGGTGCCCAGCCCGTAAAACAAACCTTTTTGTTTAACGAATGGAATGAATGGGCAAAGCTGTTAGTAGAAGCTTATCATGACCATAAACATTCCGATCCCGCAATCGTGAGACGGATGACTGAAGAACGGATCGACATGCTTCTTGACCTCTTGTCGGTCGCGCGGACAGCCGGGGACGATGAGTGGGTGGCTGATATACATAAGCGGCTGACGCAATTGAGCAGAAGCATGCTTCAATACGGTTAACAAAGGGTGTGACGGAATGGAAATGCCGATTCCGCTTGCGACCATCGCCGATTGGGAAGACGCTTTCAGCGAATCCTTCAGCCAGCCGGTGCTGGTGTTCAAACACAGTACGCAATGTTCAATCAGCAGCGGCGCTTACGATGAATTATCGAATTGGCTGGAGGACGCGAAAGCGTTATCCTTGAAGCCTGTCATGGTGCTCGTCCCGGAAAATCGAATCGCAGCCTATGCGATTGCGGAGCAATTGCAACTGAAGCATGAATCGCCCCAACTGATTATGGTGGATGGCGGCAAGGTGTCTTGGCACGCTTCGCACTGGCGGATTACCTACTCAACATTAGACGAGCATCTCGGCACGCATTGCGAAAAGTAATATTTTGTCGTATGATTAACGATAAAGTGTTATGGGGCGAGAGAAAAATTTGAACTAATGGAGAGAAGGACTGTGACGGTAACCATTTATGATGTAGCAAGAGAAGCAGGCGTGTCCATGGCAACTGTGTCGCGGGTCGTCAATAACAATCCAAACGTTAAACCTCAAACACGCAAGAAAGTATTCGAAGCCATTGAACGTCTTGGCTATCGTCCGAATGCGGTAGCGCGTGGTTTAGCAAGCAAGAAAACAACAACCGTCGGCGTAGTCATTCCCGACATTTCCAATGCGATCTTCGCAGAAGTAGCGCGCGGAATCGAAGATATCGCAAATATGTATCACTATAATATTATTTTGTGTAACGCGGATAAGAAGAAAGATAAAGAGATTCGCGTTATTAATACGCTTCTGGAGAAGCAAGTCGACGGCCTCCTGTTCATGGGCGGCGCGGTAACGGAAGACCATCTGCAGGCATTCAAGACAGCCAACGTGCCGATCGTGCTCTGCGCGACGACCGACGAGAACGGCTCGATCCCTTCCGTTGACATCGATCATGAAGCAGCGGCGTTCGATGCCGTGCAAACGCTGATCAAGAACGGCCATCGTTCGATCGCCATGATCGGCGGCACTTTGCAGGATCCGGCGAACGGTTACGCGCGTTTCCAAGGCTATAAGCGCGCGCTGGAAACGGCGGGAATTCCGTACGACGAGAACATGGTTCGGATCGGCAACTATCGTTATGAATCCGGAGCCGATGCGATGAAATACTTCTTGGAGCTGCCGTCCCGTCCGACCGCAGTATTTTCTGCGACGGACGAAATGGCAATTGGCGCGATTCACTGCATCCAGGACGCGGGCTTGAAAGTACCGGGCGATATTTCGGTCATCAGCGTGGATAACAGCCGCATGGCATCCATGGTAAGACCTCAATTGACCGCGGTAGCGCAGCCGATGTACGATATCGGAGCGGTATCGATGCGGCTTCTGACGAAGCTGATGAAGAAAGAAACGGTTGAGAATCCGAGAGTCGTACTGCCGTACGAAATCGTTACGCGTCAATCGGTTGGGAGTATCTAATGACAGCAGCTTATAGCAAGATCGGCATCATCGGTGCCATGGTTGAAGAAATCGAGCTGCTTCACAAGCATGTCGAGAAGACAAGCTCGTTCGTGAAAGCAGGGATTGAATACACGGAAGGCAGCCTTCACGGCCGTCAAGTCGTGTTCTGCAAATCCGGCGTCGGCAAAGTGAATGCAGCGGTTTGCACGCAGCTGCTGATCGATGCAGGCGTGGATTGCGTGCTGTTTACGGGAGTCGCAGGCGCTGTATCACCGAGCTTGAACATCGGCGATATCGTCATTTCGACCTCGTGCCTGCAGCATGATATGGATGTGAGACCGCTCGGATTCGCAAGAGGGCAGATCCCGTTTCAAGAGACATGGGATTTCCGAGCCGCTTCCGATCTCGTCGAGCTTGCGGGCAGCGTAAGCGAGCATCTGTTTCCAGGACGCACGATGAAAGGCAAAGTGCTCTCCGGCGATCAATTCATCGCTTCCCGCGATGTTGTTCGGGAGTTGTACGAGGAGCTTGACGGAGCTTGCACCGAAATGGAAGGCGCTTCGCTCGCTCAGGTTTGCGCGATGAACGGTGTACCGTTTGTCGTCATCCGCTCCATGTCGGACAAAGCAGACGGATCGGCGCATGTGAATTTCGCCGAGTTCACCGTTCAGGCATCCATTAATTCGCATGCGATCATCGAAGGCATGCTTCAACGACTGTAAGCAGCGAGCTTGCTCGCCGAGCAGTATGTTGAAGGCGGTCGCAGATGAATGACAAGTGGCAGCTTTCTCGCTCTTCCTTTACGGAAGGCGAGAGGCTGCCTCTTTGTTTTGTCCTATTGTCTTCGTATGTCATTGAATCATCTGCTCAGCGATAACTTACCGTCAACTCCGGCCGATCGGTCAGAGCTGTTGGAGGACGATGGAGATGATTTCCGCATTACGGGCTGCGATTTCTTGCCGGCGCGGCATGGGCTGCCAGGATGCAAGCTCATCCAGCCAGCTGTTTGGCAGGGCTTCCTCGGCCATCGGCTGCCAATGCTTCTGCCATTGCTCGGGAAGCGGCTCATTCGCGTCGCTGTCGCTTAACCGGGCAATCAGGGGATGATCCGTCATGGCAAGCCATACGAACGCCCAGGCACGCGGTACGACGCGCCAAATGTCATACCCGCCGCCGCCGAGCGCTATCCATTTGCCATCCGTATGCTTGTGGGCGAGTTCATGAATGATCGCCGGCATGGACTGATAAATACGCATGCTGCAATGGATGTGCGAGAGCGGATCGAAGGCATGCGCATCGCAGCCATGCTGGCTGACGATCACATCGGGTTTAAAGAAAGCGGCTGCGCGCTCGACGGTCGAACGGAAGCTTTCCAGCCAGGAGTCATCCTCGGTGTACGGCTCAAGCGGGACATTGATCGACGTGCCGAAACCGGCATCCATGCCGCGCTCGGTCACGAAGCCCGTTCCAGGAAACAAATACTTGCCTGTCTCGTGAATGGAATAGGTGCATACTTCGGGATCGGCATAGAACGTCCATTGGACGCCGTCGCCGTGATGAACGTCCGTATCGATATAAAGCACGCGAGCGCCATATTGCTGCCGTATATGAGCGATGGCGATCGCGGCGTCATTATAGACGCAGAAGCCTGATCCGCGGTCCGGAAAAGCATGATGCAGTCCGCCTGCCATATGATAGGCATGCCGGGCTTGTCCGTTCATGACGACGTCCGCGGCCAAGACAGAGCCGCCTGCGATACCGGCCGCAGCCTCGTGCATGCCGGGAAAATAGGGGGTGTCTTCGGTACTCAGTCCATACTTGTCCGCTTTTGCGACGGCATCGCGATCGGGGGTCGGCACACTGAGACTGCGAACGGTTTCTATGTAGTCCGGCCGATGAACGAGCTGCAATAACTCATCGTCCGCCATCGAAGCTTGCATCATATAAGCAGGGTCAAGCGCTCCCGCGGATTCCAGCAAATGCTTGGCAAGCGACAGCCGGATCGGGTTGAAAGGATGCTCTAGATTGAATTTATAGCGTTCTGCTTCGGGAGAATAGATATATACGGCATTGGCCGTCATGCTGTTCAACTGCCCCTTCCTGCAAATGCTTTACCTGCACGCCGGTGCTGGTTAGTACATGAACCGCTGCCTGAAGCGGACGCGGTCGAATTGCTGAATGGAGCTTAATGGCACTTCACGGCCAATACGAACCATGAGACAGTTCGCGGGATGGGCGCAAATTTCGGGATCGTCCGTCGCAAACCAAACCATGCCGGCTTCTTTCATGAGGTTCTCCATCATGGCACGGTAATCCCAGACGCTCAGCCCAGTTCCTTCGAGATCCCAGTGCCAGTAATATTCCGTCGTGTACACGATGACGTTCTCCAATTGCTCCCGCTCGAAAGAGAGCAGAATCAACCGTTTGGCTAATCCGAGACCGCGATAGTCGTCAGCCACTTCGACTGCGCCTAGCTCGATCAAATCCGCCATATTGCCTTCCGACCAGGTTTCGAGCTCATCTGGATAATGGAAGGTCACATAGCCGACGATCATGTCGCCGTCCCTGGCCGCGATTATGCGTCCTTCGGGAAGATCGGCGATTTCCAGTAGCGCTTTGTATTGCTCGGGCGGACGACGAAAAGCATCCAATTGGTCATGCAGCCTCATATTCGCCAGCCGATCGACAGGAAGCGGACCTTCAATGACGATTTCCCGGCCTTGAAAAGGAACGATTTCGGTGTTCGGCAGTTTGCGGTGTTCCAAAGAAGTCGGCTCCTTTCTCAAATATAAGACACTATAAGGTTTCGACTTATAGCCAAACTTATATTTCACCGGAATGAAACGCAAAGCGCAGTCGTAAGGACGGCGATAGCGGTTTCATCTTATGCTACCCTACTTATATCAAAAAAAAGTTAAAATGAAAAGCATGGCCTGTATAGCGATAGACATGATATAATATGAAAGCGTATTCGGGCACAACGGAAAGAGAGAATAAGCGGTTTTACTATGGGCAGGAGGATGATGATTCATGAGTAACACGCATCAGGAACGGATTCCGGCAACGGCATCCGGCTCCAACATGGCAAGCTATGATGAAACCTATGCGCAATTTAGTTTTGACCAGCTCGACAAGCAATTCTCTTGGCATGAAACGGGCAACGTAAACATGGCCTATGAAGCAATCGACCGTCATGTCGCTGAAGGACGCGGCGGCAAAGTTGCTCTCTACTATAGCGACAACGCGAGGGACGAGTCGTATACGTTCGAGGAAATGGCGAAACAGTCTAACCGGTTTGCTAACGTGCTTCGCGGTCTTGGCATTAACAAAGGTGAACGCGTTTTCATCTTCATGCCGCGTACGCCGGAATTGTATTTCAGCCTGCTCGGCGCGCTGAAGATCGGCGCCGTGGTTGGTCCGCTGTTCGAAGCGTTCATGGAAACGGCGGTCAGAGACCGGCTGCAGGACAGCAGCGCAACCGCGATCGTCACGACGCCAGCGCTATTGTCGCGTATTCCGCGCGAGGAATTGCCGGGCTTGAAGCATATCATCGTCATGGGCGATGACGTGCAGGCAGGGGGCGGCATCGTTGATTACAAAGCAGAAATGTCGGCAGCGTCCGATTCGGCCGATATTGAATGGCTGGACCGCGAAGACGGCCTGCTGATTCACTATACATCGGGCTCCACGGGCAAGCCGAAAGGCGTTTTCCACGTGCAGAATGCCATGATCCAGCATTATTTCACGGGCCGTATCGTGCTCGATTTGCAGCCTGACGATATTTATTGGTGTACGGCCGATCCGGGCTGGGTGACCGGAACCTCGTACGGCATTTTCGCCCCTTGGCTGAACGGCGCGACGAACGTTATTCGCGGAGGTCGTTTCAGCCCGCAGGATTGGTACAAAACGATCGAGCGCTACGGCGTTACGGTCTGGTATAGCGCACCTACGGCGTTCCGCATGCTGATGGGTGCCGGGGATGACGTAGTCAGCCAATTCAACCTGTCCAGCCTTCGTCACGTGCTTAGCGTCGGCGAGCCACTAAACCCGGAAGTCGTTCGTTGGGGGATGAAAGTCTACCATCAGCGCATTCACGATACCTGGTGGATGACGGAGACGGGCGGACAGTTGATTTGCAACTATCCGAGCATGGATATTAAACCGGGCTCCATGGGCAAGCCGATTCCAGGCGTTCAGGCTGCCATTATCGACGACAGCGGCAACGAGCTTCCTCCGTACCGCATGGGCAACCTGGCTATTCGCACGCCTTGGCCGTCCATGATGCGCAAGGTTTGGAACAATCCTGCCAAATACGAAGAATATTTCCGTATCCCGGGCTGGTACATTTCCGGAGATTCCGCTTATCGCGATGAAGATGGCTACTTCTGGTTCCAAGGCCGGATCGACGATGTCATCAATACGGCAGGGGAGCGCGTCGGACCGTTCGAAGTCGAAAGCAAGCTTGTCGAGCATCCCGCCGTTGCCGAAGCAGGTGTCATTGGGAAACCAGATCCGATGCGCGGCGAAATCATTAAAGCGTTTGTGGCGCTTCGAGAAGGTTTTACGGCTTCGGACGAATTGAAGGCCGACATTACGAAGTTTGTCAAAGAAGGTCTCTCTGCGCATGCTGCGCCGCGAGAGATCGAATTTAAGGATAAGCTGCCGAAGACGCGCAGCGGCAAGATCATGCGCCGCGTATTGAAGGCATGGGAACTGAATCTGCCGACGGGCGATCTGTCCACCATTGAAGACTAACAGTTATGAATGGCGAATGGAACTGAGCTAGCGCCGCTTCGCGGCAACAAAAAAACTTCCGCTGCATCGATTCGATGCGGCGGAAGTTTTTTGTTTTATTTCAAGCCTACGGTGCTGGAAGTCGGGGATTCGCCCGTTTCATTCACGGCCGTTACTTGGAAGTAGCCGCTCGTCAGCGGGGATACATATTCGAATCTCGCTTCGTTGGTAGAGCCGATCTTATCGAATCTACCGTTGCTGGTTGTGCTGTAGTACACATTGTAGCTGGTTACCTGTTCAGCTGAGGCGTTATCGGCCCAAGTCAGCTTAATGCCGATATCCGTGCTTGCAACGGATACGCTCATCGGAGCCGCTGGCGCGGAGAGTCCGGATTGAGCCGCTGTACCGTTATTGGCTGCTGTACCGCTACCGGTCTGCGCATCGTTATCGAGCGGGAGCCCCGTGATGCCTGAGGCGCCCCCGTCCGAGTTCATTTCTGGCCCTGTCGGCGTAGAAGGGAAGACGCCGGATGAGACGATTGCGCTCGGGGCAGATTCATGGCCCGCCACGTCGACAGCGGTCACGTAATAAGAATAAGTGGCAGCATTGCCGATGTAGCTGACGAATTTGGAATCTTGACCGGTAAGAACAGGGCTGCCTGTATTGCCGAACGGGCCGTCATTGACGGCGCGATAGAGTCGATAACCGACGACATCCTTATCCGGAGACGGTTTGAATGTAATCCGGTAAGCATTTGTCGTAGACAACTTCTCGAGCGACGTGCTCGACGGCGGGCTAGGCGCTCTGCCGTCGTCGACGCGCGGATCGACGATGGACGGCGCATCCTTGCCAGCGTCGGCCGGTACGTAGACGCTCATCGGTTTGCGGCTGGAGGCCGGCAGCTTCGCTTGCGCCGCTTCGATTTCTTGCATCAGCTGGTCAAGCGGTTGCTCGCGTTTGACGACCAGCATCTCCTTGACCATATCGGACGGCGTGGACGGCTGCGGAATGTAGTTGACGCCGTTATAAGAAATGACCGACATTTTGACAAGCGCGTCGTCCGATTCCTTCGGCAGAAACTTCGCGTTGAACCAATCCGTTACCAATTTGCCCGAGCTGCGCGTTAAATCCGTCGGCAGCTTGCCGCTTAGGCTGGAAACCGTAGATTTGACGATTCCCGACGGCATCGTGAAAGTCTTGGTCGGGAAGAGCTCCGGACGTTCCGTCGTCACTTCGTTCATAATATCCGACCAGATGATTCTCGCCCGCTCGCGCTCCGGCTTCGACAGCGTGTATTTCTGCTTCTCGTAGCCGACCCATACGCCGAGCGTAACGTCCGGCGAGAAGCCCATGAACCAAACGTCTCCGTAGCTTTGGGTAGAGCCGGTTTTACCGACAACCGGGATTTTGCCGTAATTTTTGAAATACGTCGTAATCTTATGGCCGGAACCGTTCGGTTCCGAAATGACCGTCCGGAGCATGTCCGTCATCAGGAAAGCCGTCTGCTCCGAGAAGACGCGAAGCGGCTTGTCTTCGTGCTGATAGACGACCTTGCCGTCCGCATCGGTAATGCGACTGATCATGTAAGCGTCGTTGAAGACGCCGTTATCGGCAATCGCGCCGTATGCGTTCGTCAGCTCTTCGACGGATACCCCGATGCTCAGACCGCCGATAACGCCCGTTTGCGCATAATCGTCTTCCGGCTGAATCGTCGTGATGCCGAGTTTTCTCGCGAATTTCCAGGCTTCCGGAATCGTTACGATATTGTTGAACACTTTAAGTGCCGGAATATTCAGCGAGCGGTTCAGCGCATCCCTAGCCGTCACGAGGCCGTAAAATTTGTTCGTGACGTTCATCGGAATGTGATAGCCCTTCTGACCGTCCTTCATGACGATCGGCGAATCGTCGATGACGCTTGCCGGCTGAATAAGTCCTTTGTCGATGGCAGGTAAATAAGCCGCAATGGGTTTCATTGTGGAGCCCGGCTGACGCGTCATCTGCGTCGCGTGGTTTAACTGCTCCGTATAGAAGTCGCGGCCTTCCAGCATGCCGAGAATGGCGCCGGTTTTGTGATCCAGCATGATCGCGCCTGTCTGCTCCAAGCCTTTCTCCTTGCTGTCGCCTCCGAAATTGTTCGGATCCGACCCGACTTTATGCATGGAGTTGTACACTTTCTTATCGATCGTGGTGAAGATGTGATAACCGCCGCGGAGCAGATGCTGCCGGGCTTCTTCAAGCAGCGGTGCATTTTCCTTCTTCTTGACGTCTTCCGGTGTCAAGTTCGGATTCTCGTGCAAGAGCAGCAGCTCCGCCGCTTGGCGTTCGGATTCCAGCATCAGGAACGGGAATGTCGAGTATGCTTTCTCCGTCGGCTTGGCCAGCGAACTCTCGACGTCGAAGGCCAACGCCTCGTCGTATTGCTCTTGACTGATCCGGCCTGTTTCCAGCATTCGTTTCAATACGATATGCTGTCTGTCCATGGCGAGTTTGAATCCGGATGGATTAAACTTGCCCTTGCTCGTGAAAGCCGTATAAGCGGACGGACGCTGCGGCAAACCGGCCAAGTACGCGGATTGCGCGATATTGAGCTGGTTCAGGTCGGTAATGTTGAATATGCCTTTGGCAGCCGCCTTAATGCCATACAGATTGTAGCCGCTGTTACCCGTGCCGAATTGGACCTTATTCAAATAAGCGGTCAGAATTTCGTCCTTGGTCATGAAACGTTCAATCCGCAGCGAGAGGAAGATTTCTTTCGCTTTACGGCTGTCTGTTTTATCGAGCGTCAGGAAAACCTGACGTACCAGCTGCTGGGTCAGCGTGCTGCCGCCGGTTTGCGTATCCTCGTTCAGCAGCTTCTGCTTGACCGCCCGGCCAAGTCCGTTGAAGTCGACGCCGATGTGCTTGTAGAAGTTATTATCTTCCGTCGCCAGAACAGCGTTGATGACCTGTGGGGGAATGTCTTCCCGCTTGATCAGGCGCCGATCCTCTTCTGTGCGCAATTGACCCACGGGAGTTTGTCCATCATTGAAATACACGAAGCCCGTAATGGAGTTCTCATCGATCTTCGCTTCGATTTCCTCTCTAGAGCGAACGGGTTCGTCTTTTACGAATGAGGCCACATAGCCGGCTACTGCGGCTGCACCGAACAATCCGATTAAAATACCGAAGATAAAGAGCCATTTAAATGTTACGAACGTCACGATTCCAAAAGTCCGCCATTTGCTGTATCCTTTTGTGTGCGGTTGACGGTCTTGATCCATAGAATGATTAGCCTCCTCCGATTAACGTCATTATTATAGCATAAATCGCCAATCGAGTAGGAGTCTTTGGCCGACGAATTTGTCTATGCTTCGACCATTTCACCGCTTGTTACGGGCTTCCGTTGACTTTGTTTGCACGTCTGTGGTATAACGGGACACAAGAAAGAAACGGGATCGGCCGACTTACCGCCGGCGCTGCGTGTTTCTTCCGGAATCATGGATTTAATTACAATTGCATATTGATACGCGTTGACAGGCATCAGTAGAGATGCGGGCCGCGATTCCAGAGAGCCGGTGGATGGTGCAAACCGGTACGTGCCGCATGTCGAATTACCGCCTCGAGCCGATCGGACGAACGAACGTTTTCCAGTCCCTTGGAATCGTTTCTCCAGTAGTCTGCATCCGGATAATATCCGTTACGATAATGAAGTGAGAGCCGCATGTTCGGCCTTCCCGGCAGTTCGCTGCACGGAAGCCGGCGGCTCTAACGAGGGTGGTACCGCGAGCAAATCCTTCTCGTCCCTTGAGGACAGAAGGATTTTTTGTTATTTTCCGAAAAGGGGATGGGCTCGCATGGTGAAATGGGAACAATTGACGGCTGCGCAGCAGCAGGAAGTCGAGCGTCAAATGGCGGTTATTCGACGAGGCGTTGTCGAGATCGTGCCGGAAGACGACATGAAAGCAAAGGTCATACATGCAGTTGCGACAGGCAAGCCGCTTAAAGTGAAGTTGGGTCTTGATCCTTCCGCGCCGGATATTCATATCGGGCATACGGTCGTACTGCATAAGCTCAGACAATTTCAGCAGCTCGGCCACGAAGTCCAGCTTATTATTGGCGATTTCACGGGACGCATCGGGGATCCGACGGGGAAATCCGAGACGCGCAAGCAGCTCAGCGAAGAAGACGTGAAGCGTAACGCCGAAACGTACCAGAAGCAAATCTACAAGCTGCTCGATCCGGCCAAGACAACGGTGTACTACAACTCCGAATGGCTCGGTCCGATGAACTTCGCGGAAGTCGTGGCACTGTCGGCGAAATTGACGGTCGCTCGCATGCTGGAAAGGGACGATTTTACGAAGCGGTACCAATCCGGCCAGCCGATCAGCATACATGAATTTTTCTATCCGCTTATGCAGGGCTACGATTCCGTGACGCTTGAAAGCGACGTCGAGCTCGGCGGCACGGACCAGAAGTTCAACGTGCTGATGGGCCGCACCTTGCAGAAGGAATACGGCAAAGCGGCGCAGGCCGTCATTATGACCCCGCTCATCGAAGGCCTTGACGGCGTGAACAAGATGAGCAAGAGCTTGGGCAATTACATCGGCATCGATGAAGAGCCGAACCAAATTTACGGCAAGTCGATGTCGATTCCGGACGCGCTCATGCTGAAATACTACGAATTGGCAACGGATATCGGCAGCGAAGAGCTGGATCGGCTGCGAGACGGCATTGCAGATGGCAGCAAGCACCCGCGTGACGTCAAAATGGCGCTTGCCCGCAATTTCGTGCACATGTACCACGGCGAAGAAGCGGCGGCGGCGGCCGAGCGGCATTTCATTACCGTATTTCAGAAGCGGGCGCTGCCGGACGATATTCAATCCGCTACGCTGTCCGTCTCCGAATTGCAGGATGGCCGCATCGGTATTCTGAAGCTGCTGACGAAGCTCGAACTCCAGGTTTCTTCCAGCGAGGCGAAACGAAGCGTTCAACAAGGCGCCGTACGCATCAACGAGCACAAAGTCGAGGACTGGTCGGCAGAGATTACGCTGGCTGATGGAGACATTGTACAGGTTGGCAAACGGAAATTCGTGAAAGTGGTTCTTCAATAATGGAAACCGGTACTAAGCTTATCGTGCGAATGCGTTCGCAGGGTAAGCTTATTTTATTATCTCCTCCGAACCTTCCAATACATTCAATCCGTGCATCCATCTGCCCATGCAGGTGATGCAATTCTGACGTCGAGCGAAACTTCTCGGCACGCCTGTCGTAATAAATAACGGATGGAATTCTAAAATATGGAATCGCAAGAATTGGAGGGAGGGCATGGAAGGCTTATTTCTCGGCTGTTTATTCGGCGGCATATTGTTCGCGATCGTCAGCGTGGTCTTGGGCGACTGGCTCAGTCTCGCGCTGGACGGCATGCTCGATTTCTTGTCGCTGGACGGCGTACCCGTACTCCAGCCGACTGCGATCGTCGGCGGAATTACCGTTTTCGGCGGAGCGGGATTGCTGCTCCTGCATCACAGTGCACTCGGCACTGCCGCGATTGTAGTCATTGCTGCCCTGGGCGCCATAGCGGCTGCAATCGGCCTTTATTATCTGTACATTCGTCCCATGGAACGGAGCGAACATTCGACCGGTTATTCCATGAAAGAACTGACCGGCATGCGAGGCGAAGTGACGGTGCCGATACCGTCCAGCGGGTTCGGGGAAGTAACGGTGAAGACCGGGATGGGTTTGACGAACCATATCGCCGCGAGTTTTGACGGGGCTGAGCTCGCAGTAGGCTCCCGGATTGTCGTCATCGGCGTAGAAGACCATACGCTCCTCGTTTCGAAATTGGAGCTCTAAACGCAGTAAGAGAGGGGAATTTATTCACATGCCTGATTACTTAATCATCCCAGCCGCCGTCGTAGGCGTTCTGATCCTGCTAGGTCTTGCCTTCTGGGCAAGGTACCGAACCGTAGGACCGGATAAAGCGATGATCGTGACGGGATCTTTTCTTGGAAACCGCAACGTGGCCGCCGATGAGTCGGGACGCAAGAACAAAATCGTCCGTGGCGGCGGCGCATTCATTCTGCCGATCTTTCAGGAATCGGACTTCCTGTCGCTGCTGTCTCATAAGCTCGATGTTTCAACGCCCGAAGTCTTCACGGAGCAAGGCGTTCCTGTATTCTGCGACGGCGTGGCGATTATCAAAATCGGCGGCTCCGTCGAAGATATCGCAACGGCTGCCGAGCAATTCCTTGGCAAACCGACGGAGGCGCTGAAGAGCGAGGCCCAAGAAGTGCTGGAAGGCCACTTGCGTTCCATTCTCGGCGGGATGACCGTCGAAGAAGTATACCGGAACCGCGATAAGTTCGCGCAGGAAGTACAAGGCGTCGCGGCGCGGGATCTGAAGAAGATGGGACTGCAGATCGTCTCGTTCACGATCAAGGACGTTCGCGATAAGCACGGGTACTTGGAGGCGCTCGGCAAGCCGCGGATCGCCGCCGTGAAGCGCGATGCCGACATCGCAGAAGCCGAAGCGGTCAGAGATTCCCGAATTCAGAAGGCCCGCGCGGAAGAAGAAGGCTTGAAGGCCGAGCTGCTGCGCGATACGAATATCGCGGAAGCGGCCAAGACCAAGGAATTGAAGGTGGCTTCCTTCAAGAAGGAACAGGACTCCGCCAAGGCCGAAGCCGACCAGGCATACGCGATCCAGGAAGCGAAAGCGAAACAGCTCGTCGTCGAAGAACAGATGCAGGTCGAGATCGTGCGGAAAGAACGCGAAATCGATCTGGAAGGCAAGGAAATTCTCCGCCGCGAGAAGCAGTACGACGCGGAAGTGAAGAAGAAGGCCGACGCCGACCGGTATGCGGTGGAGCAGGCGGCCGAAGCCGATAAGGCGAAGCGGATGCGCGAAGCGGACGCCGCGCAGTATTTAATCGAAGCGGAGGCGAAAGCAAATGCGGAGCAGAAGCGTCTGGACGGACTTGCGATAGCGGATGCCGAGCGGGCGAAAGGTACGGCGGAAGCCGACGTTATCCGTCTGCGAGGTCTGGCGGAAGCGGAAGCCAAGGAGAAGCTGGCCCGGGCGTTCGAATTGTTCGGCGAAGCAGCCGTGCTCGATATTATTGTGAAGATGCTGCCTGAATTGGCCGGCAAGATCGCGTCTCCGATCGGCGCGATCGACAAGCTGACCGTCGTTGACACCGGTCACGGCGAAGGCGCTGCCCGCGTCAGCAACTACGTGACATCGCTTATGGCGACGGCGCCGGAAATGCTGAAGAGCGTTTCGGGCATCGACCTGAATGCGCTGGTTAGAGGTTTGACGACGCGAAATGCGCCTTCGTTGGCTAACGCCGGCGCGTCGCTTCAGACAGAGGCTGCGGCTAAAGGCGACATCGCTTAAGAAGACCTATTCGCGTCAGAAAGACTCGCTCTCGACAGAGCGGGTCTTTCTGTGCATACCATCGTATTTCTGCGATTGCGCACAGGAAATAGGCATCCGCGACGCGAAATTAATATGCACGACATCGGAGAGCGGGAGGTTGCCGGATTGATCAAACTGCATAGCTGTTACGTGAAAGATTTTCATGGCAAATGGGAAATGGGACGAAGCGTGACGCAGTACAATCTGCTTCTCGTCGTGACGAAAGGCAAGATCGTCTACTGGGTGAACGACGATACGGTCTATTTGCAGAAAGGCGACGTGCTCTTCATCCCGGCCGGATCGGTGCGAGGCGGTACTTCCCAGGAAGAACATCAGCGCTACGCGACGCATTTTGCGCTCGAAGATCATGACCGTGAATTGCTTCCGATCTTGGGGGAAGAGCGTTACTGCAAAACGACGATCGGCGCATTCGAATATTTCAAGCAGCGCTTCCTCCTGTTGAAGCACCATCGGCTGATGAGCGGGCCTTATTCGGAAACGACCTGCTATGCCATCATTCTGGAGCTTCTCGGCATCATCAATTACGAACGGGACAAGTGGAAACTTCCGGCGAAGAAGATCGACATGGCGGAAGATATCAAACAATACATGCTGGAACATTACAGGGAACCGGTAACGCTGAGCGATCTGGCCGCGTTCACGGGGCGGACGCCGAATCATATCACGCATTCATTCAAGTCGGTGACGGGATTGACGCCGATCGAATATTTGCATCATGTTCGTATTGCCAAGGCGAAGGAGCTGATGTGCGATAAAGTCATGCCCATCAGCGAAATTGCGGACGAAACGGGGTTTTGCGATCAGGCATACTTCAATCGGGTGTTCAAGAAACTCACGGGCTGCTCGCCAACGGCATTCTTGAAGGGCAGGACAGATTGAATTCAGCTTTGATAGCGTTCTCATCGTAATCGTTGAATTACACAAAAGAAAACCGGATCGTTAATCGAAACCGCCCGGATTAACTTTTATGATAGAGACAGGAACTACATGAATCAATCCGGAGGGGATCCAAGATGAATCCATCGTGTCTGAAGTATGCACTAACGGAAGAAGAGCGCAAAACGTTTAACGAAACCGGCTATCTAATCGTGGAGAATGCACTGTCCGAAGATCAGGTTGCAAGCATTACTGCGGAGTTCGACCGGATTTACGAAGACAAGCTCAGCGCAGGGCATGATCCGAAGACGGCGCTGTTTTATCCAAATTTCATTCCTGATCACGATGTTTTCCTGGATCTGGTCGACTATGAGAAAGTACTGCCGAAGGTTTGGGGTCTGCTTGGATGGAACATCTACTTGTATCACGCGCATATGATCTCGACACCGCCGTCCGGACAGCAGAAGAACGATGCGACATTCGGCTGGCACCAAGACAGCGGGCGCGTCAACATGGAGATGGAATCCCACCCGCGTCCTCGGCTATCGCTGAAAGTAGCCTACTTCTTATCCGACGTCTCCGAACCGGACCGCGGCAATTTCTGGGTCGTCCCAGGCAGTCATTTGAATGATAACTTGGCGATCCCGGCAGATCGCCAGGGCCAGCCGGAAGGCGCCATCCCCGTGCGCGTCAAGCCGGGAACAGCGGTTTTCTTCGACCGTCGCCTCTGGCATGCGGGAACGCCAAACTGGTCGGAGATGACGCGCAAGGTGCTGTTTTACGGCTATGGCTACCGTTGGATTCGCACGAAGGACGATATGACCGTTCAGCATCTGTGGGAGCGCAGCGAGCCGATACGCCGCCAGCTGTTGGGCTATGGCGTGAATTGCAACGGCCATTACACCCCGACCGATGCCGACGTGCCGCTTCGGACCTGGTTGAAGGAGCATCAGCCCGAGATGGTTTCGCGGTAGCGGGAAGGACTGCAGCCTTCATAGGACTTGAATGCACGGCTGAATGCATGGATCGACGAATACCCAAGCTGATCGGAGATCTCCTGAAAAGATAAGTACGTGTACTGAATCATGGTTTTCGCTTTTTCCATCCGGATTTGCTGATGATATTGGATCGGCGTCCGCTGAAATACGTTTTTGAACAGATGAATTAAATAGAACTTGCTGATATGGAACCGATCCTCGAGCTCATCGAGATTCACGTTGCGATGCGCGTTATGATCGATATAGGATCGAATTTCCGAAAGCAGTTCAAGCTGGCCGCCGCCCAGAGCTTTGCTGCCCCAATATTGCTCTCTCATGATGAGAGAGAGGATGTCGAGCAAGCGGCTCTTCATGCGGAGCTCATGGAAAGGCGGCTTCGTTTCGAATTCCCGTATCAATTCAAACAATGCCTGTTCCAATGGAAGCGGATCACCCGGCCGAAAATGCGATGGAATGAAATACGGCCGGGTATCCAGCTCGTTCGGGCGCAGCCATCCCCGTTCCTTGGCATTCATTTGCTTCAACGGCTTGAAGGAAACGCCGACCTCCCGGCTGTCAGGCTGGGCGAACAAATCGAAATGAACATGCGGCTGGCGAATCGGCATGCCGCCGATGACCTGGATCGCATGCGTTTGCCCCGGCTTGAAGAAGAAGTAATCCCCTGCACGCCCCTTGTACGTCTCGCCCTCCACCGTTACAAGCAGCTGGCCTTCCATCAGATAAAGCAGTTCGTAGTCCCAGATGACGCGTTCGTCGATTTTCCACGAAGCATCCAGCACGCTGTCGATTGCGACCCTAATATAGGGGCAAAGCTGTTCGATCTGCAACTCCAACACCTCAGCAATAATTGATAAATAACTGAACAATATCAGGTAACGGATATTCTCACTATTCATTATATAATAGGTCCGTCATAGCACAATATCTGATACATGAGGTGAAGACATGCTGCAAAATAACGGACTAGGTTTAGGGTTGTCTTCCGCGCCGCTCGTAACGAAAGCGCGGACAAGGTCGATTACGGCAGAGAATCCGAACGGTGAAAAAGGACAGGGCGGCAAAGAAGCGAGCAATCTCGGGGTCGGCAGAAAAGGCCGTCCGGCGATTACATTGATCGCGGGTGAAGAGGTTACGCTCGCTTCGATTCAAGGGACGGGGATCATCCAGCATTTCTGGATTACCGTCACCGATAAAACAGGCAATGGGCATGCGGGACAATTCGTGCTTCGCGACTTGGTCATTCGCATGTATTGGGACAACGAAGCCGAGCCGTCGGTAGAAGTCCCGCTGGGTGATTTCTTCTGCAACGGCTTCGGCATTCGCACCAACGTAAATTCGCTTCCGATTTCCGTCGTGCCTACGGGCGGCATGAATTGCTATATTCCGATGCCGTTCCGGACATCCGCGAAAATCACGATCGTGAATCAGCATGCTGCCGACATTGGCGGATTCTTCTATGCGTTCAATTATTCCTTGGTGGACGAGCTGCCTGAGAATACGGCGTACTTCCATGCTCAATGGCGCCGGGAAGCAGTCACCGAGCTCGGCAAAGACTATACCATCCTCGACAACGTGAAAGGCGAAGGGCATTATATCGGAACGTACCTGGCATGGGCGGCATTGGAGCGTAATTGGTGGGGCGAAGGCGAGATCAAGTTCTACATGGATGGAGACGAGGAATGGCCGACCATCTGCGGTACGGGCGTAGAGGATTACGTGGGCGGCGCATGGTGCTTCAACAACATGAAGATCAATGAACCGGAATCGTATTCCACGCCGTACTTGGGCTATCAGTTCTACAAGGAAACGACCAAAATCGATGCATGGTATGGACACAATGTACCAATGCACGGGATGTACCGCTGGCATATGCTCGACCCGATCCGATTCGAAAAGGATCTGCGCGTCACGATTCAACAAATCGGCCATAATTCCGTGGAATTGTTCGAACGCTCCGACGATGTTTCTTCGGTAGCCTATTGGTATCAAATGGAGCCGCATGCTCCGTTCCCTGCATTGCTTCCGCCTAGCAAGAGATGGCCTCGATAAACGGGACCGGCGAGTAAATGTGCAAAAAAAGAGGTCCAAAGCGATTGCTTTGGACCTCTTGCTTATTAACGGCTGTAGAACTCGACGATTTGTTTCTCGTCGATCTCTTGCGGAAGCTCAGCACGTTCTGGAAGACGAACGTATTTGCCTTCAACAGCAGCGTCGTTGAATTCCAGGTAGTTTGGAAGGAAGTTGCGTCCGCCCAAAGCTTCTTTGATGGATTTCAGTGCACGGCTGCGCTCACGCAGGCCGATTACGTCGCCAGTGGAAACCGTGTACGAAGCGATGTCGACTTTCTTGCCGTTTACTGTAACGTGACCGTGGGATACGAGTTGACGCGCACCGGCACGGGAGTTAGCAAAGCCAAGACGGTAAACCAGGTTGTCCAGACGGCTCTCAAGAAGGGCCATGAAGTTTTCACCGGCAATACCTTTAAGTTTCGATGCTTTGTCGAACAGGTTACGGAATTGTTTTTCGTTCACGCCGTACATGTGGCGCAGTTTTTGTTTTTCTTGCAATTGAATGCCGTAGCCGCTCATTTTCTTGCGTTGGCCCGGGCCGTGTTGACCTGGAGGGAAAGCGCGTTTCAATTCTTTGCCTGTACCGCTAAGGGAAATGCCGAGGCGGCGGGATAGTTTAAACTTAGGGCCTGTATATCTTGACATGTGTCGTAAAACTCCTTCTTCAAATGGAATGTTTGAAAATGGGTGTTTCGCCGAGTACTGTCCCCACTGCATTGAAAGAGTCAATGCGGTATTATCAGGCATGTTCAGCCGCAGGCCTGATAGCGACAGCCTCCGTGAGGGTGACACAAAACCGTTCCCATGTATTCAACTATAAATATTATATAAATTCACAGCATAATGTCAAGCGTTTCAAGGTTAGAAGTCGATTAAAGAAACCTCGCCCGCATAATTTGACAAAAGTGTAACTTAAGTCCTATTTCAGCCCATCAATTGTAGTGCAATCAATCTATAATTCAAGTATAGTTAAACTAGGAATCTTAACCAGATCTAAAAGGTGCTACGAGGGTGAGGTGATGCTGCGTATGATGAGTTCCAAAGACATGACAATGTCGAATTCCGCTGCACGTTGGGAAATCGATATCCTGGAGGCGCAGCAGCCTGACGTTTGGTTACCGAAAGGCGATTTCCTTGCCAATCACGAGTATATCGTACGAGGATTATTAAAGGAAGCTTGGAATCGATGGCATTCGCAAGCCATGACCATATCTTCGCCATTGCTGCATCATCACATGCAACTATTGGACGCTGAAGGCGGCCTTCTGATCGAGTCGGCAATCGGCGATGATCTCCCGAATACGGGGACGGAAGCCATTCTAGCGCCATTGAACAGCAGAAGAAGCACAGGCTGTATTGCACGGTTGAAGTTAGCGTCGGCGGACAAGACGGAATCCTTCCTGCTTCCCTTGTTGGAAGCCGCGGCTTTGACGATGCAGGAGATGTACGACCATGCATATGATTTGCTTATAGTCAGACAGATGATGAACCAGCAGCAAATCATAGATAAAGAGGCGCGCGGCCGGGATTATTTGTTTCAAGCTGCGAAGCGTCTCCATGACCAGAACGACGTTTATTCGGTCCTTCACGTATTGCTCGATGACGTGGAAGTCATGTATCCCGGCGCCAAGGTCAATTTATACTTGTCGCAGGATTTCGTCTACTCGGACAGCAGGGTCAAACCATTGTTGCTGCGTCATACGAACGATGATTTGAACGCCAATGCGTTCTTGACGGGCAAGCCTGTTACGGCTGACGAGGACGGGGGAGGAATTAAGCTTGCCATCCCGCTGCGGGGCAATCAGGCCGTCTATGGCGTGCTGAGCTTAAGCTTGCAGCAGCGATGGGACGAGTTCGAACATCGATCCATGGTGATGTTGGTCGATACGGCTGGATCCGCATTCGAGAATGCCAAATTGTATGAGCAGTCCAACTTGCTGATCAGTGAATTGCAGCTCATTAACGAATTGACGAAGCGTCTGAATCAATCGCTGCGGCTCAATGAAGTGTTCGATTTTGCGTTGACCGAGCTGATGACTATTTTCAAAGCGGATTACTGCCATTTGTTGCAAATCAGCAATGACGGCAGCAACTTTCAAATCATGGCGAGCAACGTGCCGATGACGGATACCGAGTCTTATTCGACTTCAACCGGATTTGGCGGTATCGTGATAAGGACCAAGGAACCGTTAATCATATCCGATTATTGGTCCACTCGGGTTGTGGATTCTAAATTAATGGATGCATCGGGAGCGAGATCGCTGATTGCGGCCCCGGTTATGGCGGGATCCGCCGTCGTTGGCGTCATTATGGTTTCCCATCAGAGCCCGAATTTTTTCTCCTACGAGAACTACAAGCTGCTTCAAGTATTGTCGACGCATATCGGACTTGCGGTTTCCAATGCCTCGCTTCATGCCGAGGTGAGGCGGATGGTCATTACAGATAATTTAACCGGCTTGCATGCGCGGCATTACCTGAACGAACAGATTCATCTTCGTCAGCGAAAGGATCGCTGCGGCTCGCTCGTGCTGGTGGATATCGACCATTTCAAGCGCGTCAACGATACGTTCGGCCATCTGATCGGCGATCAAATTCTTGTCGCGGTTAGCGACGTCATCCGCAATTGCATACGCGATACGGATATCGCCGCACGCTGGGGCGGCGAAGAGCTGGCCGTTTATTTGCCGCAAATCCGGACCGGACAAGCGTACCGCATAGCCGAGCGAATTCGCAGCACGGTGGAAGGGCAAACGGACCCTACAGTGACGGTATCCTGCGGAATATCGGAATGGTCTTTCGACGAAGAGAAGATCAGCGTGGAATCGTTGTTTTACAGAGCGGACATGGCGTTGTACGAAGCGAAGAAGAACGGCCGGAACCGCATTTGCGTCGGCTGAGTGCAGCACTGAGGAAGCAGTAATTTATAAAAGCGAAAGTTTGAACATTAGCAATGCGGCGGGCGCCTAAGCGTAAGCCGTTTTTTTTGACTTTATTGACTTTATTGTCCTTATGGACCTTTGTCGAGTGGATAAGTTCAACATGCGTACATAAAGAATGAAATTCAAACAGACGCTATCCGGTAATGGAGGATCAAGCATTGAAGGATGGTGAATCAGAATGAATTCGTGGAAATTATGGGCCGTATGCTGCGTTTGCCTGGTGTTATCGGGATGCGCCTATGGAGGCAGCCGTTCACCGAAAGAATTGCTTGCCTTGTCCGTCTCGGGGTTGTCTGGCGTGGACCGATATACGTTTAGCGGAGATGCCGGAATCGGAAGCGGCAGTCAAACGGTTAGCAATCCGGTCGCTTTCCACGGTACGGTCGAAGATCATAAAGTTGTTAAGGTGAAGGGAAGCAGCATGAATGCGTTAACGTCCACGGTGAATCCGCTCGAACTGCTGAACAGCATCAAAGCGGCGGCGGTCAAGACGGAACTCGTGCCCGAGGAATCGAACGATGAGCAGACGGTGCTGCGGGTCACGTCGGATCCGAAGCATGCGGCTGCCAAGTGGGCGACTCAGCTGCGCGGCGAGTTTGGTTTGCTGGAGAAGAAAGTCCCCGCTAATCTCACTGCCAAGCAGCAAGGGGGACAGATGCATAACGCTGCGGGGCCATCCGCGCTGCAAGAAGAATGGAATGGCGAAATTGCCCGATCCAAACGAGAGCTCGAGGCGATGCTTTCGACCATGCAGGTGCAATCGTCCTGCAAACTGGTGATCGACCGAAAGAAGATGCTGCCGCGTTCCCTGGAAGAGCGGACAATCTTCCGTTATCAGGCGGACGGGAAGCCGGCAGAGGAAAATCGGATGACGCGGCTGAACTTCAACTTATAAGATCATGTGACGTCTCCTAGAGGGGAACGAACGGCCCAAATTGCCGCCTCCGTGCATCGGGCAACCAAACATGATAATATACTTGCGTACGAAATGAAGTGGAGGTAATGTGATGCGTGATCCTAGAATGCAAAAGCTTGCGGAAAACCTGGTCGGGTATTCCATCAACGTTCAACCCGGAGAAAATATTCTAATCGATATGATTGGCTCGGAACGCGATCTTGCGAAATGCTTGGTCGAAGAGGTCGCCAAGCGCGGTGGCCGTCCGTTCGTGGAGACGAGCGACAGATCCGTGCTTCGTTCGATGCTGATGAACGCGACGGAAGAGCAGATAAAACTGTGGGCGTCCTTCGACCTGAAGCGGATGGAGGCCATGCAGGGCTACATAGCCGTTCGTTCGGGCGAGAACATCAACTCGCTGGCTGACGTACCAAGCGACAAAATGAAGTTGTACGATAAATATTACCGGCATCCGATTCACTCGGAGCAGCGCGTGAAGCATACGAAGTGGGTCGTGCTGCGTTATCCGAACCACTCCATGGCTCAGCTTGCCAATATGAGCACGGAAGCGTTCGAGGATTTCTACTTCGACGTGTGCAACCTGGATTATGCGAAAATGGACAAAGCGATGGACCCGCTGGAAGCAATGATGAAGAAGACGGACCGCGTACGTATCGTAGCGCCGGGTACGGATTTGACATTCTCCATCAAGGGAATCGGAGCGAGCAAGTGCGCTGGCGAGAAAAACATCCCGGACGGCGAAGTGTACAGCTGCCCGATTCGCGATTCCGTGCAGGGCACCATCACGTACAACGCGCCTTCGGTGTATTCGGGCGTGACGTTCGAGAACATTTCGTTTACGTTTAAAGACGGCAAGATCATCGAAGCGACGAGCAACAATACGGAGAAGCTGAACGAAATTCTCGACATGGACGAAGGCGCCCGTTACATCGGCGAATTCAGCCTCGGCTTCAACCCGTACATCCTCCATCCGATGAAGGATATTCTCTTCGACGAGAAGATCGCGGGCAGTCTCCATTTCACGCCGGGTCAAGCTTATGAGGATACAGACAACGGCAACCGTTCCGCGGTACACTGGGATTTGGTGCTTATTCAACGACCGGAATACGGCGGCGGCGAAGTCTACTTCGACGATGTCCTGATCCGCAAAGACGGCTTGTTCGTTATCCCGGAATTGGAAGGTTTGAATCCAGAAAATTTAACGTAAAGCTCTTGTAGGAATATCGAAATCGAGTTATGATTATTGAAGTTAGCGAATAATCTAAATAATGGAGGGATTCCCATGTCCAATAATGCGGCAATCGTTGATATTTCTCAAACGGCCAATAAATTCCGGTCGTCCATCGTACTTCAAGCCGAGAATAAATACATCGACGTTAAAAGTATCCTTGGCCTCTTCACGACATTGGTCGGCGGACACTCCTACGAGCTTCACGTCCACGGTCCCGATGCAGCAGAAGCCCAAGCGGCAATGGCAGAAGTATTCGCCAAGCACAATTTGAATGTTCAAGTAATTGAATAGTTTTTCGTTCTAAGATACAAGGAAAGCGCTTCACCGAATATTCGGTGAGGCGCTTATTTGTTTTGACCTTGTACAATCCTTTGTTTTCGTCTAATATAAAGGGTATAAGACGATTTAGCTTATGCACAAGGAGGAGTACGATGTCTTCATCCGATGTTCTTATTCACTTGCATCAAAAAGCGCTCAATCTCCTTCACGAGGATGCCAATAAAATCGAGAAACTAATCGAAGTTCAAATGGAAAACTTGACGACGAGACAATGTCCGCTCTATGAAGAAGTGCTGGATACTCAAATATATGGCTTTTCCAGAGAAATCGATTTTGCGATTCGTGCGGGGCTAGTATCCGAGGTTGTTGGCAAGGAAATCATCAGTAAGCTGGAACGGAATTTGGCTCAGCTATACGAAGCGTTGGAGAAGTAGCCGCAGATCCGTGCAGCTGCTTTTTTTTTTCTCCGCGAAACCCATGCGATGATTACATAGAAAAAAAGACGCTCCCGCGGGATCCCGCGGGAGCGTCTTTTTTAAAATTAGCGTTAGACCAGGTAGAACGAAATGCCGAGAATGATATAAACGAAGATGAGCAGTGCGCCTTCGTACCAGTTCGTCGTGCCGTCCTTGGATATCGACTTGGCGATAAAGACGGATACGGCAATGGCTGCAAGTTCGATCGGGGTAAAAACGATGTCCATCGTTTCTCCGAAGAATGTGCTGATCAGGATCAACACCGGAGCCACGAACAAGGCGATTTGCAAACTGCTGCCGACGGCGATTTCCACGGCTGCGCCGATTTTGTTCTTCATGGCAAGCATGACTGCCGCGCTGTGCTCGGCTGCATTGCCGACGATGGCAATGAGGAAGGCGCCGATAAACACTTCCGAGAAACCGAACTTGGCCGTAAACGTATGTAAGGTGCTGACGAGCCATTCGCTGACGAACGCGGTCATGACCGTTGCCAGGATGAGGAACAGGATGGACGTCGACTTGGACCAAGCAGCCTCTTCTCCGTGGTCGGGCGTCGTTTCCTCCACGTCCGCGAGAATATCCTTGTGCGTGATCATGGAGAACACCAGCCACAGGATGTAAGCGACGATCAGGATGCCGGCAATGGTCAAGCTGAGAAGCTTCGATTTGTCGGCATCGAAATGCTGCGTCGAGATGAAGATCGCCGGAATGCCGAGCGCGATGACGGCCAGAATCATCAGGGAAGAGTTATGGCTGGCCAATTGAACGTTAAAGCGCTGCTCCTTGAACTTCAGTCCGCCAAGGAACACGCTCGCGCCTAATACGAGCAGCAGGTTTCCGATGATCGAGCCCGTAATGCTCGCTTTCACCATGTCGAAGAGTCCTTCGCGTACCAGGAAGATCGCAATGATCAACTCTGCCGCATTACCGAACGTCGCATTCAGGAAACCGCCCAGCCGCTGTCCGGCGTAATGAGCGACGCTCTCGGTCGCTTTCCCCAGAAAGCCCGCTACGAACAAGATGGCCAGAGCGGAGATAATGAACTCTGCAATCGTTCCGAAATGGGCATAGTGACTAACACCGCTTAGTACAAATAGACCGATTAATAAAGCGAAAAACAGTTTCTGATTCAATGTTCCAGGCACCCCATATTTGAAAATTGGAAATTCTGTTAACACTATAGCTGAAAAAAACGTTTGTGTAAACTTGGTTATGCGCGAATGGAATGCCTTGCTTCGAATGTACGCTTCAATTACAATGGAAACATAAGGTGACAAGGAGTGAGTGGCATGACAGAAGAACTTCAAACCGGCATCATTCGTATTTCAGACGACGTAGTCGCCACCATCGCAGGCTTGGCTGCGCTAGAAACTCCTGGGATTGCTGCTATGTCCGGGGGGATATCAGAAGGTCTTGCGAAACGTCTCAGCGGCAAGAATGCGCAGAAGGGCGTTTCCGTCGAGGTAGGTCAGCTCGAAGCGGCAATCGATCTGCGGATCATCGTGAAATACGGTATTCCGATTCAGGAAGTGTGCAGGCAGTTGCAGGAGAACGTGCGTGAAACGGTTGCTACGATGACCGGACTGCACGTCGTGGAAGTCAACATCAAGGTTGAAGGCGTTGCCTTCAAAGAAGAAGAGACGGCATCCGAGGAAATCGCGCGTCTTAAATAAGCGTTATTAGCTGCAGAAAAGGCATGTCCCGTGTGGGACATGCCTTTTCTGCATGAATAGGCGAACTTATTTAGTGTTGGTTCTGGGTCTCGCAGAAGTCTTCTCCGGACGATTGTACTCGCGAGATATGCTGAGCAGAATGCCCATGCCAAGCAAGCATACGATGAGCGAGGAGCCGCCGTGGCTGATGAAAGGAAGCGTGACGCCGGTTAGCGGCATCGCACCAGTTACGCCGCCGATATTGACGATGGCTTGGACGGCGATCAGCCCGACGATGCCGACACCGACGATCGTACCGTAGGTATCGGGGCATCGAAGCGCGACAATCATTCCGCGCCATATAAAGAACAGATAAAAGAGCAGGAACAGCAAGCTGCCGATAAATCCGAACTCTTCGCCGATGACGGAGAAGATAAAGTCGCTATATGGATAAGGCATGTAATCCAGCTTCTGTATGCTATGGCCGAAGCCGGCTCCGGTAATTCCCCCATGCCCCAATGCTTCGAGCGAGCGCGAGAGATGGTAGGTCGTGTTCTGCATGTCAGATGTCGGATCCATGAAGGCCGTGAACCGGTTGATGCGGTAAGTCCAGCTGTCTGGATCATGAAGCATCGAAATGCTGACAAGCGCTGCCACAATCGAACCGATAATAATGCTGGACAAGAACAGCTGTTTCAAGTTTGCTCCGCCGGCAACGATGACGATGAGCGAAGCGCCGGCGATTACGATACATGCCCCGAGGTCGGGCTGCATCATGATAAGTCCGCAAATGACCGCGATTATAAGGAAGACCGGAATAAGTCCTCTCTTGAAATCTCGAAACTTCTCGCCTTTCTTGGCAATCAAGGAGCCCAAATAAAGGACAAGGCCCAGCTTTGCGAACTCAGTAGGCTGAATGCCGAGCGAGCCGATGCCGAACCAGCTGCGTGCGCCGTTTAAGTTCTTGCCGATAAACGGAACGAGGATGAGCATGATCAATACGGGGAAGAAGTAGACGATGAAACCTTTCTTAAACGCCGTATAGGGGATGTTCATGACCACGAACATGCTGAACGTGCCCAGCACCGCGAACTCCAGCTGGCGCTTCGTAAAGTAAAGGGCGTCGAAATTGTTGCTCTTGGAGATGGCCGCCGTGTTGGAGCTCGCGCTGAAAACCATAATCAGCCCGAACCCGACCAACAGGAGCGTGAGCACGAGAAGCAAGAAATCCGGCCTGCCGCGCAGGCCGTTCGTCTTTGGTTTCATTTGTGGACCCATCTTAGATTAGGCTAGCAGCTTCTTCAATTCTTGCAAGCGCTGCGTCGCAGCGTTCAGAATCGGCTGCGGGATTGGCGACTCGTAATCGAGACCGTGCGGGAAAGTAGCTCGTCCGATATAGACGGATTCCACTTGAAGCACGGCGTGTGCGGACTCCAGCTTGCCTTCAATCGCGCGGACGTTGAAGCGCAAGTAGTAATCCTCTCCGTTTGTACGGTCTTCCAGCTTTAAATCGTACGTTGCGCGGTAATATTCCCATTGCCAGCGAACGAAGCCGAGCTTCTCCGAGGACTCGTCAAGATGCGCGAGTTCGCTGCTCATGCCGTTCAAGCCTGTATTCTCAATAATCATGGATGATCCTCCTTCAAGCTTTAGAGCAAGTTTTATTCTTCAATGATAGTCGTTTTCATGGGGCAGTGCAAGCCTCCGCCCGTTAGCGTTCCGGCGCTAAAAGTGACAGCTTTACGAAAAATGTTGCCGTTTTATAGCAAAAAACTTCCGTATGCCATTTCGGTTCTGCTACAATAAGGAGATCATAATAATTGAACGTTAGGGGGTTTGTAAGCGTGAACTTGATTGCAAAGCTAGATGCACAGCTGCAAACTGCTTATCCGGAGATGGTGGCCTGGCGCCGATATTTGCATCAGCATCCGGAGTTGTCATTTCAAGAGAAGGAAACGTCCCGATGGATTGCCGCGAGGCTGAGGGAAATCGGCTGCGAGGTAAAGGAAGGCATCGGGGGCTATGGAATAGTCGCTTCCGTGCGAGGAGAGAAACCCGGTCCGGCAATCGCGCTTCGGACAGACTTCGACGCTTTGCCGATTCAAGACGAGAAGAAGACCGATTACATCTCAACAGTGCCTGGCGTCATGCATGCATGCGGGCATGACGCGCATACCGCAACGATGCTTGCGATCGCGGCTTTCTACCAGGCGAACAAGGACCAATTCGCCGGCGAACGCCGGTTCCTCTTCCAGCCGGCCGAAGAAGTGTCTCCCGGCGGTGCGATCGGGATGATCAACGATGGTGCGATCGACGGAATCGATGCCGTCTACGGCGTGCATTTGTGGACGCCGTTTCCATACGGCACCGTAGCTACGCGATCTGGCCCGTTCATGGCCGCGCCGGATGAGATTTACATCGATATCACGGGAAAAGGCGGACACGGAGCTCTGCCGCATGAAACGGTCGACGCGGTGCTTGTCGGATCCGCATTGGTACAGGCGCTGCAGACGATCGTAAGCCGCAGCGTGAATCCGCTCGATCCTTCAGTCGTGACGATCGGTTCCTTCCACGCAGGCTCGACGGCAAACGTGATCGCGGAACGCTGCCGGCTGGTCGGCACGGTTCGGACGTTCTCCGAAGACGTGCGCGCATTCGTCCGAGGCCGCTTGGAAGCGATCGTCAGCCACACGGCTTCCATGTACGGCGCGCAAGCTTCGCTGGAGTACCGCGACGGCTATCCTACGGTGGTGAACGATGCCAAGGAAGCAGAACGCTTCTTTAAAGTAGCCGTCGAAGCGTTCGACGCGGAATCGGTGAAGGAGTCCACGCTGATTATGGCGGGCGAAGATTTCGCTTACTATTTGCGCGAAGTTCCCGGATGCTTCATGTTCGTGGGAGCGGGCAATCCGGAATGCGGGGCGACGTTCCCGCATCATCACCCGCGTTTTGATATCGATGAACGCGCGATGCTGAAGTCGGCCAAGCTGATGGTTGCGATGGCGGAGGATTTTGCGGCAGAAGCCTTGTCTGGAGAATCCGAAGGATAGCAGGCATGAGAATGGCAACAGTTGTTGAACGCCGCCCGCGCATGACCGGCGCCGGTCAGGGCCAAGCTATGGGATGAAATATGTATCCCAAGGGAGGAACGCCGACGTGACACATTCAGTCAAAGAATTAATGTCGACGGACTGCGTGACGGCAACGCTGCTGGATAATGTCTACGAGCTAGCCGTATTGATGAGAGACCACGATATCGGGTTCGTACCGATCGTGGACGGGAAGAAGTTAATCGGCATCGTAACCGATCGTGATTTGGTCATTCGAGGCTATGCTGCGAAGCATTCGGGATCGACGGCCGTATCGGAAGTGATGACGACGGATATGAAGACGATCGATGCATGCACGACCGTCGACGAGGCGTCGAAGCTGATGGCGAGCAGCCAGATCAGGCGGCTTCCTGTCGTGGAGAACGGCAATCTCGTCGGAGTAGTATCGATCGGCGATTTGGCGATTCAGGACATATTCGTCGATGAAGCCGGCGAAGCGCTTAGCGGCATCTCCCAACAGGGGGATGCCTCGCAGGCTGCTTATCATTAACGAAAAGAATGAAAAGCTTATCGTAGACGCGATCCTTTACTTTGAAGGGTTGCGTTTTTTTTGTCTGCCAATTTGCCTGCATATTTTGGCATGTTTCCTCGCATACTGAGATATTATCTTGGAATATCGGCACGCTTAAGGATCTTCTTACGCGATGGCTAATATTCTCCGGAATGAAACGCGCATCGCCGGCAAAATGGACGGCGACTGCCGTTTCACCTTGAACCAGGAGGTGGTATTCATGATGCAACGACAGAACCGTCCTCTATGCGTACAGGCTGATTTGACGGTGCTGCTGGATGACAGGCATGAACAGGCGGATGCGGCTCGCGAACAGTTGAACCGGTTTGCCGATCTGACGAAACGCCCCGGCCATATACACACTTACCGGATGACGCCGATGTCGCTCTGGAATGCCGCGGCGTCGGGGATGGTGCCGGAAGCCATTATTGAAGCGTTGAAGGCGTACAGCTCGTATGAACTGCCGCTGCAGGTGGTCAGCGCCATTCGTAAGCTAGGCGACCGTTACGGCAAACTCATGCTGCAGCATACGACGGAGGGGCGCCTGCTGCTGCTCGGAGAAGAGGAACTGTTAGCCATGCTCTGCGAGAAACCGGCGATCGCAGCTGCGCTGCTGCCTTATCGGGACGAAGGCAAGCGGAGCGTGAAACCCGAAGCGCGGGGCGTGATGAAGCAGGAATTGATCCGGCTCGGCTATCCGGTTCTGGATTTGGCGGGTTATCGGCATGGCGAGGCGCTGGAACTCGAACTGCGCACCCATACGGCAGGAGGACGATCGTTTCAACTGCGGGATTATCAGGAACGCGCGGTCAATTTATTTTATCGGGAAGGGCAGGTCGATGGAGGAAGCGGCGTGCTTGTTTTGCCATGCGGCGCGGGCAAGACGATTATCGGCATCGCGGCGCTTGCCCGCCTGCGCTGCGATACGCTCATTCTGACGTCCAATGTCACGTCGGTGAATCAGTGGAAAGCAGAACTGATCGATAAAACATCGCTTCGGGAAGAAGAGATCGGTACCTATGCGGCTTCGGCTAAAGAGGTTCGTCCCGTTACGATCGCCACTTATCAGATCTTAACGAGCCGCCGGCAGAAAAGCGAAGAATACGCGCATATGCGCCTGTTCAATCAGCGGAACTGGGGGCTGATCATCTACGACGAAGTACATCTGCTGCCGGCGCCCGTGTTCCGTATGACGGCTGAACTGCAGGCTACCCGCAGACTGGGCTTAACGGCGACGCTCGTGCGGGAAGACGGGCGGGAGCAGGACGTGTTCTCGTTAATAGGTCCCAAACGATTCGATTTGCCATGGAAAACACTGGAGACGCGCAAGTGGATTGCCTCGCTGACATGCACGGAGATACGCATGCCGCTGGCGCACCGGGAAGTTGAAGCTTACGTTGCCGCTGAAGAGAAGTCGAAAATACGCATCGCCGGCGAAAATCCCGACAAAGTCGAGGCCGTTCGCGCGCTCTTGGAGCGGCATGCCGGCAAACCGGCGCTGGTCATCGGCCAATATTTGACCCAGCTTCACCGGCTGGGGGAGGAGCTGAACGCTCCCGTTCTGACGGGAGAGCTGTCCCACGAAGAGCGCAATGCACTATACACGCGTTTCAAATCCGGCGATATACCGGTGCTGGTCGTGTCCAAGGTCGCCAACTTTGCCGTCGATTTGCCGGAAGCGGCCGTGGCGATTCAAGTATCCGGCAGCTACGGATCGAGACAGGAGGAAGCGCAGCGGATCGGCAGAATTTTGCGGCCGAAGACCGGCGACAACGAAGCTTGGTTTTATACCGTTGTGACGCAAGGATCGAAAGAGACCGATTACGCGGGCAGGCGGCAGTTGTTTCTAATCGAACAGGGCTATCGGTATTCGCTTATGGATTGGACAGAGCTGCAAACCGTCCTGCAAGCGGAAAGCCCGACTAATCAGGAGGCTGCCCAGTGAATGCGGATCAAATCGCAGCCAAATTAACGGAAGCGGATATGGCAAAGCTGCTGTCCCACAACATATGGCGCGGGTGCCATCCCGTAACTTGGCCGGAAACGTTGACGAATCCCTGCTGTACGGCAGCCGCGTGGCCCTTATTGGAAGAAGAGGCGGCCTTGGCGTTAGAATTGATCGTCAGCGGCTTCGGAGCCCTTCCCTTTACAGAGGAACAGGTGCTGCGGGCGGCACGGCCAGGCATCGCAGGCGCTGCTTTACGACTGGGACTGCTTCGACTCGCCGATGCCGGAATTATATTCACCGTGCGGAGAGGGTGGGGAGAGAAGCTGTTCGTGCTCCCGTTGGACAGCGTGCTGCCATGGCATCATACGATTAGAAGCATCCGGTACGAATTACGAACGGATACGGATTGGCAAACCGATGCGGAGATCGAGATCGAAATGAAAACCGATTGGGGATCCGATGATCCCAGGCTGACGCATGTCGATCCCTACGCCATTGAGGCCATGGACGACGATGGATACGTGCCCCCGTTCAGCATTCAACTGCTGCATGCGTTGGCGCAAATGAACAATGCCGGATTGAAGCTTACCTCGAAGCAGGTATTAACGAAGAGAACGATCGCGAAAGGCGCCGGCCAGCTATACATGCAAGACGAAGCTTTGTCGGCACTGATAACGCCATCGCCGGGGCCGGCCGCTGAAGCTTATCCGCCTGCGCTTTTATTCGTATTGGAGCTTGCGCTCGAATCAGGATGGCTTCAGGAGCATAACGGCAGCTTGGAGCTGGCTGCAGACCCGTGGAGCGCTTGGCTTGAACAAGCGCCGACGGTTCGGGAAGCGGCGCTGCTGCGCCAACTGACAGCGGTTGTGTGCGCTCAGAACGCCGCAGCTGCAGCAGGAGCAGCCGTCTTAAGCTCGCTTGCCCCGAACACCTGGTATCGGATTGCCGATATCGAAGCGGTTTGTTTGGACGGCCAGCGGCTGCTTGCCAGAGCGCATGCGCCAATGATCGAAGTCTGGTGCCGGTTGCTCAAACAAATGGGCTGGATCGAGCAAGGCGCGGACAGCGAGGGGAATCCGGTAATTCAATGGCGAATCGATCCTCGGCCGTTCAAACGGGAGGAAGATCCGCATGAAAATATGTCAGAATCCGATTGGAATGCGGTGCAGCTTACGCCAGATGGGGATCTATATGTCCGTGAGCGCTGTTCGTATTCGATTAGATGGCAGCTGGAAACCGTTGCCGATCGGAGGAAAATCGATTATACGACGGTTTACCGAATGGATGCCGACAGCTACAAGAGAGCGGCGAAAGCGGGATTTACGCGGGATTCCCTCGCGGCTTACCTGGAGGAACTGACGCAGGAGCAGCTGCCCGATACCGTGCGTGCGATGATTGCAGGCGGGATGGACGAGCATGAGCAAGGTAAAATCCAAGCGCAAGCGGACGAAACTACAGGGAAGAAATCTGCTGTGGGATCGTCGGATGCTTCGCGCGCCAATCTATATTTCCAAAATACCGATGGCGGAGCCTACGAGCTGCTGCAGGACCGTATGACCGTGAAGCTTTTATTTGCCGGCGTCGACGACATTCCTTCGATGTGGCTGAAACAGTTCAGAACGTATCATCTGTCGACCAGACGGGAGATGATGGAACAAGCATTGAGCTGGCGGACGACGGTCAAACTAAATTGCGAAGGCGCGATTACGCTGTTCATTCCCGAACGAATCGTCGAAGAAGACAATAGGTGGGCCGTTTCCGGATATCTGCAGCTCAACCAGCATTCCCAGGGAGCCGTTAAACTGTATCCCAATATGTGGGAGGAAATGATGTTGGTTCTTCCAGTGCCGATCGGCGGGTAAACGTTCTCGAAATCGCAGGCTGCTCTACCTATTTACGATCATCGTATGGTATGATACGTTTAAGGCGAAAGAGCCTATTGATATAGAGGGGGCATAAATAATGGAAACATTGCCGTTATCGGACCCCGCAGCGCACGAATTGAATTTGCCGCTCTACGAATCTTTCGATTCTTTTGAGTACGGCGGTTCGACGTCGCTCGATATGGGTCAGCTGCTTTTACGCGCCTACGACATTGGCGATTTAGTTAATCAGTCGGTGGAAGTCGCCGAATACGCATATTGGAAATCCGTTGTCGATGCAAACGAGCAAGTTCGCGAGCTCGTGAAGAAGTTCGCGAAAGCGAAGGAGCTTTTCGAGGAATGCCAACGGTTCGGAAGGTTTCATCCGGATTATCATGCGGCGAAGGATAAGGTGCAGGACGTTCAGCAGCAGTTGAACGAAATCGACTGCGTTCGCCAGTTTAAAGCGGCGGAGCAGGCGGTTGACGATTTGCTGCACGCCATTGCAGCCGAGATCGCCGGCGCCGTATCGGAAACGATCAAGGTGCCGAGCAACGATCCGCTGCCTAAAGGCGGGGGCTGCGGAAGCGGCGGTTCCTGCAGCTGCGGAAGCGGCGGCTGCGGATAAGAGAGAGGAGAACGGGGGGGCTTTCATGTTTTCGGAACGCTTGGGTTATATCGTATGGGTCAGCGATCTTAAAGCTGCTCGTTCGTTGGAGAAATACGGAACGGTTCATTACATGTCGCGCAAAATGCATTACGTCGTCATGTACATGAATGCCGATCGGGCAGACGAGGTTGTCCGCAATATGGGGCGCCTGCCTTTCGTGAAACGCATAGAACGTTCGTACCGCAATGAAATCAAGACGGAGTACACGCAGGGAGTTCCTGATAAAACCCGTTTTTACAGCTTGTAAGTCAGAAGCCCCCGGCTAGGTTATGGAGTTGGGGGCTTTTATTATAAGCATCGGAGTAAATAAATTCCATATATGGATCAAGTTTATTTTAGTGTTGAAATATTGGACATGCATGCTACAATAATATGGAAAGTACATATAGATACTAAGGCCTACTTCTGGGGAGGGGTGGATCGCGAATGAAAGACAAAATGACGGAGAGATGGAACACGTACGAGTCGTTTCACGTCGTATTGGGCGACAAGAAAGTGGCAGACATTGTCATTACGAACCACGCCAAGAGCCGCTGGGCCGATCGTGTAGAGAATGAGAGAACGGGCTACGAGGATATCGCCGACTTCATGTGGCAATGTTTAAAGCAGGACCGGGTCGAGCCTTATTATCGTAACGAACAAGATGTTTATCTCATCGACGACGATCTGGTATTCGTAGCAGAATTTGCCATATTAGAGAAAGAAACGGACTTAATGGGAAACCCGCTGCATAAAATGATCGTTGTCACATTTCTTGGAAGAATGTCTGAGACTATTGAACTACGCGACTTGAAGTCTTATTATTCCTGGCTGCGTCATTCCAGACGCATGACGTTAATTAAAAACAGCCGAAAACGAAAATAGCGAAAATAACGCGATAACGCATACGAGCACGGGCAGAAGAAGCCCGTGCTTTTTCTCATATATACGATAAATTACTGTGCGTTTGATGTATAATAATGGCGAAGAGAAAGGAAGGGATGCCCTTCATGGCGCTCAATTTTCATCAGCTACACATCTTTTACACGGTTGCGGAGCGCGGCAGCTTCTCGGCGGCGGCTCAGGCTTTGCATATGACGCAGCCGGCAGTGACGATGCAGGTTCAATCGCTGGAAGATTATTTCGGCACGAAGCTGCTGCAGCGTTCGACCAAGCGGATCGAGCTTACGGAAGCCGGAAGGGCGCTCATGCCGTTCGCCCAGCGGAGCATCGATTTGATTCGCGACACCGATTTGCAAATGTCCAAATTCACCAAACAGCTTAAAGGCCGGCTGCAGCTTGGCGCGAGCTTGACGATCGGGGAATATATTTTGCCGCGGCTGCTTGGCCCGTTCGGACAGGAATTTCCGCATATCGCGATCAGCATGAAAGTGATGAACACGGCCCAGATCATGGAAGAAATCGTGAATCACCAGCTTAATTTCGGCTTGATCGAAGCGCCTGTCAACCATCCGGACATGCATATGGAAGCGGTCCTGAGCGATGAACTGAAGCTGATCGTCGGCAAGTCGCATCCGCTCGCAGGGGAGAGCGAAGTCGAACTCGAAGAAGTGATGAAATATCCCATTGTCCTTCGGGAGCAGGGCTCCGGCACGCGGCTCGTCATGGAAGAACAACTGAGGGCGAAACAGATGAACGTCGGCGATTTGAAAATCGTGATGGAGTTGGGAAGCACGGGCGCGGTTAAGTCTGCCGTCGAAGCGGGGCTCGGCATTTCATTCGTTTCCGCTTCGTCGGTCAAGCACGAGGTGGCGCTTGGTTTGATCAAGACGATACCGATTCGGGACGTGCAATTCAAACGGCAATTTTATTCGATCTTCCTGAAATCCGCGCTGCTTCCGATTTCCGCCGTTACGTTCCTGACATTTCTGAGAGAGAGGGATCTGCAGCAATGGCTATGAATCTAACCGGCAAGGCGGATTTGCATACGCATACAACGGCATCCGACGGCATGCAGCGGCCGGCCGACAATGTCGCGATCGCGAAAGCGAAGGGACTGGCCGCGATCGCCATTACCGATCACGATACGGTGGACGGCATCGATGAAGCGATGGAAGCGGGAGAACGGCTGGGCATTACGGTCGTGCCAGGCGTCGAGATCAGTACCGTTGCAGAGGGCATTGATATTCATGTCTTGGGTTATTACATGGATTGGAAAGACTCGGGCTGGCGGAGCAAGCTGGAACGCCTTCTTACCCTGCGCGAACAGCGAAACGAGATGATTATCGAGAAACTGAACGGGCTCGGCATGGCAGTAACGCTGCAGGATATTGAAGACGAAGCCAGAGCGCATGGCAAAGACAGCGGCTCCATGGGAAGACCCCATATCGCTGCCGTGCTGATCAAGAAAGGGTATGTCGGCTCCATGCAGGAAGCGTTCGACCGTTATCTGGCGCAGGGGGCAGCAGCCTATGCAAACCCGCCGCGGCTTCATCCGTTCGAAGCGCTTGCCTGGATCCGCGAAGCGGGCGGAACGAGCGTTATCGCGCATCCTGGACTATATGGCAACGATGAACTCGTTCGGGAGATCGTCGCCGATGGCGCGCAAGGCATCGAAGTATACCACTCCGATCATGACGAAGCCGACGAGGCGCGGTATTTGAAGCTTGCCGAAGAATTCGGTTTGATCGTAACCGGCGGATCGGATTTTCATGGCGAACGGCAGGGCGTTATCTTTCACGGGGACATCGGAAGCCGGACTGTCGATGCGTCCGTGCTGGATCTGTTGAACCCGGCCGGCTTGGCGTAAGGGGAAAATAAGGTTTGAGAGGTACGCAAAACGCAAAAACGAAATACGCAAAACGTAATACGCAAAGCGCAAAAACGGCACGGAAGCTTTCGAGAAGCTTTCGTGCCGTTTCGTTATCTTTATCTTTATTTTTATCTTTATGCGGAATCCCCGCCTACGCTTTGATTTGCGAAGGAAGGTCTTTCAGACGCTGTTCGTCCGGTGTGATGAACAGCGTTTTTTGATGATCGTAGATGACAAATCCCGGTTTGGCGCCGCTTGGCTTCTTCACGTGACGAATCAGCGTGTAGTCGACGGGCACCATGGACGAGGAACGGGCTTGGCTGAATTGTGCCGCCAGCATAGCCGCTTCTTCGAGCGTGCGATCGTTGAAGTTTGCCCCTCGAATCACGACATGCGAGCCCGGAATATCTTTCGTATGCAGCCATGTGTCGTTCGGTCCGGCGACCTTGTTCGTCAAGAAGTCGTTCTGCGTATTATTCTTGCCTACGAAGATCGGCAGTCCTTCCGAAGACGTATAGCAGAGGAGCGCGGGCTGCTTCGATTTCTTCTTCTTGGCGCCGCGCTTCTCGCGCTGCCGCATGTAGCCTTGCTCCGCAAGCTCGTCGCGGATTTCCTCGATGTCCGCAAGCGATGCGCTGTCCAGCTGCTGCAGCAGCGAGGCGAGATACTGGATTTCCTGCTCGGCAAGTCCCATTTGCTCGGTGACGAACACTTGACTGTTGCGGAATTTCGCGTACTTCTTGAACAGCCGCTGCGCGTTCTGGGAAGGCGTCAGCTGCGGGTCAAGCGGAATGGTGATAAGAGGCATTTCCTCTTCATAGTAGTTGGCCAGCTCGACCGTCGTATCGCCGCGCTGGATTTGATGCAGGCTGGCCGTCAGCAGCTCGCCCAAGATGCGGAATTTATCGGCATCCTGCGCTTCGCGGAGCGATTCTTCAAGCTTCTCCAGCTTCTTCTCGTTCTTGCCGCGTTCGTTCTGCAGGAAGCGGATGAGATCGGATACCCGCTGCTTCACGGTATCGCGCTGCGCCTTGTCGCCATAGAACGCTTCCAGGCAGGCGCTGACGGTTTCGAACGCAGCCGTTTCGCCCTTCAGATGCGTCAGCGGCGTGACGGAAAAGGCGGATTTGCCGTTTCCTCCTGCCAGCGCAACGATCTGCGGCTCGTACGATCCGGAGCGGAACGGCGTCATCATGTCGCGGAAGAACGGCCATAGCATTTCGCCGGTTCGCTGAATCTCGTCCAATCCGTTCGGCAGTTTCTCGTTCGGATTGGCCGCTGCCGCGCGATATGCGATTTCCTTGGCCAATAGCGGGCTCATGCCGCTGAAAGCGGCAACGATCAGCTTGTCCGGCGTGAGCGATTCGGCCGGTACCGGTTTGGGCGCCGTGCCGAAATGAATGCTGTCTTCGTCCGGCATTGGAGGGTTCAGAAGCAAGGAGCCCGCGCCATGCAGCGCCGCGGTGAACTCTCGTTCGCCGTTGACCGCGAACGGATCGTGCTTGCCTTGCTCCGGCGGAGCAATATATGAGGTGCCGGGCATGATGACGCGATAGCTGCTAATGGACGGCGTAACGTGATGGATGCCGTCATGGATCGTCTCCGTTGTCGCGTCAAGCAGAATGATGTTGCTGTGGCGGCCCATCAATTCGATGATAATGCGCTTCTGGAACGTATCGCCGAGTTCGTCGCGTTGGCGGACATCGAGATGGATAATGCGTTCGTTGCCGACTTGGCGCACCGCTTCAATGACGGCGCCTTCGCAATGTTTGCGCATCAGCATGCAGAACATCGGCGCTTCCATCGGATTGACGAACGTTTGCTCCGTCCAGTGCACGCGCGGGTAAGTCGGATTTGCCGAAAGCAGCAGTCTGCCCGGGTTCCGGCCTCCGCGAATTTGCAGAACGAGGTCATGCGGCGACGGCTGGTGTATTTTATGAATGCGCGCTCCGACGCAAGCTTGAAGCTCGTCTGCGATCGCGCGTGTAACGATTCCATCTAAGGCCATGATGTAAAATTCCCCTTTACAAGTAAGTCATCTTCCTATCATGCCATAACCCGTCCAAAAACTTAAGTACCGGGCTGGGATATTTTCCGGTTTGTCCGAATACATTTAGCACATAGAGGCTGTCCGTCAGGCGGCAAGTATCGGAAGGGAGTCGGAACAATGGAACAGGGGATGTGGCATGGGCTGGAAACGGCCGAGCTGGCTCAAACGCTGGATGCGAATCTGGAAACCGGGCTGGCGCCGGGAACGGCGGCCGAGCGGCTGACGCAGGTGGGCCGAAACGAGCTTTCGGAGGGGAAGAAAGTTTCCCCGGTATTGCTGTTTCTGGGTCAGTTCAAAGACTTCATGGTGCTGGTGCTCATGGGGGCAACGTTAATCTCGGGACTGCTCGGCGAATATTTGGACGCGATTACGATCGTGGCGATCATCGTCATTAATGCCGTTCTTGGATTCGTGCAAGAATTCAGGGCGGAGAAATCGCTGCGTGCATTAAAGGCATTGTCCGCGCCGATGGCCAAGGCGCTCCGCGGCGGGGAAGTCGTCGTCATTCCGGCGAGCGAGCTCGTACCGGGAGATATCGTCGAGTTGGAAAGCGGCGACCGGATTCCGGCAGACCTGCGTTTTCTCGAGACGAACAGCTGTTATGCGGAAGAATCGGCACTGACAGGCGAATCGGTGCCGGTCAGCAAACATTGCGATCCGATCAAGACGGCCGATCTTCCGCTCGGAGATATGCGCAATATCGGCTTCATGGGCACGATGATCACTCGCGGGACTGCCAAAGGGATCATCATTCGGACAGGCATGAACACGGAAATGGGCAAAATCGCCAATCTCATCCAGCAGACGGAAACGATGGAAACGCCGCTGCAGCATCGACTGGAGCAGCTCGGAAAAATTCTCATCATCGTTGCCCTGGCGCTGACGGTCATGGTCGTACTTGCAGGAATTCTTCATGGACAGCCTGCCTACGAAATGTTCCTGGCCGGCGTCAGTCTGGCGGTAGCCGCAATTCCGGAAGGCCTCCCGGCCATCGTAACGATCGCGCTTGCACTCGGCGTGCAGCGGATGATCAAGCGGCGCGCGATCGTGCGCAAGCTGCCTTCCGTCGAGACGCTCGGCTGCGCGTCCGTTATTTGCTCCGACAAAACAGGCACGCTGACGCAAAATAAAATGACCGTAACGAAGCTGTGGATCGGCGGCCGTAACATGGAGATTACCGGCGAAGGGTACGAGCCCGCAGGCGGCTGCTTCGAAAGCGGCAAATTCGTCGACGTGAAACACGATCAGGCGCTGCGCCGGCTGCTGCAAGTCGCCGCGCTCTGCAATAACGCGACCGTAACGAAGCTGGATCCGGAAGCGGACAATAAGCGCAAGAAGGGCAAGGGCGTCATCGTCCAGGACGAGTGGGTGCTGAAAGGCGATCCGACGGAGGGCGCATTGACGGTGCTGGCATCCAAGCTGGGCGTGTCGGCGAAATCGATGGAGGGGCTGTACAAGCGGATCAAGGAATATCCGTTCGACTCCGAGCGGAAGCGGATGTCCGTCCTTGTCACGCATCAAGGCGGCCGCTTGATTTGCACCAAAGGCGCGCCGGACGTACTGATGAATCAATGCACGTACATTCTGTGGGACGGCAAAGTCGTTCCGTTCACGGCGACGCTGAAGCAGAAGGTGAGCGACTCCGCGGAGAATATGGCCGCTGGCGCGCTTCGCGTACTTGGCTTCGCCTACCGGGAGCTTCGTCCGCATGATGCCTCGGAAGTCGATACGGATGTTGAAAACCAACTGATCTTCGTGGGCTTATCCGGCATGATCGATCCGCCGCGCCGCGAAGTGAAGGAAGCGATCGCGAATTGCCGCCGCGCAGGCATCAAGACGGTAATGATCACCGGCGACCACCAATTGACGGCGGAAGCGATCGCCGGACAGCTTGGCATCATGCCGCGCGGGGGCATCGCCGTCAGCGGCCAGCAGTTGAACGAAATGTCGGAAGAGCAGCTGGAACGGCTGGCGGACAATATTTTCGTCTATGCGCGGGTATCCCCTGAACATAAGCTCCGCATCGTCAAAGCCTTGCAGCGCAAAGGACATGTCGTGGCGATGACCGGCGACGGAGTGAATGACGCGCCGGCGATCAAAGCAGCCGATATCGGCATCGCGATGGGGATCACGGGAACCGACGTATCCAAGGAAGCATCGTCGCTCGTGTTGAGCGACGACAATTTCTCGAGCATCGTGGCCGCGATCGAGGAAGGCCGGGGCATCTACGAGAACATCCGCAAATTTATCCGCTACCTGCTTGCTTCGAACGTCGGCGAAATCTTGACGATGTTCCTGGCGATGATGGCAGGTCTGCCGCTGCCGCTCGTGCCGATCCAAATTCTATGGGTCAACCTCGTGACGGACGGACTGCCTGCGATGGCGCTCGGCGTCGATCAGGCGGAGAAGGATCTCATGCAGCAGAAGCCGCGATCCGCGAAAGAAAATATTTTTGCCCGCAGGCTCGGCTGGAAAATCATTAGCCGCGGTATCTTGATCGGCGTCTTCACGCTCGCCGCGTTCTGGATCACGCTGCGCATCAAGCCGGGCGATCCGCAAAATCTCATTCATGCGCAGACTGTAGCTTTCGCAACGCTCGTCATGGCGCAGTTGATCCATGTGTTCGACTGCCGCAGCTCGAGGTCGATTTTCCACCGCAACATCCTGCAAAATAAATATTTGCTGTTCGCCGTGCTTTCTTCCGTCGTGTTAATGGCCGCCGTTCTGTACGTTCCGGTCTTGCAGCCGATCTTCAAGACCGTACCGCTCAGCTTCCGCGACTGGTGCCTCGTCATCGTCGCCGCCGGCATCCCGACATTCTTCATGGGCATCGGCAGCGTGCTCGGCACGACCGACAAGAAGAAGAAATCCAAATGGCCGCTCAGCGGGCAAAAAGCAACCGCGAGATAAGGGCGCCACATTAAGAAAAGGGTTCAATAACGCTAGACTGCCGACGAGTAAACAGTTCAAAATGCCGACTGCCGGGTTTCAATTCTCGGCGGTCTTTTTTTTATGTGACATCGAATTGGTAGATGACTGGCTAGCTGGTCCTATACCTTGACCCTGCGTCATGGTTTATAATGGGCGCATGGAGGCGTATTCGGATGAAAATCAACGAGATTGCAGAACGGCTCGACATAACTCCCCGGGCGATTCGGCTTTATGAAGCCCGAGGCTTACTGAAGCCGCAGCGGGAAAGCGAGAACGGCTACCGTCGTTTCTCGGACAGCGATGCTTGGCGGCTGCAGACGATCGGCGCGCTTCGCGGCGCGGGGCTCGGCCTGGATGCGATCCAATCGCTGCTCGACAAACTAGACCGGGGCGATTCTGCAACGGTGCATCATTATTTGGAGCTGCAGCGCATGGCGCTCGCATCCAAATGGGTAGAAGGCAAATATGCCATGACGATGCTGGATGAACTCATCGGCAGATTCGAGGACAAGGGACGGCTGGACGCCGCGGATTTATTCGAGCTGACCGGAAGGCTAAAGGACATTCGGCGGCAGCAGGCCGCGTGGATCGATACGTGGCAATTCGACGCGATTGCAGCCCAATTCGATCGATCTGCCGCGATGCTCTCGACCGGCACGGCATTGACGCAGGAAGAATACGAACAGGCGCTGGATCTGATCGTGCAATGGACATCGCCGCGCCAGGGAGAGCAGGGGCTGGATATCGGGACGGGAACGGGCAACTTGGCGGGCCAGCTCGCCTCGCGGGGCGCGCACATGTCGGCAGTCGATCAATCCAAGGAGATGCTGGCCATTTGCAGGGACAAGCATCCCGGAGTGGCAGCCAAACTCGGTAATGCGCTCGCGCTGCCGTTCGTGGACGGACGGTTCTCGCTGATCGTGTCCGCGTTCGCGCTGCATTTTCTGAATGGAGAACAACAGACGCTGGCACTGGAGGAAATGAACCGCGTGCTCCTGCCGAACGGCCGCATTTGCCTGGCGGGTCTGATGGCGGAAGATGGATCGCCCGCGCAGGAAACAGAGCCCAAGAGGCATGCCATTAACCGCGGCCGGCTCCTGGAGTGGTTCAAGGAACATGATTTCGTTACCGTGCATTATGCGGTCAATCCGCAGATCGGCGTCCTCTACGCCGTCCGCAAACATTGACTTGACTCTCACCTTGCGTCAACCCTCATGCTGAAGCGGAGCAGCATTCAGGCTGGCCGCACTCGTGCGCATAATTCCTTATGCCCATCGAAGTAACGCTCGCCTATGCAACCTAGGAGGGATAAGCATGCAAGAGCATGAAGTCATTTATCAAAGCGAAACCGAAACTTACGACCGCCTCATAGCCAATGAGGACCGGGAAGGAAACGTGCTGCGCGCCATCCGAACGATCGTTCCTAATCTAGCGCAGGTGGACGCAGCGGACATCGGCTCGGGAACGGGGAAAATCGCCAGAAGATTGGCGTCGCAGGTGAAGTCTATTGTCATGACAGATGCATCAAAAGCGATGCTGGCCGTGGCCGAAAAGCATTTGAAGGCCGGGGGCAGCGCAAACTGGCGGATGGAGCAGGGGATGAACGAGAACCTTCCGCTAGCCGATCATGCGGTGGATCTATTGACCGCGGGATGGACGATCTGTTATTCGACAAGCTCGAATATCCCGAATTGGGAAGACAACCTGCAGCGCATCCAGCAAGAAATCGCCAGAGTCGTCAAACCGGGAGGATCAGCCGTCATCTTCGAAAACTTCGGGACGGGAAGCAGCGTCCCCGATCCGCCGGATTTCTTAACAGCGTACTATGCCAAACTCGAGCTGCAATACGGCTTTGCGCATACGGTGATCCAAACCGATTTTGAATTCGAATCCGTGGAAGAAGCGGCAGCATTGACCGATTTCTTCTTCGGCAGCGAGCTCAGTCAAGAAGTGCTGCGCACGCAAGTGACCAGAGTTCCCGGTTTTACAGGGGTATGGTGGAAGCGGTACTGAGAGGCAATAGGATGAACAGAGCTAGTCTAAAAAATCAGGGCCGCCAAGAAATTGGCGGCCTAAAATTGCCGGCAAGCAAAGCGCCCAGGCAATTAATTAAAACCAACTTCGCCGCCGAAGACCTGGCAGCCCAGAATTGCCGGCAAGCGCAGCGCGCCCAGGCAATCTACCTCGCGCCAAAAGTAAAGCGTGTCCCGCCAGGGACGAAAGCGACCTTAGCACGCACAGACTCACCAAGCGCCTCTACTATGCACCACGTTCTAATGGTCCCGCAAGGGACAGCAGGTAACTCACAACCGCCAAACGTATAGCGTGTCCCGTCAGGGACGAAAGCGAGCCGAGCGCAAACGTACCCCGGGTGCGCTGCTCTGTAACGCCAACGTTATTCCAATTCCGGGTGTCCAGAGGGCGGAGCCCTTGGGGTCCCCCTTGGAGAAGGGGGATTTAGGGGGATGGCATGCACTGCTCTGTAACGCCAACGTTATTCCAATTCCGGGTGTCCAGAGGGCGGAGCCCTTGGGGTCCCCCTTGGAGAAGGGGGATTTAGGGGGTCGAGAAAGTACATGAAAGTGATGCAAAAGTGCAAAGATTAAAGTACAATAAATAAATTATAATGATTGCAAGAGAACTCAATTGGACAAAGGGAGCGCAATCATTATGAATTTTACGAAAATGCACGGACTAGGGAACGATTTTATCGTCGTAGCAGGGGAAACGCAATTACCGGATAACGCAGCGCAGCTCGCGGAACAGCTCTGCAATCGCTTCTTCGGCATCGGCGCAGACGGACTAGTTTATATTTTACCTTCGGAACAGGCGGATTTCCGCATGCGCATCATCAATTCCGACGGCTCCGAAGCCGAACAATGCGGCAATGCGATCCGCTGCGTAGCCAAATACGTATACGACAACGGACTGACGAATAAAGAATCGCTGACGATCGAAACGCTCGGCGCGGGCGTGCAAGCGGTCCAACTGACCGTAGAGAACGGCAAGGTCGAGAAGGTCCGCGTTAATATGGGCCAACCGATTTTGGAAGGACTGAAAGTGCCGACGACGATCGATGCGAACCCGGTTATCGGCCAGTCGATCGAAGTGGATGGCCGCGAGTTCAAGTTTACGGCGGTATCGATGGGCAATCCGCACTGCGTCATTTATGTCGACGACGCGGTCAATTTCGACCTCGCGACATGGGGGCCGAAGCTGGAAGTGCATCCGTTGTTCCCGCGTAAGATCAACGTGGAATTCGTGACCGTGCGTTCCAAAGACTTCACCGACATGCGCGTATGGGAGCGCGGAGCGGGCCCGACCCTCGCATGCGGCACAGGCGCTTGCGCGACAGTAGTAGCATCCGTGCTGAACGGATTGACAGACCGCACGGCGACCGTTTCGCTGAAAGGCGGCGACCTGCTCATCGAATGGGATGAAGCAACGAACTTTGTATTCATGACAGGACCGGCGGCAGAAGTATTCCGCGGTACCGTATAAGCAACGAATGAAGGAGTTTTGAAAATGAAACCGGATTTACGGGAAGCGCTGCAGACGCGCATCTTGACCGGCGACGGCGCGATGGGAACCTACCTATACGGGATGGGGTTCCCTGTCGGCGTTTCCTACGAAGAATTCAACCTGCTCCGCCCGGAAGTGATCGCGGACGTACATCGCCGCTATTATGAAGCCGGAGCGAGAATCATAGAGACCAATACGTTCTCGGCGAACTTGGCGAGCTTGACCAATTACGGCCTGGACAACGAAGTAGAGGCCATTAACCGGGCAGGCGTCCGAATCGCCCGTTCGGCCGTGGGCAGCGACGCTTACGTCGTTGGCGCGGTAGGCTCCATTCGGGCCGGGAAGCGCAAAAACATGTCGTCCTCCCTGCTGGAGCAATTGTTCCGTCAGCAAATCGGCGCATTGCTAAGCGAAGGCGTGGACGGCATCCTGCTGGAAACGTTCTACGACTTGGAAGAGGCGATGCTCGCGCTTCGCATCGTGCGCAGCCTGTCGGATACGCCGGTCATTTGTCAATTCGCGGTCGAGAAAGAGGCCGTGACGCTTGACGGTAAAACGATCGAAGCGGTATTCGAGAGTTTGAGGCTCGAAGGCGCGGACGTCGTCGGATTCAACTGCCGAAGCGGTCCGAACGGGATCCTGCGCGCCATCGATACGATTAACGGCGACGTGCAACTGTCATTGTCCGTCTTTCCGAACGCGGGGATTCCCGATTATGTCGACGGCAAGTACCACTACAGCTCGACGCCGGAATACTTCGCGGAATCGGCACGTAAATTCGCCGACCGCGGCGCGCGCATCATCGGCGGCTGCTGCGGCACGACGCCGGAACATATAGCGGCGATTGCCGCTGCGCTCGACGGATATGTCCCGCAGCCGGTAGATCCTGCGGATTTGCTGCAGACGGCTGCCAAAGAACGTGTCGTCATCAGCGATAACGGCGCACCGGGACGCGCTTCGAACCTGGAACCGACGATCGTCGATCTGGTGCAAGAGCGCCATACGGTCATCGTCGAGCTGGATCCGCCGCGCGATCTCGACATTCATAAGTTCATGGAAGGCGCCAAAGCGCTGAAAGCGATCAAAGCCGACGCCGTGACGCTGGCGGATAATTCGCTTGCCGTAACGAGAATGAGCAACATCGCGCTGGCTTCGCTGGTACAGCAGCAGGTCGGCATCCGGCCGCTCGTCCACATCGCCTGCCGCGACCGCAATTTGATCGGAACGCAATCGCATATGATGGGCCTGGACGCGCTGGGCATCGATCATGTGCTGGCCGTTACGGGAGACCCTGCTAGATTCGGAGATCTGCCGGATTCCAGCTCCGTTTACGACTTGACGTCATTCGAAATGATCCGGATGATCAAGCAGTTGAACGAAGGCGTGGCGTTCTCGGGCAAACCGCTGAAGCAAAAGGCGAATTTCATTACGGGAGCTGCTTTCAACCCGAACGTGAAATATCTAGATAAAGCAATCGCGCGGCTGGAGAAGAAAATCGATACGGGCGCCGATTACATCATGACGCAGCCGGTTTACGATAGAGAACTGATCATCCGCATCGCGGAAGCGACGAAGCATCTGCAGGTTCCGATCTTCATCGGCATTATGCCGCTTGCTAGCGGCAGGAATGCGGAATATCTTCACAACGAGGTGCCTGGCATTCAGCTGTCGGATGAAGTCCGCAAACGGATGGCCGGACTCGAAGGGGAAGCGGGCCGCGCCGAAGGCGTTCGCATCGCGGAAGAACTGCTGGATACGGCGATGGACCATTTCAAAGGCATCTATCTCATTACGCCGTTCATGTTCTACGATATGACGGTGAAATTGACGGATTACGTTTGGCGAAAAACGGGCAGTTTAACCAAGTAACCCCGTTTTTCCTCCCGTTTGCGCTTTAACACTTGTTCGTCCAATGAAAATGGATTAATATAGACATTGGATGCACTTGCCATGCCGCTCCCGATGCGTTAGAATAAAGGACTCGTAGTCTTTGCCAGCGCAGGTAGGGAACGGCTGTCGTAACGTATGCTCCGGACTTTTTTCGTCAAGAATAGTGCAATATTCTGCCACGCAGATTTTATCATTCTTGCGCTTATCTATACATCGTGTGCTATTCATACAGATGCACGAGAGATACCGGAGGGGAACATAAACATGGCCATTAAGCTCATTAATATCGGTTTCGGAAATATCGTTTCCGCGAATCGGATCATTTCAATCGTCAGCCCGGAATCGGCGCCTATCAAACGGATCATTCAAGAAGCGCGCGACCGGCATATGCTGATCGACGCGACTTATGGCCGCCGTACGAGGGCCGTCATTATCACGGACAGCGATCATGTCATTTTATCAGCGGTTCAGCCGGAAACGGTTGCGCATCGTCTATCGACCAAGGATGACGATCACGACGAATAGTAACGGGGAGTCATATGAACAGAGGATTGTTAATTGTATTGTCCGGTCCTTCGGGCGTAGGTAAAGGAACGGTATGTTCCGAGCTTCGGCATAAACAGAACGAGTTGGTTTATTCCGTATCGGCAACGACGCGCTTGCCTCGTCAAGGAGAAATCGACGGAATCAATTATTTTTTCAAGACAAGAGAACAGTTTCAAGATATGATCGCGCGCGATGCGCTGCTCGAGCATGCGGAATACGTAGGCAATTACTACGGAACGCCCCGTGATTTCGTAGAGCGTACGCTTGCTTCGGGCAAGGATATCATTCTTGAAATCGAAGTGCAGGGCGCGCTCAAAGTAAAAGAGAAGTTCCCGCAAGGCGTGTTCATTTTCTTGGTGCCGCCGTCTCTTGACGTGCTTAAACAACGCATTACGGGGCGCGGTACGGAGAATGCCGATATTATCGACCATCGCATGAACGTGGCCGTGGAAGAGATGAATTTGATTCGTTACTACGATTATGCCGTCGTCAACGACCAGATCGATGCCGCATGCCACCGCATTCAAAGCATTATCGTTGCGGAGCATTGCCGTAAAGACCGGTTTATTGAAGAACTCGAAGAAGTGAAGGAAGCTTCCGAGAAAGCATGAGTGAGGTGAAAGAACATTGTTGTATCCATCGATCGATGAAATGATGAAGAAAGTAGACAGCAAGTATTCGCTAGTTGTCGCAGCCTCGCGTCGTGCGCGCAAACTTCGGGACGGAAGCAAGAGCGAAATTCGGAATCCGAAATCGCATAAATACGTTGGCGTAGCGCTGGAAGAAATCTACCAGGACATTCTCGTGGTTGAGAGCACGCTGAACAAGAAAGACGAATGAAATGATGGTCGAGAATAACAACCCTTGCGGTTGTTATTTTTTTAACCTGAAACTTGGATGCGGCGCAAGGCTGACGGACGGCGCCGGACCGTTTCGGACAAGTTCACAGGGCCGTGTTAAAGAGAGAGGAGAGATTTCCATGCTTCAAGGCAAAACCATTCTTCTTGGAATCTCGGGCGGTATCGCTGCATATAAAGCGGCGACGATTTGCAGCCGGTTGTCGCAAGCCGGGGCGCAGGTGCGGGTCGTCATGACGGATTCGGCGACGAAGTTCATCACGCCGATGACGCTTCAGATTTTGTCCCGCCATCACGTTTATTTGGATACGTTCGACGAATTCGATCCGTCCGTCGTGGCGCATATCGATGCCGCCGACAGTGCGGATCTCGTGCTTATCGCACCGGCGACCGCGAACATTCTGGGGAAGATGGCGAACGGGCTCGCGGACGACTTTCTGAGTACGACGCTGCTCGCGGCGACGGCGCCGGTGATCGTAGCGCCCGCGATGAACGTGCATATGTACGCGCATCCGGCGGTTCAACGGAATATGGCGTTGTTGGCCGAGCGGGGCGTTCGCTTCGTCGAACCGGGAACCGGGCTTCTCGCATGCGGCTATGTCGGCAAAGGCCGCTTGGCGGAGCCCGAAGAGATCGTCTTCGCCGTTCAGCAATGGTTTGCATCGCGTACGGAGCTTGCCGGTAAATCCGTCATCGTCACCGCGGGCGGTACCGTGGAGCGGCTCGATCCCGTGCGCTTCTTGACGAACGACTCCTCCGGCAAAATGGGCTTTGCATTGGCGGAAGCCGCCGCGAACCGAGGGGCGGACGTGACGCTGATCGCGGCTCGCACGACCGCTCCTCCGATCGAAGGCGTCAAGCTCATACGCGTGGAATCCGCCCAGGAAATGCTTCAGGCTGTTCTCGAACGTTACGACTCCGCGGATCTCGTCATCAAAGCGGCAGCGGTAGCCGATTATCGGCCAGTCTCGCAAGCGCCGACGAAGATCAAGAAGAACGAAGAGAAGCTCGTTCTCGAGCTGGAACGGACGACCGATATTTTGAAGACGCTCGGCGAGCGCAAGACGCATCAATTCCTCGTCGGCTTTGCCGCGGAGACGGAACGAGTGGCTGAATATGCGATGAGCAAGCTTGCCCGCAAGAACTGCGATCTTCTCGTCGCGAACGACGTTTCTGAGGAAGGCGCCGGGTTTAACGTGGATACGAACGTCGTGCAGGTGTTCGGCGAGGAAGGGTTGATCGAATCGCTGCCGCAGCTCCCCAAGCGGGAAGTAGCAGAGCGTCTGCTCGAGCGGATCGTGCAGCGGATGCGGACGAAAGCGGCTGGGGAGGCCGCCGAATGATCGCTAGAGTGATCGTGGATGTGCCGACCCGCGCGACGGATCGGCCGTTTGACTATAGCATTCCGGCAGAAATGGAAGGCTGGGTGGAAATAGGCAGCCGCGTTGGCGTTCCTTTCGGCGGACGCGTCCTGCAAGGTTTCGTCATCGGCATCGCTCCGTTCGCGGACATCGACGTCAAGCGTCTGAAGCCAATCGCGGAGCTGCTGGACCATATACCTCCGCTATCGCCCGATCTTGTGGAATTGGCGCAATGGATCAGCGAAAAATATTGCTGTCCGTGGACGACGGCATTGCAGGTGATGATTCCTGCCGCGTTGAAAGGCAAAGCGGATTCCGTCGTCACGCTGTCGGAGGAAGCGCTGGAGGACGAGGCAGGCCTGCTTTTGGAAGACGCCGAACCTTGGTTTCAATACATACGGCAGCACGGAGAAGTCCGTCTAGCACTGCTCCAGGAACGATTTCCCGGTGCTGCCGCGGGTATTAAAGCTGCCATACAGCGCGGAACGCTGCTAGAAGAAGTATCGATCCGCGATCGGCTGAAAGTCCGCAAAGTATTAACGGTATTCCCGCCGGAGAATGAAGCCGCCGTGCTGGCGGAGCTGGCAGCCTCTTCGTCGCGGGCCGCGAAGCAGCAGGAAGCGGCGCGTTACATGCTGGAGAACCCGGAGCCGATTTCGCTGGCTGCGCTCGCGCAGGCGTTGTCGACGACGACGGGGACCATCCGCGGGGCGGCCGAGAAAGGCTGGCTCTCGATCCGCGAAACGGAACAGCGGCGCGATCCTTACGCCGGCCGCGGGTTCAAGCGAACGGAACCGCTGCCTTTGACCGAAGGGCAGCAAGCGGTCTACGACGAAATCGCCGAGACGCTCGACAATGAAGCTTCTCGCGTCTTCTTGCTGCACGGCGTAACGGGAAGCGGAAAGACGGAAGTATACTTGCAGGCCATCGCCCGCTGCTTGGAGGATGAACGGCAAGCGATCGTACTCGTGCCGGAGATCGCGCTTACGCCGCAAATGGTGGAGCGATTCAAGGGCCGCTTCGGCGATGCCGTCGCTGTCATGCACAGCCGGCTCTCCAACGGAGAACGCTACGACGAATGGCGTAAAATCCGTGAAGGGCGGGCAGAGGTCGTCGTCGGGGCGAGATCTGCCGTGTTTGCGCCATTCAAGCGGGTAGGACTGATTATCATCGACGAAGAGCATGAATCGTCGTATAAGCAAGAAGAAAGCCCCAAGTACCATGCGCGGGACGTTGCCGTGCAGCGCGCGAAGCAGCATCATGCGATCGTCATTCTCGGCTCGGCGACACCGTCGCTGGAATCGTTCGCGGCAGCCTCGGCATCGCGCAGCCAGCAAGAAAGCCAGGCGGGCGCAAGCAGTTCGGCCAAACGAGGGGCGACGCTCCTGCCGATGCCGGAACGGGTAGCCGGGCGGCCGCTGCCGAAGGTGCATTTGATCGACATGCGCGATGAATTAAAGGGCGGCAACCGCTCGATGTTCAGCCGGCAATTGCACGAAGCGCTGCTTCTGCGCCTCGAGCGCGGCGAGCAGTCCGTGCTGCTGCTCAACCGGCGCGGGTATTCGACGTTCGTGATGTGCCGCTCCTGCGGCTATACGGCGCAATGCCCGCACTGCGACATTTCGCTGACGTATCACCAGAAATCGAAGGTGCTTCGCTGCCATTATTGCGGTCATTCCGAGCAAGCGCCGGAGAAATGCCCGTCCTGCGAAAGCGAGCATATTCGCTTCTTCGGAACCGGCACGCAGCGGGTGGAAGAAGAGCTGGCCAAGCTGTTCCCGGGCATTCGCGTCATTCGGATGGACGTGGATACGACGACGGAGAAAGGCTCTCACGAGAAATGGCTGACCATGTTCGGCGACAGGCAGGCGGACGTGCTGCTCGGCACCCAGATGGTCGCCAAGGGTCTCGATTTTCCATATGTTACGTTAGTAGGCGTTATTGCCGCGGATACTTCCTTGCACCTGCCTGATTTCCGGGCGGCGGAGAAGACGTTTCAGCTGCTCACGCAGGTCGCGGGACGCGCCGGCCGGCACGAATTGCCGGGAGAAGTCATCGTGCAGACGTACAATCCCGAGCATTACGCCATCACGAGCGCACAGCACCACGACTATTCGGCCTTCGTGCAGGAGGAACTGAAGCACCGCAGATTTATGGCGTATCCGCCATTTTGCCGGCTTATCCTCGTGACGCTGTCGCATGAGCAGCTCGCCCTGTTGATCTCGGAAGGAGAGAAGCTCGCTTCGACGCTTCGGGACCTGGCGAGGGCAGCCGGCATCAAGAGCTCCGACGACGGAGACGGCAGCCGTTTCATCGATATTTTAGGGCCGGTCGCCTCGCCGATCCCCCGCATGAAAGATCGCTATCGTTTTCAATGTATGATAAAATATCGGGGAAACGTCGGCGCTGCGGACCTGTTGAAGCAAGCGATATCGCTGCTTTCGGGAAGCAATGGGCAGCCTCCGGTGACCATGAGCGTGGATGTGGATCCGCAAGTCATTTTATAAACAATTTCAATGGACAGCTATGACTGGGAGGTCGATTTTATATGGCAATTCGATTAATCGTGCAGGATCCGGATCCGGTTCTTCGCGAACGTGCGGCAGAAGTGACGAAATTCAATTCCAATTTGCATAAATTGCTGAACGATATGGCAGAAACGATGTACGACGCGGAAGGCGTCGGCTTGGCCGCGCCTCAGGTCGGTATCTCCAAGCGCGTCATCGTCGTGGATGTAGGGGACGACACCGGATTGATCGAAATGGTAAATCCCGAAATCGTGGAGTCGTCGGGCGAGCAGCTCGGTCCGGAAGGCTGCCTCAGCATCGCGAAGCTGAACGGCGACGTTCGCCGCGCGCTGCACGTTAAAGTAAAGGGCTTTGACCGCAACGGCGCGCCAATCGAGATTGAAGCAAGCGAATTCATGGCCCGCGCGTTCCAACATGAAGTCGATCATTTGAACGGGGTGCTGTTTACCGATATCGCGGAATCCATCTACGACGTCAGCAAGCGCCCACGTACGGACGGAGAGTAATTGATGCGCATTGTATTTATGGGAACGCCGGATTTCGCGGTTTCGTCCTTAGAAGCTATCCTTGATGCGGGACATACCGTTGAACTGGTCGTGACGCAGCCCGATCGGCCGAAGGGCCGCAAAAAAACGTTGACGCCGCCTCCGGTCAAGGAAGCGGCGCTTCTTCGCGGTTTGCCGGTCGAACAGCCGGAACGGCTGCGCGGCTCGGAAACGGTAGCCCGAATCGCCGAGCTCAAGCCTGATCTTATCGTGACGGCCGCATACGGCCAAATTCTGCCTAAAGCAGTGCTGGACGTCCCTCGGCTTGGCTGCATTAACGTTCATGGTTCGCTGCTGCCGAGCTACCGCGGCGGGGCGCCGATTCAACGCGCGATCATCAATGGCGAAACGGTAACCGGCGTGACGATCATGTATATGGCGGTCGGTCTAGACACCGGCGACATGATCAGCGTGGTGGAAGTTCCGATTTCGGATACCGATACATCCGGCACGTTGTTCGAGAAATTGACCGCGGCAGGCGCGAAGCTGCTGTCTGAAACGCTGCCGGCCATCGAAGCGGAGACCGTGAAGGCGACGCCTCAAAATAACGATGAAGCGACGTACGCGCCTAACCTGACGCGCGACGACGAGCGAATCGATTGGAGCCGTCCGGCGCGCAGCATTTATAATCAAGTGCGCGGTCTTTCGCCGATGGCGGGCGGGTTTACGATCTGGAATGGCGAGCCGTTCAAGGTATGGGGATGCACGGCGGTGAAGCGCGGCGCATCCGCCGCCGAACCGGGAACGGTGCTGGCTGTATCCGACGACGGCATTCTCGTACAGACGGGCGAAGATGCGCTGCTGTTGACGGTCATCCAACCGGCCGGCAAGAAAGCGATGAACGCCGCCGAATGGCTGAAAGGCGCACGGATGACACCGGGCTCTGCTTTTGGCGCCGGGGGTGAAGCGTGAGCATGGGCGACGGCAAAACGCCGTCTGCGTTCGGACAAGTCCGTAGAGGCATACCGCTAGCTCCGCGGAGCGGCGATACGGCATCTGCCGATGGACAAGCCGGCAAAGCTCAAGCTACCAATGCTCAAGCTACCAAAAGCGGCAAGACTATAGATAAAAATAACGGCAGGCCGGATCAACGCGGCGCGGGAAAGACGCTGGGCAGCAAGCGCTCAGACGGCAAGTCTCCGGGCGGCAAATCTCCGGGCAGCAAGCCGTCAGGCGGCAATCGTCCAGGCATGAGAAACGGGCAGCGTCCCGGAACCAAGCCTGCGCCTGCCAATAAACCGCAACCGCGGCGCAAGACAGCCCGCGAGGTTGCGCTTGAAACGCTGGTTCGCGTTGCGGAATCAGGAGCATACAGCAATCTGCAGTTGAACCGCGCGCTGGAAGACGCCGGCCTCTCGCGCCCGGATGCCGGACTTGCGACGGAGCTCGTATATGGGACCATTCAACATCAGCGGCTGCTCGACGACCGGCTGCAAGCGCTCATTACGAAAGGGTTCCGCAAGCTGGATCCATGGGTATTGGCGCTGCTGCGGATGAGCGCGTATCAGTTGCTTATGCTCGACCGGGTTCCGCCGCACGCGGCCGTGAACGAGGCGGTAGTCATCGCTAAACGCCGCGGTCACAGCGGAATTTCCGGCATGGTCAACGGCGTGCTGCGTAATATGGAGCGCAATCTGGCTGAACTGAAAGAACCAGTCGAGCAGGCGAATCCCGTCCAGCGCATCGGCATTACGCATTCGTATCCGGATTGGCTGGTGAAGCGCTGGATCGCTGCCTACGGGGAAGAAACGGCAGAGCGAATCTGCGCGGCCGGCAACGAACGACCGCATAGCAGCCTCCGTATCAACCCGCTCAAGCTGTCGCGGGATAAAGCGATGCAACTGCTGGCGGACTCGGGCTTCGAAGCGCAGCCTTCCGCGCTTGCGGCGGAAGGCGTCGTCGTAAGCGGCGGCGGCAATCTTGCCCAGTCGGACGGCTATCGGGACGGCTGGTGGACGCTGCAGGACGAGAGCTCCATGCTGGTCGCGGATGTCTGCGCGCCGGAGTCCGGCATGAAGGTGCTGGATTGCTGCGCCGCGCCTGGAGGGAAGACGACGCATCTCGCCGAACTGATGGGCGACCGCGGACAAGTCGTCGCGAACGACGTCCATCCGCATAAGCAGCTGCTAATCGACGAGCACGCCGCGCGCCTCGGGTTGCGCACTGTTCATACGGTCGTCGGGGACGCGGGCACCTTATCGGAGCGATTCGAACCGGACAGCTTTGATCTTGTGCTGCTGGACGCGCCGTGCTCGGGCTTCGGCGTCATTCGCCGTAAACCGGAAATCAAATGGACGAAATCCGAAGCGGATGTCGCGGCGATCGCGGATCTTCAGGCGAAGCTGATGGACGAAGCCGCGAAGCTGGTGCGTCCCGGAGGCGTGCTCGTCTACAGCACCTGCACGATCGAGCAGGAAGAAAATGAGCAGCAGGTACTGAAATTTCTATCAAGCAACGAATCCTTTAAGCTGGATGCCGAATGGCCCGAGCGCGTGCTCCAGCCGCTGCGGGCGAACGGAATCGTCGGCGAAAGCTTCGGCGGCATGGTGCAGCTGCTGCCGCAGCATTTCGGCAGTGACGGATTTTTCATTGCCCGCCTGAAACGTTTGTAAGTTTGCATCGTAAAGCACGAGAGCGCAACGCCCATGACAGCTCTAAAGTGGCCTGTTATGGGCGTTTGTGGTAAAATAACGATGGCAGTGCCCCTTGCAGGGATGCCATGAAAACATTATGCAGAGAAACAGGTGTTTAACCGATGAAACCGTTCATCTACGACTATACGCTGGAGCAGATCCAAGATTGGATGAAAGACAACGGCGAGTCCGCATTCCGGGGCACGCAGCTATTCGAATGGCTTTACGTCAAGCGCGTGAAGAACTTCGAAGAGATGAGCAACTTGTCCAAGCCGCTTCGGCAAAAGCTTCAAGACCATTTTCAATTCGTCACCCTGACTGAAATCACCCGCTTCGAGTCAAAGGACGGCACAGTGAAATTTCTGTTCGGCCTTCACGACAACCATGCGATCGAAACCGTTATTATGCGGCACAGCTATGGCAACAGCATTTGCGTAACGACGCAAGTAGGCTGCCGGATCGGCTGTACGTTCTGCGCTTCCACGCTTGGCGGCCTGAAACGCAATCTGACCGCAGGCGAGATCGTCGCGCAGGTCGTCGTCGCCCAGCAAATGCTGGATGCAACGAACGAGCGCGTATCCAGCATCGTCATCATGGGCTCCGGCGAACCGTTCGAGAATTATGACGCGACCATGACGTTCCTTCGTCTCATGATCCATGAGAAGGGACTGAATATCGGCCAGCGCCATATTACGGTGTCCACGAGCGGCATCGTGCCGAGCATGTACAAATTCGCCGAAGAGAACACGCAGATCAACCTGGCGATTTCGATCCATGCGCCGAACGACAAGCTCCGCTCCAAGCTCATGCCGGTCAACCGCCGCTTCCCGTTCGAGGAAGTGATGGAAGCATGCCGGAATTACATCGCGAAGACCGGGCGTCGCATCACGTTCGAATACGCCTTGATCGGCGGCGTGAACGACCAGAGCGAACATGCGGAAGAACTGGCGAAAGTGCTGAAAGGCATGCTGTGCCACGTCAACTTGATTCCGGTCAATCACGTGCCGGAGCGGGATTACGTACGCACGCCGCGCGAGCAGATTTTCGAGTTCCATCGTATTCTGGAGAAAAACAAAATCAATGCGACGATCCGCAGAGAACAGGGACATGACATTGCAGCGGCTTGCGGACAACTACGTGCTAAACATATGGAGTCTACGGCGGGGTGATCAGTTTTGAAAATGGCTTTGCGAAGTGATATCGGAAGAATTCGACTCTTAAATGAAGACCAGGGCTGGTGCGGCGAGCTGGAGCCTGGTCTTGTCGTTGCAATCGTCGCCGACGGTATGGGCGGCCATCAGGCGGGCGACGTGGCAAGCAAGCTGGCCGTCGATACGTTTCGCGAAGCGCTGCAAGGCTCCACGGCGGCTATGACGCTGGAGGAACGCAAGACGCTGATTAGCCAGGCGATTCTGCAGGCTAATGAAGTTGTTTTCGACACGGCATCCAATAATGAGCAGTACCACAATATGGGCACGACGGTCGTGGCCGCGCTGCTGACGAATGAGAATGGCGTTCTCGGTCATATCGGGGACAGCCGGGCCTATCAATGGCGCGACGGCGTCCTTACGCAGCTGACGGAAGACCATACGCTTGTAAATGAGCTGGTGAAATCCGGGCAAATTACGCCGGAGGAAGCAGCCAAGCATCCGCGCAGGAACGTCCTGACGCGGGCGCTGGGCACAGACCCGCAAGTCGAGGTCGATGTCAGAGGGATTTCTTGGCTGAAGGACGACCTGATTCTCATTTGCAGCGACGGGCTGTCCAGTATGATCGACGCTGCGGCGATTATCGAAACGCTGCAGCAGAATGAGCTTGACTTGGAACAGAAAGCGGACAGGCTCGTCCAGCTTGCGCTCCAGGCGGGCGGAGACGATAATGTGACCGTCGTGCTGCTGCATCATGCCGAAGACACAGAGCTTGAGGGGTGATCGACATGATAGGACATGAGCTTGGCGGAAGATATGAAATTATAACGCGCGTCGGCGGAGGCGGCATGGCGCTTGTTTACAAAGCCCATGACGTATTGTTGAACCGTTTCGTCGCCGTTAAAGTGCTTCGCCAGCAATTCGTGCATGACGAGGAATTTATTCGGCGTTTCAGACGGGAAGCGCAGTCGGCGGCTGCCCTTTCGCATCCGAACGTCGTCAGTATCTATGATGTAGGTCAAGAGGATGATACGCATTACATCGTCATGGAATACGTCGAAGGCAACAATCTGAATGAAATCATCAAAGAACGCGCGCCGCTTCAAGCGGAAGAAGCTGTTCGGATCGCGATTCAAATTTGCGATGCCTTGGAGCACGCGCATCATAACCAAATCATCCATCGCGACATTAAGCCTCATAATATACTTATCGGCAAGAACGGACGCGTGAAAGTTACGGATTTCGGCATCGCCCGCGCCGTAACGTCGTCTACCATCACGCAAACCGGTTCCATGGTCGGCTCGGTTCATTATTTCTCGCCCGAGCATGCCAAAGGATCCGTGACCGGCGAAAAGTCGGACTTGTATTCGCTTGGCATTGTGCTCTATCAGATGCTGACAGGCAAGCTGCCGTTCCTCGGCGAAAGCCCGATCAGCGTCGCGCTGAAGCATTTGCAGGAGAATTTCGAAGAACCGCGCGAGCTCAATCCGTACATACCGCAGAGCGTCGAGAACGTAATCTTGAAGGCGATGCGCAAAAATCAGAACGAGCGGTATCGTTCGGCATCCGAGATGCTGCGCGACCTCGAAACGTGCTTGCAGCCCGAGCGGCTGCGCGAGCCGAAGATCGAGTTCGGCCATCCCGATTTCGACGAGACGCGTGTCATGCCCGCCATCCGCGGCAGCATTTCGGATACGCTGGCAGCCTCCGCGATATCGGCCAAATCCGATCACGCGACTGCCGCCGATCGACCGGAACGCGAACGACAGGAACGCGAACGGGCGGTCCCGGATCGGCAAATGGCCACGACGGCCGCGGCGCGGCCGGATGCGCCCGAAGGTAAGGACGACCGCTGGGATGCCAGCGGCATGGAGGACAAGCGCAAGCGTAAATGGGTGAAGCCCGTCGTAACCGTCGCTTCCACGCTGATCATTATCGTACTTGTTTATTGGGGCGCGATGACCGTACTCGGCTGGTTCGACATCAAAGAGGTCGAAGTGCCGAATGTCGTCAACATGACGGAGACCGATGCCCGCACCGCGCTTGAGCAGGCCGGGCTGAAGGTCGAGGAACCGACCATTAGAACGGACAAAGAAGGCGTCGCCAAGGACATCGTGTACGAGCAGTCGAAGCCGAACCAGCGCGTGAAGGTCGGCGCGTTCATTAAACTGTACGTCAGCACGGGACCGAAGATGGCGACGGCTTCCAACTATCTAGGCAAGTTGTACGAAGATGTGGAAGCCGAGCTCGTCGGACTTGGCGTGAGCAAGGACAATATTGCCAAAGAAGAGATCTACAGCGACGAAGCGCCCGGCACGATTCTCGAACAGACGCCGGCTGCCGGCGAAGAGTTCGATCCGAAGAAAGCATCATTCAAGCTGACCGTCAGCCAAGGCAAAGAAACGTTCAAAATGCCGAAGGTCATCGACAAGATGCAAAGCGCGGCGATCTCGCAGCTTCGCTCTTTGGGACTGACGGTGAACGAAGACGACATCGTCTACGAGAAGAGCTATAAGCCGAAAGGTACCGTCCTTGCCCAATATCCGTATGATCCGGACGCGGAAGTCGCGAAAGGCGCGCCGATCACGCTTACGATCAGCTCCGGCTTGCCGGAAGATGCGCTCGAATACACGTTCAATATGCTCATATCTCCGGCGAAAGCAGGAAAAACGAGCGAGATCCGAATCTATTATACCGACGCGACCGGCGAGAAAATCGAATGGGGCAAGCGCAATATCAAAGACACCCAGCCGTTCTCCGTCAACGTAACGCTGGCGCCGAACACGGAAGCCACGGTGACGATCATGAGGGATAAGCAAGTCGTCGACTCGTTCTCGAAGACGTACGAAGATGTGAAATCGGGAGCTGACTCGCCGCCGGAAACGGTGCCTGGCCAAGATGAGCCGCCCGCCGACCAGCCAGCTCAAGCCGAGGAGAATCCAACGAATGGCAGTACGAACACAACCACAAACTCGCCGACAAACACGGGCACAGATCAAGGAACAAACACAGGAACAGGAACAGATGGAGGAACAGACGCAACCGTCGAGCAATAAAGAAGAGCAATCCGGAAGAATCGTTAAAGCGCTGAGCGGGTATTATTATGTACGCCCTGCCGCGAATCCTTCCGGAAGCGGCAGCGACATTCAATGCCGGGCAAGAGGGATCTTCAAGAAGCGCGGCGAATCGCCGCTTGTCGGCGATATCGTCGATTTCGAAGAGACGGAGAACGGGGAAGGCGCGGTGAATGCAATCAAGCCGCGCTCGTCCGAATTGATTCGTCCGCCGGTGGCGAACGTGGATCTGGCCGTATTGGTGTTCTCCGTAACGGAGCCGGCATTGAATTTACAACTGCTCGACAAGTTTCTCGTTCATATCGAGCATGCCGGGATCCCGGCCGTCTTATGTCTAAGTAAACAGGATTTAGCCGAGAACGGCGTGGAAACGGAAGAAGCGGCGCAGGCGATTCGCGACGTGCGGCGCGTTTACGAGCCCATCGGCTATGAAGTGATCGGAACCAGCTCGAAGCGAGGAGAGGGCACTGCCGAGCTCAAGGAACGGCTTCAGGGGCATTTGGCGGTGTTCGCCGGGCAATCCGGCGTTGGGAAATCTTCGCTGCTGAATGCGCTCGTTCCGGGGCTTACGCTCGAAACGAACGCGATCAGCAACCGGCTGGGACGCGGCAAGCATACGACGCGCCATGTCGAGCTGATCGATATCGGCGGCGGCTTCGTGGCGGATACCCCGGGGTTCAGCCAGCTGGATTTCACCGAGCTCGGCATCGAAGAACTAGGCAGCTGTTTCAAAGAAATGAGGGAGCGGTCCTCCTCGTGCAAGTTCCGGGGCTGCACGCATATCCATGAGCCGGAATGCGCAGTGCTGGAAGCTTTGGAAAGAGGAGAAGTCTCGCCAAGCCGGCACGCCAATTACGTGCTGTTCATGGCAGAGATGAAAGAGAAAAAGCGGAGGTACTGACATGTCTATCATAGCACCATCGATCCTGTCCGCGAACTTCGCGGCACTCGCAGAAGAAATCAAAGACGTGGAACGTGCCGGAGCGGATTGGATTCATATCGACGTCATGGACGGCCATTTCGTGCCGACGCTGACTTTTGGCCCAATGATTATCCAAGCCGTGAGGCCGGCAACGAAGCTCGTATTCGACGTCCATCTCATGATCGAGCAGCCGGAGCTGCACATTCCGAATTACGTCGCGGCGGGAGCGGATCGAATTACCGTTCATGCAGAGGCCTGCGTCCATTTGCACCGCGTCATCCATCAAATCAAAGAAGCCGGTCTGCCTGCGGGCGTAGCGCTGAATCCGGCTACGCCGATCCATGTATTGGAGAACGTCATCGACGATATCGACATGGTATTGATCATGACGGTCAATCCCGGCTTCGGCGGCCAGAAGTTCATCCCGCAATCGCTGAACAAGATTCGCCAGCTGCGCGAGCTGCTGACGGCGCGCGGACGCGGCGACATGCTCATTCAGGTCGACGGCGGCATTAACGCCGATACGGCTCCGCTCGTCAGGGAAGCGGGAAGCGACGTCTTCGTAGCAGGCAATGCCGTGTTTACCGAACGGGATCGCGCGGCGGCCATCGCTGCACTGCGTTAAGGGGCGTTTCGCATGGGTGAGCGTCTGAAGAAAGCATTCCTGCTGTTCCTGTACAGCGCCGGGTGCGGCATCTTTTTGTTCGTGTTCACGATTATGAAGGGCATGGCGAACCTGGCGTTCTCCTTGCTTGCCGTACTCATCGCGATCCATTACTTCAAGCGGGTCTCGTCGATCCGCTCGCGCATTGCGTTTGTCGTGCTCGCGCTGCTGTTTTTTCTTATTTCCGTCTTTATCTATGCAGCCGTAACGGCTGCAAAAACCGCTCCTTAGAAGGGTTCACTGACAGGGCATCGGCTAAAGCCAAGTCCTCCGGGTTGGAATAGGACAGTCTTCGGGCGCATAGGATGGTTACATGAACGAACGTTCTTGTAGCCTTTTTTTGTGGGAACTTACTTGAAGGCGGGGAACTGTTACGGATGTTTATCACCTGCTGTCAGGGCGAGTTGCGCCAAGGCTATCCTTGCTCATGCGAGGCAACGACAGCTTGTATTCTGCCTGCAGATGCTCTTTCAGTGCAGTGCCAGCAAAACCTTAGGAGGGGTGGAGCATGAAATTTTACACAATCAAGCTGCCGAAGTTTTTAGGTGGCTTTGTGAAGGCGATTCTAAATACGTTTCAGAAGAGCTAACGGCGGCGCTCCGAACGGCAGCCCCTGGAACGGCCCTGAGCATGCGGGAATCTGAGCGCGAAAGAACCGTAAGTGGCGGCGGAGCTTTCGCGTTTAGACATGCAAAAAAGCACCTGATATGGATCAGGTGCTTTTTGTTCATGGCTTTATGCCACTATACACGTGTAACAAGACCGGATTTAAGAGCACGAGTGCTGACATAAACGCGTTTTGGCTTGCCGTTAACTAGGATTCTAACTTTCTGAACGTTAACGCCCCAAGAGCGGCGGGTTTTGTTGTTAGCGTGCGAAACGTTGTTACCTACGCCAGGGCCTTTGCCCGTAACGAAACATTTGCGAGACATGGAATACACCTCCCTTAAAGAATCACTGCAAACAAACAGACTCCAATATAATAGCACAAGTATTGGCTTTCTACAAGCGCTTGTCAACATTCGTTTCTGCCCTCTACAGCTTAAAAAATGAAGAAAAGAGTCGAGAATGGGGGGCTGGACTTCAAAATCGTTCAAATTTATAGTACAATGTGGTTTAGTCCATAATAAAACGGTGAAGGAGTGGTTTTCCATGCCTGTGCAGATTAATTCCGAATTCGGAAACGTATTTATAACCGATCATGTGATTTCCGTCCTTGCCGGTTCAGCAGCGATGGATTGTTATGGACTGGTAGGCATGGCTTCAAGAAAGCAGCTCAAAGACGGCATAGCCGAGCTGCTGGGTCGAGATAATCTGTCGCGCGGTGTAGAAGTCCACCGAGAGAACGATTTCTTACACATAGATTTATACATCATCGTTAGCTACGGCACAAAAATTTCCGAAGTCGCACATAACATTCAGTCGAAAGTGAAATATGTGATGAACGAGGTTGTCGGCGTTAAGGTAGACGTTGTCAATATTTTTGTCCAAGGCGTACGGGTATCTCGGTAGGAAGGGGTAATCACGCTTGATTAAACGCTTTATTAACGGCTCGGATTTTATGAGCATGGTCCTGAGCGGAGCGGACAATCTGCACCAAAACGAAGCGCGCATAAACGCTCTGAATGTATTCCCGGTTCCGGACGGAGATACGGGATCCAATATGAATTTGACGATGACCTCGGGCAAGCGCGAACTTCAAAAATATCCGAATCCTGCAGTGGGCAAAGTTGCGGAAGCGCTTTCTAAAGGCCTGCTGATGGGTGCGCGGGGCAATTCCGGCGTTATCTTGTCCCAGCTGTTCAGAGGCTTCTCCAAGAGCATCGCCGCCCAAGAGCAAATCGATGCGCAGCAGTTTGCTGCGGCTTTGCAGAATGGCGTCGATTTGGCATACAAAGCGGTTGTGAAGCCGGTCGAAGGCACTATACTGACAGTGGCCAAAGACACGGCTAGGCATGCCGTAACGTTTGCGAAGCGCAATAACGATATCGTTCAGCTCCTGCAGGAGATCCACACTAGAGCCCAAGAGTCGCTGGCTCGCACGCCTGATCTGCTGCCGGTACTGAAACAAGTCGGCGTCGTCGATTCCGGCGGGCAAGGTCTCGTCTGTATTTACGAAGGCTTCCTGAGCAGCATCGCCCAGGAACTCGGAGGCTCGAATGATCAACCGATCGGCTCGGAAGCGGCTATGCCTTTCCGTGTTCCGGCTGCCGGAAAACCTCCGGTTGCCGCGCCGCCGCGTCCGACGGCTTTCCAGCATGCCAGCGCGCAATCCAAAATCGAAACGGAACATATCGAGTTTTTGTACGATATGGAGTTTTTCATCAACCGTAAGCAGACGGGCCGCACGGGCCTGCGTTTCGACGAGGCGCTGTTCAAAGGCATGCTGAGCAGGGACGGGGATTCCATTCTCGTCATTGTGGACGATGATATCATTAAAGTTCATGTGCATACGCGCAAGCCGGGCGACGTGCTCAACTATGCGCTTCCGTACGGCGAGCTGACGGAAATTCATATTTTGAACATGCGCGAGCAGCACCGCGATCTGCTGCATGAAGAAGAGAGCGCAGCGGTTACGAGCGGTATTCAATCCGGATCGGTAGAAGTGCTTCCGGAAACGGCAGTCGTCGAAGAAGCCGCGCTCGGCTTGGCTGTCTCCGAAGTGCTGACGGGTACGCCTGCGGATGCGTTGTCCGCTGAACAGGCTCATGAATGGGCGCCGTTCGGCCTCATTGCGGTTGCAATGGGAGAAGGCATTCGATCGATCTTCCTCGACAACAATGTAGACGTCGTATTGACCGGCGGGCAGACGATGAACCCGTCGACGGAAGATTTCGTGAAGGCGATCGAATCACTCTCGGCGGAGCACATCTACTTGCTGCCGAATAACAGCAATATTATTCTAGCCGCAGGGCAGGCAGCGGAACTCAGCGGGCGAAACGTAACCGTTATCGGCACGAAGAACATTCCGCAGGGCTTGGCTGCCGTACTGGCCTTCCGTGAAGAGGAAGCGGCGGAAGTCAATACGCATGCGATGAACGAGGCCGTGCTCCATGTGCGGTCAGGCCAAGTGACGAATGCGGTCCGGAATACGACCATTGACGGCATTTCCATTCATGAAGGCGATTATATCGGAATTATGGAGAAGACGATCGTCACCGCTGCACCAAGCCTGCAAGAAACGTGCAGAGAGCTGCTTGGGCGCATGCTGGAGGACGGCGGCGAGTTGGTTACCGTATTGACCGGCGAGCAGGCGAAAGCGTCGGATACGGCTGAATTGACGGCCTGGGCCAGGGAGATGTTCCCGGATGCGGAGTTTGAAGTCCACGAAGGCGGCCAGCCGCTGTATCCGTACTTAATAGCGGTCGAATAGGGGTGCGAAGATGGGCGGAATAAAAATCGTAACAGACAGCACGGCAGACATCCCGAAGCGCGTCAGAGAGCAGCTGGGCATCGAGATGATCCCGCTAAAGGTCATATTCGGGACAGATTCTTTCCTGGATGGCATTTCGATTTCGAACGAACAATTTTACGAGCGGCTCACTTCCTCGAGCACGCTGCCGACGACGTCGCAGCCTTCTCCTGTCGAGTTCACCGAGGCGTACGAGAGGCTGATGAAGAAGTTTCCGGATTCCGCGATCATTTCCATTCATCTAGCCGCGGTCTTGAGCGGTACGTTCCAATCGGCGATTATTGGCTCGACGATGATGGAGCAGGCCGGCGACGTGACGGTCATCGATTCCAAATCCGTTTCCTACGGTCTTGGGATGCAAGTCGTGAAAGCGGCTGAAATGGCAAATGCCGGAGCGTCGAAGGACGAAATCGTGGCAGCGGTCGAAGCGATCCAACAAGACATGAAAATGTACTTCCTCGTCGATACGCTCGAGTATTTGCAGAAGGGCGGCCGGATCGGCAAAGCCGCGGCGCTCTTCGGTTCGATTCTGAACATCAAGCCGATTCTGAAGCTCGACAAGGAAGGCGAGGTTTCCGCGGTCGACAAGGTGCGGGGCACGAAGAAAGCGATGCAGCGCATTATCGATTTGTTCAAGGCCGATTTCGGCAACGATCCGATTGAAATGACGGTGGGCTGGACGCATAAGCGCGAGCTGGCGCTTGAGCTTGCCGCGCTTGCGCAAGCGCAGTTGAACGTACATCATATCAGGCAAACGGATATCGGCTCGGTTATCGGAACGCATGCCGGTCCCGGAGCTGCGGCATTATTCATTACACGGGTGTGAGGTCATGGGGATGAAGCTGGATGAAATACCCGTCCGGCAAATGAAAGGCGTGAGTGCTCAGAAAGAACTGGAGCTTCACGCCTTTGGCGTTCATACGATCGCGGATTTGCTGGACTATTTTCCGTTTCGATACGAAGATTATCGCATTCGGACACTTGGGGAAGCGAAAGACGGCGAGAAGGCGACAGTAGAAGGCAAAATCATGGGCAATCCGCTGCTGCAGCGGTATGGACGAGCAAAGACGCGGCTGACCTGCAAAATTGCGATCGACGGCGTGCTGGTGACGGCGGTATGGTTCAACCGCCACTTCTTGCAGGAGCAGCTCGTTCCGGGGCGCGACATTATCCTGACGGGGAAATGGGAGCAGAAGCGGCTGCAAATCACCGTGACGGACTCGGAGTTTCCCGACAAAGGCACGGCGCGTTCAGGCACGCTGCAATCCGTCTACTCTGTCGGCGGAAGCGTAACGCAGCAGTGGATGCGCAAGACGATCACGCAAGCGATCGCTCAATACGGCTCGATGGTGGAGGAAACGCTGCCGGTCGAACTCATGGACAAGTATGATTTTATGCTGCGTCGCGAAGCGGTGAGGCATATCCATCAGCCCGACGACATTGCACAAGGACAAGCTGCCAGACGCCGGCTCGTGTACGAGGAGCTGTTCTTGTTCCAGCTGAAGCTGCAGGCATACCGCTCCATGAACCGCAAACGGATGGACGGCGTCGCCCATGTGGTCGATGCGGAGTCGATCAGAGCATTCTCGCGGACGCTGCCTTTCGAATTGACGGATTCGCAGAAGAAGGTCGTCAACGAAATTCTGATCGATATGCGCTCGCATGCCTGCATGAATCGACTGCTGCAGGGGGATGTCGGCTCCGGCAAGACGGTCGTCGCTGCGATCGCGCTGTTTGCGACTGTCAAAGCGGGTCACCAAGGCGCGCTCATGGTGCCGACGGAGATTCTTGCCGAGCAGCATTACCGTTCCTTGCAGAACCTGCTGGGCAGCATAGGCTTGCAAGTGTCGCTGTTGACCGGCAGTTTGACTGAGAAGAAACGGCGCGAAGTCCTTGCAGGTCTGCAAATGGGGCTGACCGACGTCGTGGTCGGCACGCAGGCCATAATCCAGGACGGCGTCTTCTTCCGCAGTCTCGGGCTTGTCGTAACGGATGAGCAGCATCGCTTCGGCGTTAATCAGCGAAGCGTTCTGCGACGCAAAGGGTTGAATCCCGACGTATTGACGATGACGGCAACGCCGATTCCGCGGACGCTTGCCATTACGGCGTTCGGGGATCTGGATGTCTCCACGCTGAAGGAGAGACCGCATGGCCGAAAGCCGATCCAGACGAATTGGGTCAAGCATTCCATGCTTGACCGCGTGCTCGGATTCATACGCCGGGAAGCGGAGGCAGGCAGACAGTGTTATTTCATCTGCCCGCTGATCGAGGAGTCGGACAAGCTGGATGTACAGAACGCCATCGACCTGCATGTTCAAATCCAGCAGGCGTTTCCGGATTTGAGAATCGGCCTGCTTCACGGCAGGTTGTCGGCTGCGGAGAAGGACGAGGTCATGCGGGCTTTCGGCGCGAATGAAGTGCATGTTCTCGTAGCGACGACGGTCGTGGAAGTAGGCGTCGATGTGCCGAACGCGACGCTGATGGTCATCATGGACGCCGATCGTTTCGGTTTATCGCAGCTGCATCAGCTGCGCGGGCGCGTTGGCCGCGGCGGCCATCAGTCGTATTGCGTGCTCATTGCCGATCCGAAGTCGGAAACCGGCCGCGAACGGATGAAGATCATGACGGAGACGGATGACGGATTCGAGGTGTCCAGGCGGGATTTGGAGCTGCGGGGGCCAGGCGACTTCTTCGGTACCAAACAGAGCGGGGTGCCGGATTTCAAGCTGGCCGACATGGCCGCGGATTTCGCGGTGCTGGAAGAGGCGCGCGACGATGCTGCGGAACTGACGGCCAAAGCTGAATTTTGGACCGAAGCGCCCTATGCGCGGCTCCGTGAAGCTCTCCGGAAAGATCAACTTTTTCAAGGAGAACTTTTGGACTAGTTTTTAAAGCGGAATTCCCGGCATATAGTACATCTATAGGAAGGTTGGAAGGCGAGCCGTTGCACTTGGAGCTTGAAACGACGGCCGCTGAAGCTGGACGGAGGTGCTATAACCGGAGATGAGCTATACAAAATTTGGCATTCGGCCCGAGCTGGTTGAGCGCGTAAAAGTAAAAATGAAAAATCCGGTCATTAAGGACCGGATTAAAATGCTGCTGAACGGCGTCAACAAGTATGATTTGCAAGACCGCGTCAAGGTACGGAAACTCGTCCGCATGGCGGCAGGCATCATGCAGGAGAACGTGACCGAACAGCAGGAAGAACAGCTGATCGCATTCATCGTTGCACAGAAAATCGATCCGAACAATACGCTGCACTTAATTAAATTATGGGCGATGTTCCGCTGATCCTTCGGGGTCGGCGGTTTTTTTATTGCAACTAGCCATTGCAAGGCCAGCGTCAGGTCACGTCGAAGCCTTAAGCATTGGAGACGAGCGGAGCGATGCACGAATCGTCGTCTTTCTTGACGCTGCCGACGCCGGCGCCTACCGGGTAAGCCTCTAGCTGCTCGGCGGGAAAGGGCTGAAGCAGACGGTTCAGCACTTGGGGATCGTTCATGGATCGGTCCAGCCAGGTCGCTTCGTCCTCCCGTTGCAGGATGACCGGCATCCGGTCGTGAATCGGCGCCATCAGCGAATTGGGCGCGGTCGTAAGAATGGTGCATGTGCTGAGCTTGATGCCTTCCGCCGACGTCCACGTATCGTACAGCCCGGCCATGCTGAACAGCTTGCGGTCGCGTCTCACAATACGCATCGGCTGTTTGCGGTTGTCATCTTGCTGCTGCCATTCATAGAAACCGTCAGCCGGGATGATGCAGCGCTTGCGGCTCATTAACGGCCGGAAAGCGGGCTTGTCCCAGACGGTTTCGGACCGCGCGTTAATCATTTTATTACCGAGCTTGATGCTCTCCGCCCAGGAAGGGACCAGTCCCCATTTCAGCTCGCCGAGCTTGTTCTTCGTTCCGTCATTGATGACGGCCAGCACCATTTGACCGGGAGCGACGTTGAATTTGGGCTGCTGGAAAGGAACATTGGAATCGGCAACCCAATAGTGCAGCATGAGCTCCTCCAGCGTAACGGTTATCGTATATCGTCCGCACATGCGAATCGGCCTCCTGTGTTCGTAGTGGCACAACCTTGAATTAGCTATAGTATACTACAGCGGCTAATCATTGGCAGCGAAGCTCATACTAATGGACATCGGTTGACTTCTGGGAGCAAGAGGAGGGAGGCTGGATTTATGCCGCAGCATCGTCCACAGCGAAGCAAGCCTTCGCTGTTTGCCTGGCTGATTCATATCATTCGCGTTGTTAGAAATTATGTCCTGCACAAGCAGGATGCCCGGAATACGTCGCATGAGCTTGCCGAGCATGCCTTGCCCGCATCGATACGCCGCGAGCTCGTAGACGAGTTGTTCGCGGACCTGCAGGCAGCTGCCATAAGCACGGGCGGGATCGAAGTAACCCTTGCATCCACGGTCGACGAACCGGCTGCCGAGGCTAATCGATCGTTCAGCAATGACGTATCCGCGGGCGGTCCGGCGAACGACGAGGTTTATTCGGACCAGGAACGCGCGCTGATGCATCGCATTCATCACGAAACCGAGATAGCAAACCGGAATAATGTTACGCGTACGGAGGCGTATCGCGCCGTCTATTATCGCAGCCCGGAGCTGCAATGGGCGCTGCTCGCCCATTTGGTTTCCCGCAACGGCGGGTGGAACATGACGGATTTGCAGGGAGAATTGCTTCCCGAGCTGATGGACGAGGAAACCCGCCGGCATACATTTATTTTGCTTGAGCGAATCAATTCGCTTATTTTCCATGACGCCTACCCGCAATTGCTGCTGTATGAGGCTTCGCGCAGGGAAGGGAAGGATCTGTCGAGGCTGCTGCCATGCTTCGGCGTCTCGCGGTTCATGCTCCCCGTCTGGAAGCAATTCTGGCAGCATGGGGATTCCGTCTTGCTTACGACCGCGCTGATCGTGAACGAACAGCATGTCATCGAGAAACCAATCGTCCAAAGCGATTATTTCAAGGCGCATGTGCTTGAGCGACCCATGTTCTTGATGCAAATCCCGCTGCAGACGAACACGGTCGTCATGCCTTACGGTTCGCCGCTCGATGCCGGAGGCGAGATGATGCTGGCTGGACTGGTGCTGGAAAACTTCATGAACGTCAAAGAGCGCATTGAATTCGGCAAACGGTTGTACGCCATCCTGATCTGCGTTCCGGATGTGATGGAAGGCGTGATGGCGTTCGTTCGCGGGGTGCATCATACCGGTTCGCGCGCGGATTACGCGCCGCATCTGTTTGCGAAAGAACGCGGCGGCGATTGGAAATCCGCTGCGTATCACGAGAAGCTTGAAGGCTGCGCTTTAATAGAGGGAGCCAAGAAAATGCTTAGTCCCGAGCTGTCCGCCGCCTGGGAGGATATAGATGCAGCGCTGCCCGACCGGACGGACTGGTATGAGAACGCGGATGCGATTAGCGATTATTTCGAAGCGCTGCCGCTGCCGGAAATCTTCGAAATCACCTTCGAGCACTGCATGGCGCTCAACAAACTGGAACTGGCCGTTCAAGCGAAGCAGCGTTTCGGCGCCCACAAGAAGGTACGTCCGTCGCCGTCGTCCCAGTAAGCATAATCCATCCTGCGCATATAACAAAAGGCGCAAACGTCCGCTGTTGATCCAGCAGGCGTTTGCGCCTTCATTGTCGTACCGTCTTTGCTTTCCGGGGGAAGGCGAGCTGCTTAACGTGCTTAACATTATCGTTTCAGCAGTTCCCAGCGGTACACGTACTCGAACAGAAACTCGAACGCTTCCAAATGGCGTTTGGCCTCGAACGCGTTCGCGCCCCATGCGTAGATGCCGTGTTTACGCAGCATGATGCCGGGGATTCGTTTGTCCAGCCGCTCCGTCACTTCGGGCACGATGCTCGGAATGTGGGCGAAGTTGGATACGATCGGAATGTCGATATGCGCTTCCTCGTCCCAAATGTTGAGCGCTTTGATAAGCTCGACGCCATCCACCGGAATGGATTTACGCTCCCAGAACAGTTCGGATACCAAATTGTTGAACACCGTATGGACATGGAAAATCGCGCCGCAGCCGGTCTGCTTGTAAATCTCGCAATGGATCAGCGTCTCGGCGGAAGGCTTCAGCTTCGTCAGCTCGCTTGGCTTGCCTTCTTGGTCGACGAACAGGAAATCTTCCGGCGTCGACAGCGATTTGTCCTTGCCGCTGGCGGTGATGGCGAAATGAAAGTCCTCCGGGGAAAAATCGCCGACGCGGATGGACAGATTGCCGCTGGTGCCTTGGAACCAGCCGCGCCCGGCGAAGAGACTCTTCACTTCCGTCAGTTCGGCGAGCGCTGTCTGCTTGGCTTCTAATGGAATGTGTGCGAAAGACATCGTTATGATTTCGCCTCCTGCTGCTTTAATTGTTCGATAACGTCATGAAACGTCTCGTATTCGTGGTAAGGAAGTCCAAGCTCCGCGCATTTCAAGGTGAGATGGGAGCGGGAGAACACGACGTCGACCAGCTTGGCGCCTTCGAAGTCCGTCACGCTGTCGCCGATTAGAATGCGCTCGTACCGGTCGGCAGGGAATCGGTTGATGATCGTTTTCTTGCACATGCCGCAATCCGTCGTGCATTGGCCTTCGCATGGATGCGGCCAAGTGATTTGGATCCGTTCGCCGGAGAAATCGCTGCCGTTGCAATAAATATGATCTTCCGGAATTCCGAAGGGCGCAAGCAGCGGATAGACGAAGAAGTCGATCCCGCCGCTCGTGACGTAGAACTGAATGTCATTGTCTTTGCAATAGTCCAGCAAATCCGTGAATCCGGCCCGGATGCGGGCATTGGAGATCGAGAAATCGACCACTTCGCGCTTCATGGACGATGGCAGGAGACGGAACATTTCGCCTACGCCTTGCTTGATGCTCTTGGTCTGGTTGACGACGCTGTTCACGATCGCTTCCCAGCCCGGCGGGTTGAAGTGGCGGATGATCGCCACGATATTATCGTTCTCGGTAATCGTACCGTCAAAATCGCAAAAGATAACGCGCTGCTTCTGTTTCGTCATAGCTGTCTGTGCCTCGTTCGTGGTCATGGTTGTTTGTGCCCCCAGCTGTCGATCGCCGTCTTCAGCGCTTCGTTGCCTGGCTGCGCGGCTGCGTCAGGCAGGGAAATACCGTTCATCGTCGCCGTTATGGCTTGACGGAAAGCTTGTCCGCCAGCTGCCGTTCCCATGGCATGGCCGTGGATGCCGCCGCCTGCATTGACGACGACATCGGTGCCGAAGTCGCGCAGAATAAGCGGGACGAGTCCGGGATGAATGCCTGCGGACGGTACGGGGAAGCTTGGGCGCACCGGCAGGGCAGGGTCGATCAGCGCCGCCTGAACGGCCAGATTCTCTTCGCGCGGCATGACGACGGAGCCGTACGGAGAAGGGAACAAGGCCAGGTCCGCGCCGGCTAGGCGCATCAGCTTGCCGAGCAGCAGTGGAGCCGAGATGCCGTAATGCGGAGACGGATAGAAGGCGCCGGCCATTGCGGGATGGGCGGCAATCGGCACCGAGATCTCCGGATCGCTGCTCAGCTCGTGAAGGACGTCGAAGCCGTAGGCCAGCACGTTGAAGAGCAGGGCGTTGGCACCGGAAGCGATCGCGAGTTTCGCCTGCGAAGCGAGCTTCGACGTCGGGCCCGTCAGGTTGACGGCATACAGCAGCTTCTGTCCGGTTTCGGATTCGGCGGCCCGGGCTGCTTCCATGCAAACCTCGACGCGCTTCTGCAGCGGCGTCAGCGGGTTCTCGAACAAGATTTCGTCATCCTTGATCAAGTCGACGCCGCCTAATGCCTGCTTGTAGAATTGCTCGCGCAGGTTAGGCAGGTCATGACCGATAACGGATTTGAAAATGCTCATCAGCAGCGGGCGGTCGTGAACGCCGAGCAAGTCGCGGATGCCTTCCAAGCCGAATTTCGGTCCTGGGAAGGCGGATAGGAAGTCGGCGGAGAAGCCGAGATCAAGCAGCTTGATACGGCCGTCCATCGACAGTTTGCCGAAGACGGTGACGAGCAGGGCGGGAATGTCGCGGCTGAAATTGACATCCGGATACGCGATGACGATATCCGCGTAACGCGTGCCCGGTTCCGTGCCCGCGTGTTCCTCGACCGAAACGACGCGGCCCAGGTGCTTCTCCATCTCGGCTTTGCGCGCTTCGGGCAGATCGGTCCAGCTGCCGACCGTCAGACCGACCGCGATGCCGAGCGCCTTTTTCTGAAAATCGGCTTTATCATCAAAGCAACGATAAGTGGCCGTACATACCGCTTGGCTCATGATTTTGCATTCCTTTCGATTTCGGCTCCCATTTCCATGGCGCGTTCGGCGCACCGGGTAACGGCGCTTAAGACGGCTTCCGTAAACTTGTATTCGTCGAATTTCTCGATCGCCGCTTGGGTGGCGCCGTTCGGAGACGTGACTTTGCGGCGCAGTTCGGCCGGATCCTCTCCGGTCGCTTTCACCATATGGGCTGCGCCGAGTACCGTCTGAAGGGTCAGCTCGCGAGCGGCATCCGTGGACAAGCCGAGTTTGGTGCCCGCCGCGATCATCGCTTCCATCATGTAGTAGAAGTAAGCAGGACCGCTGCCGGAAATACCCGTCACGACTTCGAGCATCGGTTCTTCGACGATGGCCGTCAAGCCTACCGCTTGAAACAGCGTATCCGCAAGCTGGCGCTGGCCGTCGCTCACGGAAGCCGAGAAGCTGATGCCAGTGGCGCCGAGTCCGATAGTGCTGGAAGTGTTCGGCATCGTACGCGCGATCGGCATCGGTTTGCCGAGCAGCGTTTCGAGCGTCGTGATCGTCATGCCCGCAATAAGGGAAACGATCAGCTGTCCGGGATGAAGCAGCTCGCGGACGCCTCGGATCGCCTCGGCTGCGTCTTTCGGCTTCATGGCGAGGAAGACGATGTCGGCTTCGCGCAGCATCGAAACTTTATCAGCGTCGGTCAAGGCGCCGACGATGCCGTAGCGGGTTGAAAGTTCATTCATGCGTTCCGCATTCTGCCTGTTCATCATGCCGATTTGGCCGGGTTCCGTTAAGCCGCGGTCAAGCAGGCCGCGTACGATCGCTTCGGCCATGGAGCCCGCGCCGTAGAAACACATGCGCATCGTTTTGATTTCCGGCGCAACGCCGGAAGAAGATAGAGTCGTCATAATTGCTGTAACCTCCTGTATTATCCGCGGATTTGACCGCTGCCGTAGACACGGAATTTGGTAGATGTTAGCGCAGGCAGGCCCATAGGTCCGCGCGCGTGTAGCTTCTGCGTGCTGATGCCGATTTCCGCGCCGTAGCCGAATTGGAAGCCGTCCGTGAAACGAGTGGAGGCGTTATGGTAGACGGCTGCCGCATCGACGCGCTGGAGGAAGCTTGCGGCATTCTCCTCGTTCTCGGTCACGATGCATTCGGAATGCATGGTGCCGAAGCTGGCGATATGACGGAGCGCTTGATCGAGATCGTCGACGATGCGGATGTTCATAATATAATCGTTATATTCTGTCGCAAAATCGGTATCCGATGCAAGTGCCGCTTCAGGAAGAAGGGCTCGTGTCCGTTCGCAGCCGCGCAGTTCAACGTTTGCCGCAAGGAAACGATCCGCCAGCGCGCGCAGATGCTTGCTTGCGAACGATTCATGCACCAGCAGCGTTTCCATTGAGTTACAAACCGAAGGGCGTTGTACCTTCGCGTTGAAAGCGATGTCGGCAGCCATATCGTACGCGGCGCTCTCGTCGACGAACGTATGGCAGATGCCCGCGCCCGTTTCGATGACCGGCACCGTCGCATTCTCGACGACGTTGCGAATCAGCGAAGCGCCGCCGCGAGGAATAACGACGTCCAGCAGGCCGTTCAGCTTGAGCATTTCGTCGACCGATGCGCGGGAAGGAGCTTCGATCAGCTGAAGCGCGTCGGGAGGCAGCGCAGTATCCGCGAGCGCCTCGCGGAGCACCTCGACGATGCGGCGGTTGGATTCCAAGGCGGCGGAACCGCCGCGCAGAACGACGGCATTGCCTGTCTTGAGGCAAAGTCCGGCCGCATCCACCGTGACGTTCGGACGCGCTTCGTAGATCATGCCGATCACGCCGAGCGGAACGGAAATTTTCTCCACGCGAAGACCGTTCGGGCGCTCGAATGATTCCAGCGTCAGGCCGACCGGATCGGCCAGCTCGACGACTTGTCGCAGTCCTTCGGCGATGCCGAGAATCCGATCCGGCGTCAATGTGAGCCGGTCGAGAAGGGATTCGCTCGTGCCGTTTGCCCGTCCGCGGTCAATGTCAGCCGTATTGGCTGAGATAATGGATGCTTGCTGTGCAACCAGCGCATTCGCCATCGCAAGCAGCGCTTCGTTCTTTTGTTCCGTCGTCAGGCGGTTCATGATTTGCGCGGCTGCTTTGGCCTGCGCGGCTTTATCGCGTACTTCACTCATAGGTAGCCCTTCTTTCTCGGGAATCATCAAGCGATCGGCATGATGTTCGTGTGATTTGATACTTGGATTACGGTATTACGGATCAAGCAGCGTTAATCGAGCTAAGCTTTAAGCGTAACCCACTCGTCGCGATGGATGACTTCCATCCGCACGACTTCGACCCGCCTGCGTACTTCCTCGGAGCTGAGCCCTGCTGCAGCCTGGGCTTGCCACGCGGCGTAATTGACGACGCCTCTGCCGAGCGTCTGGCCCAGCATATTGCACACTTCAACGACGTCCCCGGGATGAAAATCGCCTTCGATCGTCCGAATTCCCGCGGGCAGCAGGCTCTTGCCGCCTTCGAGCAGCGCGCGTTCGGCGCCGTCGTCGACGAAGATCCGTCCTTGCGGCATGGAGTGGAATCCGAGCCATTGCTTCTTCATCGGCAGATTGTGGAGGCGCGTATCGAAATATGTACCTCTGCCTCGGCCCGATACGGCAAGCTGCAAATCTCCGGGTTCCACGACGCGCCCGATGAAGGTCGGCACGCCTCCGCGCATGGCCATGCGGGCGGCTTCAATCTTGGAACGCATGCCGCCGGTGCCGACCGAAGATCCGGCGCCGCCTGCGAAGCCGAGAATATCGTCGGAAATTTGATCGACGCGGTCGATCCGCTTGGCAGCCGGATTTTTTCTCGGATCTTCGGTGTACAGCCCGTCCATGTCGGTAATGATGACGAGCTGCTTCGCCTTGACCATGTTGCCGACGAGCGCGGACAAGGTGTCGTTATCGCTGAATTTCAACTCTTCGGTCGACACGGTATCGTTTTCGTTGATGATGGGAACGATGCGCTGCTTCAGCAGCTCCTCGATCGTCATTTGCGCGTTCTGAATCCGCCTGCGATTGGAGAAGTCCATGCGCGTCAGCAGGATCTGGGCAACGCCTATGCCGTCTTGGGCGCCATAAGAACCGAATGCTTCTTGATAGGCCTGCATGAGCAGCGCTTGGCCGACAGCGGCTGCCGCCTGTTTCTCGTGGATGATTTTCGGCCGGCTTGCATAGCCGATCTTGCGAAAGCCGGCGGCAACGGCGCCGGAGGTTACGAGCAGCACTTGATGGCCGGCTTGGTGCAAAGCCGCCAATTCGTGCGCGAAGAACGTGATTCGTTCGCGGTTCAGTCCGCCTTCGTCGGAGGTAAGGGAGCTGCTCCCGATCTTGACTACAATGGTATCTGTCATTGTCGCAATCAAACCTTTCCCATGAATGGTGCTAGCAGTTTAAGGGTAAACAAAAAAACTTCCGCCTTTGCAAATAGACAAAGGACGAAAGTTTACTTCCGCGGTACCACCTTTATTAACGGTGCTGAGCATTCCAAATAGATGGAAGTCGCGCCGTTCGGCTTCGAGGACCTGATAACAGCAGGCCGCTGTCCGACTCATCGCCGGCCGTTCAGGGGTGGGTTTCCGCAGCTAACGCGGTAAATTCTCACAGCAAGCGAATTTACTCTCTGATCGCGTAGCGGATTGCGTACTTAGCCCCGTCAAGACGTTGCTCATGTTAAGTTACAGCAAGCATACCATGTTCTGCGCTGCCGTGTAAAGCAAACGAAAGCCCGCAAAGACGGACTTTGCGGGCTTTCCATGCGACATTTATCCGAACAAATGCAGCTTGCCGATCCGGTGAATGGCTTCTTGCAGCCGTTCCTCTGAAGCAAGCAGCCCCAGGCGGACGTAGCCTTCGCCATGCGTACCGAATCCGATGCCGGGCGCGACCACGACATCGGCATGCTCCAGCACGTAATCCGCGAACGAGGCGGATGTATGCCCCTTCGGCACGGGGAGCCAGCAGAAGAAGGAGCCGCTTGGCTTCTGGCTTTCCCAGCCGATCTCGTTCATGGCGGCGAACAGCGCATTACGGCGGCTTTCATAAGCGGCCGTCAGCTCAGTCACGCATTGCTGCGGGCCGGTCAATGCTACCGCAGCCGCTGCCTGTATGCCTCCGAAGAGGCTGCAATAGTAATGATCCTGGATCAAATTGATCAGCGAGACAATTTCTTTATTGCCGAGCGCGAAACCGACGCGCCAGCCTGCCATGTTGTAAGTTTTGGACAACGTGTAGAACTCGACGCCGACTTCCTTCGCGCCAGGCGTCTGCAAGAAGCTGACGGGCGCGTTGCCGTCGAAACCGATCGCCCCGTAGGCAAAATCGCTGGCGACTACGATGCCGTTCTTGGCAGCGAAATTCACCGTTTGCGCATAAAAATCCGGACCGGCGGTTGCTCCGGTCGGATTGTTGGGATAATTAATGAACATGAGCTTTGCCTTATTCGCCGTCTCCGCGGATATGGCGCCGTAATCCGGCAGAAAGCCGTTGCTTTCCTTCAGCGGCATATATTCCATGACGCCGCCGGCAAGCGCAACGCCGGACCAGTAATCCGGATAACCGGGATCGGGCACGAGGCAGACATCGCCGGGATCCAGCAGGCATTGGCTGATTTCGACGAGTCCCGTTTTGCCGCCGAACAAGACGGCTACTTCGGTAGCGGGATCGAGCTCAACGCCGTAATCTTCCTTATATCGCTGCGCGACGGCTTCCTTGAGAAACGAGAAACCGCTGAAAGGCGGGTATTTGTGGTAGAGCGGATTCGGAGCCGCCTCCTGCAGCGCTGCCACGATATGAGGCGGCGTCGGCCGGTCCGGATTGCCTTGCCCTAAATTAATGACGTCGCGTCCTTTGGCAGCTTGCGCATTCGCCTTTTGAACCAGTGCTGCAAAAAATTGAGCCGGCAAACCCGTCATGCGGCTTGCCGGTCGGATATGAAATGCTTGTGTACGTTCCATCATTGTCCTCCAACCCATATTCTTGCCCTAAATGTAGCATATGGATCGAATGAGTGTCGAGTTCGCGGAGGGCGCCGCGAAAAATTGTTACAGATCCATCGCTTTCAGGAACGGTTTAATGTTTGCTTTGAATTTGAGCAAATAAGGACGGCGTTGTTCGTCGAAAATAAGCAATAGCTGCGGCTTCTTCGGGCAATAGAACAGGAAGACGTCCTGCGTCATGACCTGCTCGGAGCCGGCTTTGACGGCCGTCGGTTCATCGAGCGGAATGCGGAACACATAGCCGCATTTGTCTTCGGCTTGAAGCTTCGGCGAGAGTCCCGTGTTCGATTTCAGCCATGACTTGGCATAGCCCTGGAACTCCGCGGTGTTCGGGACTGTTTTAACGACTTTGCCCGCAACGACGTCAAAGGCTTGAACGGGACGGGGAGCGGTTTCGCCTTCGCTCGCCGCGGCGTTCGCGGAATACGGCATGATTAAATAAAGCAGAAGTGCGAATGCGGCCAGCATGTTTAAACTTCTTATTCTCATTAGATAAGCTCCTTTATGATGGATTATCGTCTCGTTGATACATTGCCCATCTTGACAGCGAAGCATGAGACGTTATGATTAGGTAAAACTGAGCAAAATAGGCGCCGCCGGCCGCTTTAAGCGGGTTGTCGGCAAGAAAAACGGGAGGCAATGGGATGAGTGGAAACAAAATGCGTCTAGCTCTCGTGCAAATGCATGTGGATGCCGGAAACCCGGATGCGAATTTCGAGCGTTTGCAATCGAAGCTGGAAGAAGCGGTGAGCGGGGAATCGAAGCCGGAGCTGATCATGCTGCCGGAGATGTGGAATACGGGGTACGCGCTCGAAAGAATCGACGAAATCGCGGACCCGGAAGGACAACGGACCAAAGCGATGCTGTCTTCCTTCGCCAAAGCGCATGCCGTTCAGCTGATCGGCGGCTCGATTGCGGAGAAGCGCGCGGACGGCGTATACAATACGATGTATGTCTTTAATGAACAAGGCGAGCTGACGAGCCAATATTCCAAAATCCATTTATTCCGCTTAATGGACGAAGAGAAGCATTTGAAAGCGGGAGAAGAGCTGGGGCAGCTGGAAGCGGGCGGAGCGCCTGCGGGAATGATGATTTGTTACGACATCCGGTTTCCGGAGCTTGCGCGGAAGCTCGCGCTAGGCGGGGCTAAAGCGATGTTCGTGCCGGCGCAATGGCCGAATCCGAGGCTGCATCATTGGCGGACGCTGCTGACGGCCAGGGCGATCGAGAACCAAATGTTCGTCATAGCCTGCAATCGCTGCGGGACGAGCGGAGAGAGCACATTCTTCGGTCATTCGCTCATCCTCGATCCGTGGGGAGAAATCATCGCCGAGGCTGGCGAAGAGGAGACCATCGTGCGGGCGGAAATCGACTTGGCGCTCGTCGATGCGGTTCGGGCTAAGATCCCCGTGTTCGAGGATCGCAGACCAACGCTTTACTAAATGGAAGCAGAGTGAGCGAATCACATAAGGTATACAGAGGAAGAGCATTTCAATTAAGAATTGAAATGCTCTTCCGTCGTCATATTCATCGTATCAATGAACGCTTCGGCCGCTTTCGAGAGATAGCGGCCTTTGCGGCTGGCGATGACGAGTGTCCTCGTCGGCTTCGGCGCGGCAAATTCGAGGTAGACCGGGGCCAGCTCGCCCGGTGCTTTGCGCTTGATCATTTTCGGGACCAGCGTAATTCCCATCCCTGCCGCGACCAGCGATTGCACGGTTTCGATATTGGTGCTTTCGAAGACGATGCGCGGCTCGAAGTCCGCTTTCTCGCAGGTTTCGAGGACGATTTGGCGGAAGCCTTGTCCCCGCTTGAGCACGATGAAGGGTTCTTCGCGGAGCTCGTCGATACGCACGGGCTTCGTCCGCTTCGCAAGCGGATGCTCGGGCGGCACGGCCAGCACGATTTCCTCTTCGATGATCGGAATCCATTCCAGCGAAGGCTCGTGAAGCGGCAGGGCAAGCAGGCTGAGATCCGTCTGGCCGCTAGCGGTCAGCTGTTCCAGCTTGGAAGGCGTATCCTCGACGAGTACGACCTCGATTTCGGGATACAGGCGGCCGAAGATGGGGAGCACGATCGGAAGGACGTGCGAGCCCGTCGTCGACAAGCTTCCCACGACGAGTTTGCCTCTTCGCATATGCGCGAGGTCATCCAATTCTTGTTTCAATTGCTCGACGTTATCCAGAATGCCCTGCGCCTTCTCGACGAAGACGGAACCGGCATGAGTCAGCTCGACGGAATTGGTCGTGCGGCGGAATAGAAGAATCCCGATTTCTTTTTCCAGTTTCGACAACTGTTGGCTGAGCGACGGCTGGGCGATATGCAGTTTCTCCGCGGCGCGCGAGAAGTTTTTTTCTTTGGCGATTTGAATGACGTATTGCAGCTGGCGAAGTTCCAAGTAATTGCACTTCCTTTTGTCCGGAATTGAAGGTAAGATCGTCATAGGCCATACCTATTGCTATTATAGATATTATATCTTGGTTCAATGAAGAAAGAAATGCTATGATAACTCCAAGGAATTACTAGATTACGCAAATGAACGTATCGTAAATGAACTTATGAGGTGAACACTATGACGAAAAGAACGATGTTTGAGAAAATTTGGGATAACCACGTCATTCATGCTGAAGCCGGAAAACCGAGCATTATTTATATCGACCTTCAGCTCGTGCACGAAGTAACTTCTCCGCAAGCTTTTGAAGGCCTTCGCATGACCGGCCGTAAAGTACGCCGTCCGGACCGTACTTTCGCGACGATGGATCACAACGTGCCGACGAAAGACCGTTTCAATATCAGCGACCCGATCTCCAAGCAGCAGATCGATACGCTGACTCAAAACTGTAAGGACTTCGGCGTAACGTTGTTCGACCTTGACAGCATCGACCAAGGCGTCGTTCACGTTATGGGTCCCGAGCTTGGCTTGACGCATCCGGGCAAAACGATCGTTTGCGGCGACAGCCATACGTCCACGCACGGCGCATTCGGCGCGCTGGCATTCGGTATCGGTACATCCGAGGTCGAGCACGTGCTTGCGACGCAATGTCTTCAACAGTCCAAAGCGAAAACGATGGAAGTTCGTTTCGTCGGCTCCCGTAAGCCAGGCGTAACGGCGAAGGACATGATCCTTGGCGTTATCGCGAAGTACGGCACTGATTTCGGTACTGGCTATGTCATGGAGTTCACTGGCGAAGCTATCAGCTCCCTGTCGATGGAAGAGCGTATGACGGTCTGCAACATGTCCATCGAAGCCGGCGCGCGCGCTGGTCTGATCGCTCCGGATGAAACGACGTTCGATTACCTGCGCGGCCGCGAATATGCACCGCAAGGCGAAGCATTCGACCGTGCGGTTAACGTTTGGAAAGAGCTTGCTACCGACGAAGGCGCATCGTTCGATACGGTCGTCGAGTTCGACGTCGATTCCCTGATCCCGCAAGTAACTTGGGGAACAAGCCCGGGCATGGGTACGGACATCACGAAGAACGTTCCTGTACCGGCGGAGCTCCCAACGGAAAACGAACGCAAAGCTGCCGAGAAGGCGCTTGAATACATGGGCTTGACGCCTGGTACGCCAATGAACGAAATCGAAATCGATTATGTGTTTATCGGTTCTTGCACGAACGGCCGGATCGAAGATCTGCGCGCTGCCGCAGAAATCGCTAAAGGCTACAAAGTCAGCGACCGCGTAACGGCTATCGTCGTTCCAGGTTCCGGCCGCGTCAAAATCCAGGCCGAAAAAGAAGGCCTTGATCAAGTGTTTACCGAAGCGGGCTTTGAATGGCGCGACGCCGGCTGCTCGATGTGCCTTGCAATGAACCCTGACGTTCTAGAACCGGGCCAACGCTGCGCATCGACGTCCAACCGTAACTTCGAAGGCCGTCAAGGACGCGGCGGACGCACGCATCTGGTTTCCCCGGCAATGGCTGCGGCTGCTGCGATCATGGGTAAATTCACGGATGTGCGCGACTGGAAAATCAAGTCCGAAGTGCTGAACTAGCAGGAAGAAGAGAGAGGAGTCAACAAACATGGATGCTTTCAAACAATTGACGGGTCTTGCCGTACCGGTAGACCGCGTAAACGTAGATACGGATGCTATTATTCCCAAACAATTCCTGAAGCGGATCGAACGCAGCGGCTTCGGCCAGTTCCTGTTCTTCGAATGGCGCTGGGACGAGAAAGGCAATGTCATCGACTCGTTCAGCCTGAACCAACCGCGCTACCAAGGCGGCGAAGTATTGCTTTCCCGCGCGAATTTCGGCTGCGGCTCCTCCCGTGAGCACGCGCCTTGGGCGATTCTCGACTATGGCTTCAAAGTCGTTATCGCGCCATCCTACGCGGATATTTTCTATAACAACTGCTTCAAGAACGGCATTCTGCCAATCAAGCTGAGCGAAGAACAAGTGGAAGAATTGTTCCAACGCACGGCGAAGACGGAAGGCTACAAACTTACGGTCGATCTGGAAAGCAAAACGATCACCGACGATGCTGGCCTCAGCATTTCGTTCGATCTGGATGAGCACCGCCGTCAATTCCTGCTGCAAGGCTTGGATGATATCGGTCTGACGCTGCAGCATGAAGACAAAATCTCCGCTTATGAAGCTAGCCGCGTTGCATTCTAAACGCGATTCACTTTCAAGAAAAACCTCGGTTTTGAACCGGGGTTTTTCTTTTTATCCGTTTCAAAGTTACATTTTTCCTAAAAACGCAACTTTTTCTGACAAGCTGCGTCTAATATTTGGCTGGAAGCATCGTCTTGCACGAGTTGCTTCAAGGCGAAAAAACAGTCTTTGAGGTGAAAGATGAAGAAGTTTGTAACCGCTGTAATATTGTTGTCGTTGATTCTCTCATTGTTCCCGGCGCTCGTGGGAGCAGCGGAAGCACCCAAGCTTTATCTGAATGGCAAGCAATTGGCAAGCAGCGAGGATCCGAAGATCGTCGGTTCATCGACGCTCGTTCCGATCCGCACTGTAACCGAAGGGCTCGGCTACGACGTGAACTGGAAATCGCCTAACGTGACGATTTCAAACGGTGACACCATCGTCGTGCTGACGATCGGCAGCAAAAAAGCCGTCGTCGATGATCAGGAAGTCAGTTTGGACGCCCCTGCAATGATTTCGAACAGCGTCACGCTCGTGCCGCTTCGATTCATTGGCGAACATTTTGGTTTAGATGTGTATTGGGACGCTGAAACCCGTTCGGTACATATGTATTCGAAACTCGTAGACAGTCCGCCGCAGACCGGTTCAGGCGATACGGGGACGACGAATCCGGGTGATGGCGGAGATACGCCTGCCGCTGGCAACGGATCGGGTTCAAATTCAGGTTCAGGTACCGATGCAGGTACGGGAAACGGGACGCCGCCGGCGACGACTGACGTCGCACTGCTGAAATCCATTTCGTATGACGGGACCGGCAGCATTTATTTGCCCTATACGGGCGAAATGGGTTCAATCAAGCAGGAAGTGCTTCATAACACCGAACGGATCGTGATCGATCTGCCGTCGATGAACTTCGATCCCTACTTTATTCCGGGATTCATTCCATCGAGCAATGGTTCCAAGCTGGGTGAAATCTTGGTCGACTCTCATCCGACGCTGAAGAAAATCCGTTATTCGTATTATTCGGACAAGCCTTCAACCGTTCGCGTCGTGCTCGACTTGACCGCACCGACGAATTATAAGGTAACGAACGAAGACCATGTCATCCGTATCGATGTGCTGGAACAGACTGGTCCGGCCGTAGATCCGCCGGTGACGCCGCCAGACACGACACCGGTGACGCCGCCAGTTACGAACCCGCCAACGACTGGGAAGGTGTACAAAGTCGTGCTTGACGCGGGTCATGGCGGTAAAGATCCGGGTGCGCTCAGCGTAAACGGACACAAAGAGAAGGAATACAACCTGGCCATTACTTTGAAAGTAAAGGCGCTGTTGGACAAAGAAACGAAAATCAAACCTTACTTGACCCGTTCGGACGATACGTTCTTTGAACTTGCCGACAGGGCGAGCATCGCGAACAAATTGCCGGCCGATTTATTCATCTCTTTCCATGCGAATATGGCGACAAGCGCAACCGTAACCGGTTCTGAAACGTATTACTGGCGTTCGGACAGCTTGGCCCTTGCGAAAGTCATGCACAAGCATTTGGTAGCCGGCACCGGTTTGAAAGACCGCAGCGTGAGAACAGGGAATTTCCACGTTATTCGTGAAACGACGATGCCTGCAGTATTGCTGGAAGCGGGCTACTTGTCGAACAGCGGGGACAGCTCGGTACTGTTCAACAGTGCGAATCAGGACAAAATTGCGAAGGAAATCGTAGCCGGAATCAAAGAATATTTGAAACTCTAGCGAATGCTTACGAAGTGGTTTCGTTCTCTACCGAATAACCGGCAAAATAATTTCACAAAACGTTTAGGAGGATGCAGATGAAGCGTCAGTCAACTAAAACGGTGATGTTGGTTCTCGTTGCAGCTGCCGTGATCGTTTCGCTCAGCGCCTGCGGCAATAAAGTGCAGCCTCTGCAAAGCAATGGATCGGCAAACAATCAGAACCAGGCTGTATCGGATAACGGCAGCTCGAATGACAATGCGACGGCGAACGAAGGACAGACAAATGCGGGAAGTAACGCCGCAGACGCTGTAACTGCAGGAAGTTCGGACAAAGCCGGCAGCACAGGCGATGGTACGGGCAAAAACACGGGCGGCTCCGCGGATGGAACGGATACGAAACCGGCTGCGCCCGAGCAGAAGAAAGAAGAGATTTCCGTTTATTACACCGATGATCAGATGATCGATCTTCATGCACAGAAAGCGGAAATTGCGTACGACGACGAAGTCGGGAAACTGACCGCTGCGTTCGAAGCTCTCCAGAAAGACGGTGCGAAAGGCGAGACTTCGTTATGGAAAAAGGTGAAACTGCTCAGCGTCATTCAAGCTGGAGATGCCGTCACGATCGACGTCCATCTGCCCGACGAAGCAAGACTGGGAGCACCGGGAGAGCAGCTGGCGATCGGCGCCATTACGCAAACCTACTTTCAATTCAAAGACGTTGCCTCGTTGGATATTCTCGTTGACGGCGAAGCCGTGGACAGCCTTATGGGGCACGGAGATCTGGAACATCCCATCAAAAAACAATAAGAGGAGCTAAGCAGATATGCCGCAGCAGAAAAAATGGGCAAAACTGGCCTCATCATTCATGGTATTTTCTTTGCTCACGGGCTTCTCCGCAGCCGGCGCTGTTTCGGTTCATGCAGATGCTGCGATCACGACCACGAAGTTTAGCGACGTGCCTGCAGGTCACTGGGCCGAGAAGCATATCGCCAAGCTGGCCAGCCAAGGCATCATTAAAGGCACGAACGGCGCATTCAAGCCGAGCGACAACATTTCGCAGCAGGAAGCGGTGGCGCTGGCGATTCGATTCATCGGCAAAGAAAATTTGGTGAAGGCCGACGAGGCGATCGTATTCCCGGACAACTTCGACGTCAGCACGTATTTCAAGCCATACATCATCCTCGCTTTTGAAGAGGGACTTCTCGACCGCGATGAAGAGTTCTTGCTGGCAGATGCCGAGCCGGACGTAGCTTGGGGCACGAAGAAAGCGTCCCGCGAGTGGATCACGAAACTGATCGTGAAAGCAATCGGCAAGGAGCAGACGGCGAAAGAGCTCGTTTCGACTCCTAGTTCGTTCAAGGACGGAAGCAAGGTCGGCACGGAATATACGGGCTACGTGAACGCAGCAGTTTCGCTCGGACTCGTCAAAGGCGTTACCGCAGACACGTTCGATCCGAAAGGCAGCATAACGCGCGCCGCAATCGCCACGCTTCTGAGCCGCGCGGAGACGCAATATCCGGTTGCGTACAGCGGTCAATTCACGGCCATTCTAACAGGCAAGAGCAGCGGATCGCTTAGCCTGTACCAAGGCGATAAAGAAACGTCCATTGAATTAAGCGCGGATACATACGTGTACCGATACGATTCCGAGAAGGCGGCCACGCTCGACCAGCTCGTTCCGAACACGAAGCTGCTCGTCGTAGCCAGCGGGAGCAAAGCATTGTACGTGGAACAGCTGGACGACGATCAGCAAGTAGAGAAAATCACAGGTACCGTGGATCATATCTTAGCTAATAAATTGTTGTTGTTCGTAGGCGACAAAACGCTTGAAATCAACTATGACAGCAATACTGTCGTCACTGACGGATCCGGCAATGTAATTCCGGTAAGCAGTTTAACCGAAAGCAGCAAGGTTGAAATTACGCGTGATACGTATAGAGCAATACCGAATACGTTAGCGATAACCGTTCAATCCGCTCCGGTCAACAAGACCGGCCAAGGTACGGTGAAAGTGGTTCAAACGACTCCGCCGTCCATTACCGTCGAGGACAGCACGACAGGCACGTCTTCCGTTTATAACGTTTCGCCGCAGGCAGATGTCATCTGGCAAGGGCAAATATTGGACGGAGGCTTGTCGCAGCTCCGCGTTGGCGATGTCGTGACCTATGATGTCAAAGATTCCATCGTCACGCGGGTAACGATCGCTCAAACGTCTTCGAAACTCGTGCGCGGAGATTTCTACTCGGCAAGCGCCGACGGCACCACGATCCAATACGTCAAAGGTTCAGGAACCGCGCAGCAGATGCTCGAGGCGAAATTCGTAACGGATACCGTCGACGTTTCCATCGAAGGCCTGACGGGAACGACCATCGCCGATCTTGTTAAAGGCGACGTGCTTGATATTACGCTGAACGACAAGGACCAAGTGGCAGCGATCAAAGTCGTGAACCGCAAAGTCAACGTTCTGGTAGGCGCAACGGTCGTAAGCTTCGACAACGATCTGAAGGCGTTACTGGTTAAAGATACGAACAACAATTTGGCTTCGGTCTATTTAAGCGACAAAACCAGAATGGATATGAACGGCACGCCGATCGCATTGAGCGCCGTCTCGTCTTTGCTGCAGAAAGGGAAGAAGATCACGCTTGGCTATACCGAGAATAAAGCAGTCTTCGTTCAGTTCGTGTATAAATATGACGGCACCGTAGTGTCAGTCAACACGAATTCGAGCCAAATCACCTTGATGCAAAGCAGCGGTACTCCGGTAACTGTTTCGATGGACATTCCGATGTACATTGAAATCGCCGGTAAAACATCCGCTCTTCTGAGCGACGTCAAACCCGGAAACGTCGTTACGGCGCTGTTAAACGGCAGCCAGGATAAAATTTCGTACTTGCAGGTGCATACAGCCAAGCAAGTCGAAATCTATTCCGTCGATACCGCCGGCAAGAAACTGAAGCTCAAAGGCAGCGACGGCACGTTCTACGACTATTCGACCGCGACGCTCGAAGTGACGAACGAGAAGGGCGATAAGTTGTCGATCGGCAGCATCGCGGCAGGACAAACGGGCAACTTGTATTTCGTCGGCAACAGCATAGCTTCTTTGAAAATGCTGAACGTAACGGTCGGACGCCTAGCCTCCATTACGCCGACTGCCGTCTCGGTGATCGATAACAACGGCAGCACGGTCAATATTGCGCTCGGAACGGCTTACAGCGTCATCAAGAACGGAGTAACCGGAAGTTCCGCGGCCGTTCTTGCCGCAGGCGACCGGGTAGAGGTTAAGCTCGACGCGAATGATCAAGTCTTGATTACGGTCAATAGCGGCGTTGCCAAGAAGTTCTGGAAATACGATGCGGCATCCAAAGTGCTGTCCGTGAAACGGGAGTCGTTGACGGAAACGAATACGTACAGCGTAACGGCAGCTACGAGAATCACGCAAAACGGTTCGCCGATCAACATTAGCCAATTGGCAGACGGCGATTCCATCGTCCTCTACTTCTATCAGAACGCGCTGATCGAGATCGCAAAAGCTTAATGTCCGTTGAAATGCCATTGTCCTGGCTCATTGCCAGGACAATTTTTATTTCAATTCTGTGAAAACAGCGGTTCAAATGGCGATTACATACGCTCAGGCGGTTGATAAATGTGACATTTTTCGCTACACTTTGAAACGATGGTTCTATTAGGAGTTGAGCGCGAGTTGAAGGCGAAAGAGAAAATGACCCATGTGCTGGGCGTTATCGGCCACATGTTCCCGGATGCGCATTGCGAGCTCAATCACAGCAACCCTTTCGAGCTGACCATTGCCGTATTGCTTTCAGCGCAGTGCACCGACGAAACCGTGAATAAAGTCACGGCGAATTTGTTTCAAAAATACCGAACGCCTTCCGATTATTTGGCCGTCCCTTTGGACGAGCTGGAGAATGATATAAAGCGGATCGGACTTTACCGCAACAAAGCCTTGTTTATTCAGAAGCTTTGCCGCATGCTGATTGACGATTACGGCGGTGACGTGCCGCGGGAACACGCGGAGCTCACGAAGCTGCCCGGCGTAGGCCGCAAAACAGCCAACGTTGTCGTATCCAACGCATTCGGCGTTCCGGCGATCGCCGTCGACACGCATGTCGAACGCGTATCCAAGCGGCTGGGGTTCGCGACTGCGGACGACAGCGTGCTGGAGGTCGAGAAGAAGCTGATGAAGCTGGTCCCTCGGGAATTATGGACGGAAACCCATCACCGGCTGATTTTTTTCGGACGGTATCATTGCAAGGCCCAGAACCCGCAATGTCCTGTCTGCCCGCTGCTGGATTGCTGCAAAGAAGGCAAGCAACGTATGAAACCCGCTCTAAACCGAAAGGCTAAGAGCTAAACGCTTTTCCAACCACTTATAGAGAAGGATGATAAAACCAATGAAATGCATTTCCGTGTACACGAAAGATTTTTCCCTGTTCTCCGACATTTACGAGCAAATCATGGAAGCACCGCCAGCCGAGAACGAAGAAATCATTCTTGAAGGCGTGACAGTTAGCGGAGCAGGGGACGTGCCTGATCAATATATTGAACGTATGAGATTGAAACCGGAATGCGTCGTCATGAAAGAAAAAGAGCGCGGCGTAACGATTCTGCAGCACGGCGAAGTATTCGAAATTTGCATGCCGTCCGTTCAACTCGTTTGATCGAAATCGGTTCAACTGAATTGAACCTAATCGGTTCAACTTTGGTAGCCATAAGGCCGGGCATGCATATGAGGTAAGGAAAGACGGGGAGCACAGGGAGAGAGAAACATGAGCCATACGATTGAAAAAAATGCACAAGCCATGGAAAACGCGTTGGCCGGCATGGCGACCATGATGGCTGCGGCGGGAGACCAAGGCGACGCGAAGCGAATGCGGGAGCTGCGGTCGAAGCTGGATCATGGCCAGCTGACCGTTGCGTTCTGCGGCCACTTCTCCGCGGGGAAATCAACGCTGGTCAACCGGCTATGCGGCACGGAACTGCTGCCGTCCAGTCCGATTCCGACCAGCGCGAACGTCGTCAGCATCATGAACGGGGAAGCGAAGGCGACGATCAAGAAGCTTGTCTCCGGACAAGAACAGACGCTGGAGGTTCCCATTCAAGACGTAAATGCTTACTGTAAAGACGGAGAAACGGTTCTGTCCGTTTCCTTGTCTTACCCCATCCCCCGGCTTGGCAGCCATACGGTGCTGCTGGATACGCCGGGTATCGATTCAACGGACGACGCGCACCGGATGGCGACCGAATCGGCGCTGCATTTGGCGGACGTCGTTTTTTACGTCATGGACTACAATCACGTCCAGTCGGAAATCAACTTTACGTTCGCGAAGCAGTTGAAGGAATGGGGCAAGCCGCTTTATTTGATCGTGAACCAAATCGATAAGCACCGCGAGAGCGAGCTGTCGTTCGAATCGTATAAGCAGAGCGTCGACGAAGCGTTCGGGAACTGGCATTTGGAACCGAGCGGCATCGTTTATTTGTCGTTGCGCGAACCGAACCATCCGCATTCCGAATGGTCGTCTTTGTTGTCCTTGTTCGAGAAGCTGGCCGAGATGCGCAGGCCGCTCGCCGTTTGCAGCGTGGACGCTTCCGCGCGCCATGTGGTTCGTCTGCACGGCAAAGCGATGGACGAAGCATCCGAGAACGAACGCGAACGTCTGCTGGCCGTGGCCGGCGGGGAAGCGGAGGCGGACCAGGTACGCGAAGAGCTCGCGTCCTTGGACGCCCGTATCCGGCAAGGGGAAGCCGAAGTGGATGGGCTGCGCACACGCCTTCGGCTCGACGTGCAGAGCTTGCTCGATAATGCAAACGTCACGCCCGCGGCAACGCGGGATCTGGCGCAGACGTTCCTGGAGAGCCGCAAGCCTGGATTTAAAGCGGGACTGCTGTTCGCGGGCGCAAAGACGGCTGCTGAACAGGAGCGACGCCTGCAGGCGTTCTATCATGATTTCCATGCCAAGGTGCAAGCGGGTATCGAATGGCATTTGCTCGACTTGCTGCGGAAGGCGGCGGACGGCATCGGCTGGCGCGGCGAAACGCTGGAAGCGGAGCTCTCGCCGTTCGTCAACGGCTTGTGGGACGCCGACTTGCTCGTGACGCAAGTCAATACGGGCGCTTCGTTCGGCAACGCCTATACGATGACCTACAGCAAAGAAGTCGCCGAGGCTGTGAAAGGGCTGTACCGCAAGCGCGCGCTCGCATGGATCGACGCGCTTGGCGATCGTGCCGCCGCGGCCGGCGAAGCTGCCGCTGCGCCGCTGCGCGCGCGGCAGGCCGAGCTTGCGGCGCAAGCCGGCGCGCTCGCGGAGCTGGCCGCGCTGGCAGAGCGCGCGGCCGCGCACTTGGCGCGGCTGGCGGCGCTGCTGCCGCCTGCGCCGCCGCGCCCGGAGCTGCCGAAGCCGCAGGCGCTCGGCAGCGGGGCGCGCAGCGCCTCCGGCGCCGAGCCGGCGGCGCATAGCGCCGGCTCTGGCGCGGCCTCGGCCGCGGCGGCAACGCCCGCGGCCGGCGGCGACGCAGGCGCAGCCGCGCCGCAAAGCGGCGGCGCTGGCGCGCCCGGGCTTGCGGCGGCGGCGGCGAACCCTGCCGCCGGGGAAGCCCTCGCTCCGCAGCGCAAGGCGGCGGAGCGGCTGAGCAAAGCCGCGGACCTGCTGGCGCCGCATCCATCGCTGGCCGCGGCCGTGCACGGCATGCGCGACAAGGCGGAGCGTTTGCGCAGCAGCCGGTTCACGATCGCGCTGTTCGGTGCGTTCAGCGCGGGAAAATCCTCGCTCGCCAATGCATTGCTTGGCGACGCGGTGCTGCCGGTCTCGCCGAATCCGACGACGGCGGCGGTCAACCGGATCGTACCGCCGACGGCGGAACGGGCGCATGGCACGGCGGCCGTCTGGATGAAATCGCGCGAAGCGATGCTGGACGATTTGCGTTACTCGCTCGGCTTGCTGGGCGAGAACGCGGCTCAGCTAAGCGACGACGCGCTGCTGCAGGCTATTCACAAGCTGTCGCCTGACGGCGTGCATGCCGGCGGACGGCCGCATTACAGCTTCCTGAAGGCTGCCGCGAAGGGCTGGGCGGAGCATGAGGCCCATCTGGGGCAGCAGCTGGCGGTGAGCGGCGAAGAATACCGCCGCTACGTCGCGGAAGAGTCGCGGTCCTGCTTCGTCAGCGAGATCGAGCTCTACCACGCCAACCCGTTGACTGCCCAAGGCATCGTCCTCGTGGACACGCCGGGAGCCGATTCCGTCAACGCGCGCCATACCGGCGTCGCATTCAACTACATCAAGAATGCGGACGCGATCTTGTTCGTGACCTATTACAATCACGCTTTCTCGCAAGCCGACCGTCAATTCTTGATGCAGCTGGGCCGCGTGAAAGATCAATTCGAGCTCGATAAAATGTTCTTCATCGTCAACGCAGCCGATCTGGCTGCCAGTCAAGAGGAGCTGGAGGGCGTGCTCGCGCACGTGGAGCGCAACCTGCAGCAGCACGGCATCCGTTTCCCGCGGATGTTCCCGGTTTCGAGCCTGCAGGCGCTGGACGGCAAACGCGCCGGAAGCAGCCGCCTGATCGCCGAATCCGGCATCGGCGCTTTCGAAGAGTCGTTCCTCGGCTTCACGAGGGACGATCTCGGCGCGCTGGCCGTCGCATCGGCCGAACAGGAGCTGGAACGCTCCCGCCGCACGATCGCGAATTGGCTGGAGGCCGCATCGGGCGACGAGCAATCGCGTGAACTTGCCCGCGAAGCGTTGCTGGCGAACGCGGAGGAGGCCCGCAAGCATGCGGATGCGCTCGCCGTTCCCAAAGAACACGTGCAGCTGCAGCAGGAACTGAAGGAACTGCTCTTCTACGTGCTCCAGCGGGTTAATTTCCGTTTTGGCGACCATTATCATTTTGCCTTCAATCCGTCTGCATTGCAGGATGACGGCAGAGATCTGAAGAAAGCGATGTGGACGTCATGGCTGGAGCTGCAGCGGCTGCTGCAGATCGAGCTGGCACAGGAGCTGCAAGCGACCTCGCTGCGTCTAGATAACGTGCTGAATAAGCTTGCTGCGAAGCAGTACGCGGACACCGCGGAGGAGGCCGCCGGCGCGTTGGAAGGCTTCTCGCCGTCTCCTTACAAGCCGCTGGAGCTTCCGACGCCGGAGGAACAGCCGGCTTGGACCGCTTCATCTGTCGATATCAAGCTGCTCTGGAGCAAGTTCAAATCGCCGAAGCATTTCTTCGAGAGCGAAGGCAAGAACGCGCTGCGCGCCGTCCTGGAGAAGGAACTTGCCGATCCGCTTCAAGCGTGGATGGCGGATGCCGAACAGGCATGGAGCGCGCGCTACGGCGAGCTGATGCGGGAGGCTTCCGCGGCTAGCGCGAGTCTGCTTGCGGCCGATATTGAATCGTTCTGCCAAGGCAAACTGGCTTCATTGTCCGGCAGCACGGATATGAACGAGCTGCGCCGGATTCAGCAAGCGCTGCTTGCGATCTAGTCTCGGATTGTCCTTCTTGTACTCATTGATTTCAACCCAAAAAGAAGCTTACCCGCGAGTCATGCTCGCGCGATAAGCTTCTTTTTTGCATGCAAACAACTCACTCTCGCGCGCCATCCATCCGCATTCCTGCCGTCATTTCCGTCGACTCCAAGTCGTTATCCACCTGCCGTCTACCCGCTATTCGCCTGCCATTCAACCGCCATTCGAACCTACTTCAACACGCCATCCCATTCTCTCATCCGCACCTGCCGAGCAGCTGTGATTTTCAGGTCCGAGAACGCTGCTCGGCAAGTCATTTTCGCTTGAAAATAAATCATGCAAAAACAGAGGCAAATGTGCAAAAACGGAGGAATATGCCCTTATTTGCCACGATTTGAGACGATATCGAAGAATACCCCCTTACTTTTGAGCAGGATGGAAGCGCAAGCGAATTTTGTCAACTATATGCCCCCGCACTCTGTTTGCCGTACCGGACTCATGCTGTTAATATTCAGTCATATCAAGAAGAAACGGCCGTAACCTGCAGTAACGGCGCGCTTCGTTTCTTCCTAAATCAGCTTCAACACAGTTGCACAAACCAGCACAGGGAGAGGGTTACCCAATTGGAAGTCTTCAAACAGCTTAAACCGTATTACTGGGTCGAACGCAAGAATTTAATCGCTTCGATCGCTTTCATGATTTGCGCAACCGCGCTCGGACTCGTATATCCGAACTTGCTTCGCTACCTTATCGACAAGATCATCGTTCCCCAAAACTTTACGTGGGTGCCAGGGTTATCGCTCGCTGTTGTAGGGGTCGTATTCATTAAAGGCAGTTTCGCGTTCCTGTCCGGTTTATTCGGCGGCCGGTTGGGTAACCGGGTAGCGTTCCGATTGCGGAATGCCTGCTACGAGAAACTTCAATCGCTCTCTTTTCAGTATTACGATACGGCGAAAACCGGCGATTTGATGTCTAGGTTGACGGCGGATCTCGAGGCGGTTCGGAACTTTATCGGCTTCGGTTTCGCGCAAATTCTGAACTTGTTCCTGATGGTTATCTTCGGAGCGACGATGATGTTCTCGATTCATTGGCAGCTGACGCTGATCACGCTGTGCACGATGCCGTTCCTCGTCTTTACCGCAACGCGATTCGAGCGGAAGATTCATCCGGCTTTCCGCGAAATGCGGCAGGCGATGAGTAATCTGACCACGGCGGTTCAGGAGAACATTACCGGCGTTCGGACCGTGAAATCTTTCGCCCGCGAATCGTTCGAAATGGATAAATTCTCCAAACGGAGCGAATCGTACAAAGCCAACCAGATCGGCGCATCGAGCCTCTGGGGCCGCTACTTCCCGATCATGGAACTGCTGGCGAGCATGTGCGTCGTCATTCTGGTCGTCGCAGGCGGCAGGCTCGTCATCAACCAGTCCATTACGCTCGGCGAGATGGTTGCCTTCTACAGCATGCTCTGGTATATCATCGGCCCGATGTGGAACATCGGGTTCCAAATCAACAACTATACGCAGGCCAAAGCTTCCGGCGAACGCCTGCTCGGGCTGTTCAATGAGTATGTACACGTGAAAGACAACGAGCATGCCATCGTGCTGGACGAGAGCAAGGTTAAAGGTCATGTTGAGTTTCGTAACGTCACGTTCAACTACGTGGATAAAGCGCCGGCCTTAACGGATGTCAATATCGACGCGAAGCCCGGCATGGTTATCGGTTTGCTCGGAGCGACCGGCGCGGGCAAGTCGACGATCATTCAGCTGTTGATGCGCGCTTATAATGTCAAATCCGGCACCATTACGCTCGACGGGGTCGATATCCGCGACCTGTCGCTGGAAAGCCTGCGCAGCCAAATTGCCATCGTGTTTCAAGAGACGTTCTTGTTCTCATGTTCCATCCGCGACAATATCGCCTACGGCATCAACGGCGTAACGATGGAGCAGATCATCCATGCCTCCAAGCTTGCAAAAGCGCATGATTTCATCATGGAGCTCCCGGAAGGCTACGACACCGTTGTAGGCGAGCGCGGCATGGGCCTCTCCGGCGGTCAGAAGCAGCGGATCGCGATCGCCAGGGCGCTGATCAAGAACCCTCGCATCCTGATCCTCGATGATGCGACGAGCGCCGTCGATATGGAAACCGAGCATGAGATTCAAGCCGGTTTCAAAGAAGTTATGGCTGGCCGCACGACGTTCATCATCGCGCATCGGATTTCGTCCCTTCGCCATGCGGATGAAATCATCGTATTGGAAGAAGGGCATGTCAAGCAGCGCGGAACGCATGATCAGCTGGTAAACGTGCAGGGACGTTACCGGGATACGTACGACATTCAATATGCCGACCGTCCTTTAACCGCTGAAGAAATCATCGCAAGAGTGGAAAGAGGGGTCGTACAGTGAGCGAGCAAGAGCAGCAAAAGCCCCGCGGCGCGCAGGAAAGATTCATCTACAAGGATGACGATGCGATCGAAAAGCCGTTTAACTGGGCGCAAATAAGCCGATTGTTTACGTATATGAAGCCATACCGCAGGCAATTGCTGCCGGTCATCATCGTCATGATGGTGCTCGGCACCGCAACCCGGCTCGCGATTCCCGCCTTGTTCATCAAGGCGATCGACGATGCGATCCAGCCAAAAGACGGCGCACCTAGCATGCACAAGCTGTACATGTATGCCGGCACGATGCTGGTGCTTTATATTATTCAATGGGCAGCTAACACGTACCGGATTCGCTATACGAATATGATCGGCCAGCAGGTGATTTACGATTTGCGGCATGATTTGTTCAGGCATATCCAGAAGCTGTCGTTCCGATTCTTCGACAAACGTCCTGCGGGCTCCGTGCTCGTGCGGGTAACGAACGACGTTAACGCGCTTCAGGATCTGTTCACGAACGGCGTCGTCAACTTGCTGATGGACTGTATCCAATTGGTCGGTATCGTCATCATCCTGCTCGTCTGGAACTTCAAACTCGGTCTTGCCATTATGATTACCGTGCCGCTGATGTTCGCCGTATCGACGGCGCTTCGCAAGCGCATCCGGTTCGCATGGCAGGATGTGCGGATGAAGCAATCCCGCATTAACGCGCACTTGAACGAAAGCATTCAAGGCATGCGCGTCACGCAGCTCTATACGCAGGAAAAAGCGAATTTCAGCTTCTTCCAGCATATCAACAGCGTCAATATTAAAGCATGGAACAAGGCGTCGGCGCTTAACCAGGCGTTCGGCCCGATTATCGAGGTCACGTCCGCAGTCGGCACGCTTATCCTGTTCTGGTACGGTTCGCATATGATCATGACCGGCGCGATTACCGTCGGCGTGCTTGTCGGGTTCGCCAACTATGTCGGCAACTTCTGGGATCCGATTAACCGCCTGGGCCAGATGTATGCGCAGCTGCTAATCGCAATGGCATCATCGGAACGTATTTTCGAGTTTATCGACGAAGAGCCGACCGTCGGCGAGCTGACGCAAGCCGATCAACTGCCGCGTATTTACGGTGACGTTCATTTCCAGAATATCGTCTTCGAATACGAGAAAGGGCGCCCCGCGCTCAAGGGCATCGATCTCCATGTCCAAGGGGGCGAAACGATCGCGCTCGTCGGTCATACGGGATCGGGGAAAAGCACGATCATGAATCTGCTCTGCCGGTTCTACGATCCTGTTGAAGGGGCCGTGAAGATCGACGGCATCGATATTCGCACGGTCAGCTTGGAAAGCCTTCGCTCGCAGGTTGGCGTCGTGCTGCAGGATACGTTCATTTTCTCGGGTACGATCCGGGAAAATATCCGCTTCGGCCGCTTGGATGCGACGGACGACGAAATCGTCAAGGCGGCTACGGCCGTCGACGCGCATGATTTCATCATGAATTTGCCGGACGGGTACGATACGGAAGTGCAAGAGCGAGGCAACATCCTGTCCATGGGACAGCGCCAGCTGCTTTCCTTCGCCCGTGCGCTGCTGGCCGATCCGCGCGTGCTCATTCTAGACGAAGCGACGGCGAGCATCGATACCGAAACCGAGCTGAAGATTCAAGAGGCGCTCAAGAAGCTGCTTAAAGGCCGGACCTCGTTTATCGTCGCCCACCGGTTGTCGACGATCCGTAACGCCGATCGCATCGTCGTGCTGGATCATGGTCAGATCGTCGAGCAGGGCACGCATGACGAGTTAATTCGACACAAAGGCACCTATAACGGCTTAATTGAAGCGCAGTACCGCTTTTTATCGGCATAATTCTTGATTTTTCGGGACAGAACCTCCACAATGGAAGAAAATACGCGGCTTGCAGAGACTTCGGACGTAACGTTCCCGGCTCTGCGGCATGCGATCTTCCCTGGGAGGTTCTTTCTGTTATGTATGGTTCGCCGTTTTCTCCAACTGCCCGTAAAATCATGCTGCTCGGCTCCGGCGAGCTCGGCAAAGAAGTCATCATCGAGGCTCAACGTCTGGGCATTGAAACGATTGCCGTCGACCGCTACGAGAACGCGCCTGCGATGCAGGTTGCACACCGCTCTTATGTCATCGACATGCTGGATGCCGACGCGCTTCGCGAGTTGATTCTGAAAGAAACGCCCGATTTGATCGTGCCCGAGATCGAAGCGATCGCAACGAGCGCGCTTGTCGAGCTGGAACAGGAAGGCTGGGGTGTAATTCCGACTGCCCGCGCCGCATTGCTGACGATGGACCGCGAGGGTATTCGCCGTCTAGCGGCTGAAACGCTCGGTTTGCCTACCGCGCCGTACCGGTTCGCCGATACGCTGGACGAGCTGAAAGCTGCCGTGGCGGAACTGGGCACGCCTTGCGTCATCAAGCCGATCATGAGCTCCTCCGGCAAAGGTCAGAGCGTGTGCAAAACCGAAGGCGATGCCGAAGCCTGCTGGCAGTACGCCATGGATGGCGGCCGCGCGAAGAAGCAGCGCGTAATCGTGGAAGGCTTCATTCGTTTCGAATCGGAAATTACGCTGCTGACGGTGCGTTCCGTTTCAGGCACATCGTTCTGCGCGCCGATCGGTCATGTGCAGAAGGACGGCGACTACATTGAATCGTGGCAGCCGCATGAAATGACGCAGCAGCAGATTGCCGAAGCGGAAGCGATTGCCCGCGCAGTAACGGACGAGCTGGGCGGTTACGGAATTTATGGCGTAGAATTGTTCCTGACCAAGGACGGCGTCTTGTTCAGCGAAGTTTCCCCGCGTCCGCACGATACCGGCATGGTAACGATGGCGACGCAGGATCTGTCGGAATTCGCGCTGCACGCGCGCGCGATCTTGGGCTTCCCAATCCCGACCATCCGTCTGCTCTCGCCCGGTGCAACGTATACGCTTAAAGCGGACCGCGACTCGGAAGCGTTCCAAATCGATGGATTGGCACATGCGCTATCGGTGCCGAATACACAAGTCCGCGTCTTCGGCAAACCAGTCACAAAGCCAGGCCGCCGCATGGCCGTCGCACTAAGCACGGCCGACGACACCGAACAGGCCCGCGCGCTAGCCAAACAAGCCGCGCAATCACTAACAATTCGTTACGAATAGACCATCCATGTTTAACGAGCATGACCCGAACGGCAGTTTCTCGAAAGAGGAAAGGCCGCGGGCATGCTTTTTTCTTTGCAATCGGGAGATATCCGCCGGCTTCGGATGGATGAATTTGCAAATTGAAGCCGAAAGGATTACTTTAATTAGACAAGAAAGGATGAATTCCAAACGTATCCGATCTTCAAAGTGATGTGAAGCAAGAAGGCAAAGTGAAAGTGTAACCGCAAGCGGACGAAAACGAGCCACCAACCAGCAACTTCAAAGACGGCCCAGCAGCAAGCATGCAAAATTCCGGGTCCAGGGACGGAGTCCAAGGGTTCCCCTTAGGCAAGGTTGTAAACGAAGGCACCAAGTAAAGAAAGAACGCAAACTAAAAGTGTGTCCGCATGCGGACGAAAACGAGCCACCAACCAAAGCAACTTCGAAGACGGCCCAGCAGCAGGCACGCAAATTCCGGGTCCAGGGACGGAGTCCCCGGGGTCCCCCTAAGGCAAGCGGGATTTAGGGGGTTGTGAAACGCCTTTAAATTATCTTTAAAACGCCTTTAAATTGCTTTTAAACCGCCTTTAAAATGTTTAAGAAATATTTTTAAACCAATAGTTAACCCTTTTAAAGTATAGGTAACTAAGAAAGCATTCAGGTTTATATATTTGAAAAAAATTAAAATGATAAAATGAGGAGCGACCAGCACCATGAGAACGTTATCCTCCGGAAACCTATGGAAAATAATCGGATTATCGGCCGTGTTGTCGACGGTGCTGCTTCTAGCGGGCTTCGGCTATGCCGTGAAAGATATGCTTTATCCGAAAGGGGAGTCCTTTGCGGGCAGCGAAAGCTTTCCCGCGCTTCCGGCGAGCAGCAAACTGAGCGAGGCCAAGGAAATTTCCGTAACGGCCATTGGCGACTCGCTGACGAAAGGAACGGGCGACGCTTCGGGAGAAGGTTACGTCAAACAGGTCATCACCCTGCTGAAGAAGAAGTATCCGGATACGTCTGTCCGTTTGAATAACAACCTGGCGATCAACGGGTTAAAGGCCGATCGTCTCGCGCAGCTGCTGGCGACGGATAAAGGCTATCGATATGCGCTGATGCAGGCGAACGTCATCCTGTTCACGATCGGCGGCAACGACTTGTTCCAAATCGCCGCAGGGCAAAGCGCCAGCAATTCGACGGGCGACTTGGATTTAAACAAACTGAAAGCGGAGCTTCCGAAAGGGCTGCAGCAATTGGACAAAATCACGAAGCTGCTTCACGGAATCAATCCGAATGCGCATATCGTTTACGTAGGCCTGTACAATCCGTTTTACGATATTCCGGATTTCCGCTCAGGCTCGCTGCAGATCCAGAGCTGGAACGAGCAAGCTTACGCGCTGCTTCACCGGTATACGAACATGACGATGGTGCCGACGTTCGATTTGTTCGAGAACACGATCAGCCGGTACTTGTCATCCGATCATTTTCACCCGAATCATAATGGCTATGTGCAGATCGCGGCACGCATAGTGCAGTCGCTGGAATAGGAGGGCATGCGATGAACAGGACGATGAATGACGAGATCGTATTATCCGTCAAAGAGGTCAGTAAACAAATCGGCGGCAAACCGATTATCAAGAACGTAACGTTCGATGTGCGCGGCGGCGAGATTTTTGGCTTTCTCGGCCCGAACGGAGCGGGCAAAACGACGACGATTCGCATGTTGGTCGATCTCATTAAACCGACTTCCGGCGAAATTACGATCTGCGGCGAAGACATTCGGCGCAATCCGGAAGCCGCGCTTCGGCACGTCGGCTGCATCGTTGAAAATCCGGAAGCTTATTCCTTCATGTCCGGCTGGGAGAATCTCGAACATTTCGCGCGGATGCAGCGGGGCATCGACAAAGCGCGGATCGAGGAAGTCGTGCGCATCGTCGGTCTGGACAATCGGATCCATGATAAGGTGAAGACCTTTTCCCTCGGCATGCGGCAGCGGCTCGGCATCGCGCAGGCGCTGCTTGGCAGGCCGAAGCTGCTCATTCTCGACGAACCGACGAACGGCCTGGATCCCAAAGGCATCAAGGAATTACGGGAATTCGTCCGCATGCTGGCCGATGAGGGCATGAGTTTGTTTATCTCCAGCCACTTGTTGAGCGAAATCCAGCTCATGTGCGACCGCGTCGCCATTATCAGCCGCGGCGAAGTGCTCGCCGTCGGTACCGTGGACGAGCTCATTCATGACGCAGGCAATTATGTCGTCTGGCAGTTCGAGCAGCCCGATGCAGGAAGACGGCTTCTGGCCGGAGAAAAAGATGTTCATCTCGTCGAGGATGACGAGCATCGCATCGACGAGGGCATTCTAGCCGGCCTGAAGGATGCGCAAATCACGACAATGAATCAAGACCGCATTTCGGCGCTGGTCGAGAAGGCAGTTCGCGCCGGAATAGGCGTCATAGCCGTACAGCGAATCGCGCCGACGCTGGAAGAGCTGTTTTTGCGGATGACGGAGGGTGAAGCCATTGGATAGATTGCTGCCGCTCATACAGAACGAGACGCTAAAGATATGGAAGAAGAAACGGTTTTTCGTCATTATCGCCGTACTGATGATTCTGATCCCGATCTTCACGTACGCGCAGATGAAAATCTCCCAGACGAACAAGCAGCATTTCAAGGACTGGCGCAATCAGCTGGTCCAGCAAATCAACGAATACCAGAACATGCTCTCCAGCGACCGGATTCCGGACGAGTGGAAGCGCTCGCGCAGAATCGCGGTGCAGCAGCTGCAGTACTATCTGGATCACAACGTCAATCCGAATTCGCCGGACGGCGTAACGTTTACGCGCAGCTTCATGTCGAACGCGGTTACCTTGTTCTTTCCGCTGCTCGTCCTGTCCATTGCATCCGATCTCGTCTCGGGTGAACGAACCGCGGGTACGATCAAAATGCTGCTGACAAGGCCTGTTCGACGGTGGAAAATACTGCTCAGCAAACTCGTTGCGCTTACGCTGTACGTTTCATTAACCGTTGTGGTCAGCGCCGTTCTCTGTTATCTTATATCAGGCGCGGTGTTCGGCTACGAGGGGTGGAACATACCTGTGTTTACAGGTTTCGTGATTCAAGGTTCCTCCATCGAAAGCAGCTTGGTCCATGCGGTGCCTCAATGGCTCTACTTAATGATGGAAGCGGGCTTGATCTGGGTATCTTCCATGACCGTGGCTTTAATGGCCTTAATGGTGTCCGTGCTCGTTCGCAGCACGGCCGCGAGCATCGTGACCATGATGGCGGCCGTCATCTCGGGCACGATATTATCCAGCATGTCTTCCTCGTGGCACAGCGCCAAATTCATCTTCTCCGTTAATTTGCAGCTGACCGATTATTTGGCTGGCTCGCCGCCGCCGATCACGGGCATGACGCTCGGTTTCTCGCTGTTCGTACTGGCGCTATGGGCCGTCGGTTCCCTTGCCGTTTCGTTCTCCGTCTTTACGAAACAGGACATCATGAATTAGAATAGCTTGATGTGAGGAACGATGGGCGGAACGATGGGCGTTATGAATAAACAGATTAAACGTATTTTAAATTAATGCTTTCGATGCGATTTTTCAGCTCGCGCAGAAGCTATTCCAAGATGTTATCGCAAAAAAAATTTTAGGAGGCTCTCTATGACTGATCAGCTGGATCTGATTGCGGGCGAGAAAAATTCGGCTGCCGGCAACTACGACGCGGATGACATTCAGGTGCTGGAAGGGTTGACCGCCGTCCGCAAACGCCCTGGGATGTATATCGGGAGCACGAGCACCTCGGGTCTTCATCATCTAGTCTGGGAAATCGTCGATAATGCGGTCGATGAGCATCTGGCCAAATTTTGTTCCGCAATCGACGTCTCGATCAACGGGGACGGTTCGGTAACCGTGCGCGACAACGGCCGGGGCATTCCGACGGGCATGCATAAAACCGGCATTCCGACGCCGCAGGTCGTCTTCACGATCCTGCACGCGGGCGGTAAATTCGGCGGCGGCGGATATAAGAAATCCGGCGGTTTGCACGGCGTGGGCGCTTCGGTTACGAACGCGTTGTCGGAGTGGCTGGAAGTGGAGATTTACCGCGACGGGAAGATACATAAACAGCGTTTTGAATATTGGGTGGACAAGAACGGCAAAGAGCATGTCGGCGAGCCGGTGACCGGCTTGGAAATCATCGGGAATACGAACCGCACGGGAACGAAGATTACGTTCAAGCCCGATTCCCGCGTTTTCCACGGCAACATTTCCATCAACTACGACACGCTCTCGGAACGGCTGCAGGAAATCGCGTTTCTGAATTCCGGCTTGAAAGTTAACGTGAAGGACAGCCGAGGCGGCAAAGAAGATCAATATTATTACGAGGGCGGCGCGAGGCAGTTCGTGCAGTTCCTGAACGAAGACAAAACCGTGCTGCACGACGTCATTCATTTTTCCGGCGAACGCGACGATATCGAAGTCGAAGTGGCGCTGCAATACAACGACGGTTATACCGAAACGATGGCCTCATTCGTAAACGCCATTCCGACAAGGGGCGGCGGCACGCACGAAACCGGCTTCAAAACGGCGTACACGCGCGTCATGAACGACTATGCACGGAAGAACGCCTTGTTGAAAGAGAAAGACAAGAACCTCGACGGCAACGATTTGCGCGAAGGCATGATGGCCGTTATCAATATTAAAATGGCGGACGTGGAATTCGTCGGCCAGACGAAGGATCAACTGGGCAGCTCGTCGGCCAGAAGCGCCGTCGATGCGATCGTTTCCGAGAAAATGCAAGTTTTCCTGGAAGAGAACCCGCAAGTGGCGCAATCGCTGTTGAAGAAGGCGATTCAAGCCTCGAGAGCGCGCGAAGCGGCGCGCAAGGCCCGCGACGAAATTCGCAGCGGCAAGAAGAAGAGCGAGAGCTCCAATCTGAACGGCAAGCTTTCGCCCGCGCAGTCCAAGGACGTCTCGCGGACGGAATTATTCATCGTCGAAGGCGATTCCGCCGGCGGATCGGCGAAGCAAGGACGCGATTCCAAATACCAAGCCATTCTTCCGCTCAAAGGCAAGCCGATGAACCCGGAGAAGGCGAAGCTGCTCGATATCTTGAAGAATGACGAATATAAGGCGGTTATTGCGGCGATCGGTTCCGGCATCGGTCCTGAATTCGACGCAGAATCGTGTAACTATAGCAAAATCATCATCATGACGGATGCGGATACCGACGGCGCGCACATTCAAGTGCTGCTGCTGACGTTCTTTTACCGCTACATGAAGCCGTTGATCGACTCCGGCCGCGTCTTCATCGCGCAGCCGCCGCTATACAAGATCACGCGCAAATCCGGCAAGCTGGAAACCGTTCGTTATGCATGGTCGGACGAGCAGCTGCAGAACTATTTGAAGGAGTTCGGCAAAAACTTCGAGCTTCAGCGCTATAAAGGACTAGGCGAGATGAATCCGGAACAGCTGTGGGAAACGACGATGAACCAGGAAACCCGTACGCTTCTGCAAGTGCAGATCGAAGATGCCGCGAAAGCGGAACGACGCGTTTCCACGCTGATGGGCGATAAGGTCGATCCGCGCAAACGGTGGATCGTGGAGAACGTCGACTTTACGGAGTACGAGGAATAATAAGCTTAAGGAGAGTATCGGCATGAGTATGCTGGAACAATTTTTACCGGCGTTCCTGGAAGAGGTCGTAGGCGACCGATTCGGACGCTATTCCAAATACATCATTCAAGACCGCGCCATTCCCGACGTTCGCGACGGGCTTAAGCCGGTGCAGCGGCGTATCTTGTACGCCATGTATGATGCGGGCAACACCCCGGACAAAGGGTATCGCAAGTCCGCCAAGACCGTTGGGGATGTCATGGGCAACTATCATCCCCACGGAGATTCGTCCATCTACGAAGGCATGGTCCGTATGGCACAGCCTTGGAAAATGGCGCATATGCTCATTGACGGCCACGGCAACTGGGGCTCGATCGATGACGACCCGGCCGCGGCGATGCGGTATACGGAAGCTCGGCTGTCGCCGATCGCGATGGAGCTTCTTCGCGACATCGAGAAACGAACGGTCTTGTTCAAAGATAATTTCGATAACACGACGAAAGAACCGGTCGTCCTGCCGTCCCGTTATCCGAACCTGCTGGTTAACGGCGTAAGCGGCATTTCGTCCGGGTTTGCAACGGAAATCCCGCCTCATAACCTTCGGGAAGTCATCAATGCGTGCATGGCGATGATGGACAATCCGGAGATCGAGCTCGAACAGCTGATGACGATCGTGAAGGGGCCGGATTTCCCGACAGGCGGTCTCATTATGGGCGAAGACGGCATCCGCGATGCGTATCAAACCGGCAAGGGACGGATCTATCACCGCTCCAAGACGGAAATCGAGGAACTTAAGGGCGGCCGCCAGCAGCTCGTGATTACGGAAATTCCGTTTCAGGTCGTCAAATCCCGTCTCGTTACCGCGATGGAGAACATCCGGATCGAGAAGAAGGTGGAAGGCATCGCGGAAGTGCGCGACGAAAGCGGCCGGAACGGACTGCGCATCGTCGTGGAATTGAAGAAAGAAGCTGACGCGCCGGGGATCTTGGCGTATTTGCTGAAAAAAACCGATCTGCAGGTTGCCTATAACTTCAACATGGTCGCGATCGTTAACAAGGCGCCGCAGCAATTAGGACTCAAAGCCATTCTAAGCGCCTATATCGCGCATCAGAAAGAAGTCGTCACTCTCCGCTCGCGATATGAGCTGGAGAAAGCGGAAGACCGTGCACATGTGCTGGAAGGGCTTGCGAAGGCACTTAACATATTGGACGAGGTCATCGCCGCGATCAAAGCATCGAAGAACCGCCAAGACGCGCAGAACAACCTCGTAGCGAAGTTCGGATTCTCCGAACGCCAAGCGGATGCCATTCTGACGCTGCAATTGTACCGGCTGACGAATTTGGAGATTACATCCATCGAGAAAGAGCTCAAGGATATTCAGAAGAAAATCGCTTACCTTCGTTCGATTCTGGACAGCGAGAAGAAACTGATCGGCGTCATTAAGGACGAGCTGACGGAAATCCGCGAGAAATACGGCATTGACCGCCGCGCCGATATCCAAAGCGAAGTGGAAGAGCTGAAAGTGAACCTGGAGGTCATCGTCGCGGCGGAAGACGTATTCGTTACGCTTAGCCAAGACGGGTACATCAAGCGCACGTCAAAGCTGTCGTTCACAAGATCGGGCGGCGAGCTGGCAAGCGCCGGCGTCAAGGACGGCGACGTCATCCGCACGCTGCTCGACGTGAATACGATCGACCAGCTGCTGCTGTTCACGCGCAAAGGCCAGTATTACCAGCTGCCGGTCCATCTCATTCCGGAGTTCAAATGGAAGGATACCGGGACCGCGGTCGTAAACGTCGTGCCGATGCCGAAGGACGACAGCATCATCAGCGTGATGCCGATCAAAGATTTCGAGGCGCCGGGCAAAACGCTTGTCTTCGTAACAAAACGCGGTCAAGTGAAGCGTTCCGAATTGAAAGACTACAAATCTTCCCGTTCAACGGCTATAGCCGCCGTTAAGGTGGCCGACGGGGATGAAGTGCTGCGCGTCATTCCGAGCGATAATGCGAAGGAACTGCTGCTCGTGACGAAGACGGGCATGAGCATCCGGTTCGCGGAGAGCGAAGTGAACACGATGGGGCGCGTCGCGGCAGGCGTACGCGGCATCGCGCTTCGCGAAGACGATGAAATCGTTGCCGCGGAAATGGTCAGTGGGGATGAAGGCGAAATTCTGGTCATGACTGATCTGGGCTTCGCGAAACGTTCCTTGCTGCTTGATTATCCCGTACAGGGAAGAGGCGGCAAAGGGGTAGCCACCTTCGAATTCAAGGAAGGCAAGCGCGTGCGTCCGAACGGCGAGCGTCTGATCGGCGGTTTATTGTGCAAAGAAGAACGGGAGCTTGTCCTGCTGTCTTCGTCGGGCGCATCATTCGAGGCTTCGACCGAGAAAGCGCCGATCGAGGACCGCAAATCGACCGGACGCGCGATATTGCCAGTCGATAAGAAAGACGGTCTCGTCGCGCTGTTCGTCCGGGCGGATTTGCAGCAGCATACGGATTGATTGATTCGCTCGAAGATCCAGCAGAAGCCGTCTTAGTCAAACGGCTGATGCGGGGATTCGCGTTGTTCCATCAGTTCCATCATCAATTCAAGCACGACCCACAATGGTGCCGGTTCATCGAGCCGCTCAAGCCATTGCGGGTCTTTTTTTATGCCGAGACGGCTTAATCTGCCCAATAACTCCAGCTTGCGGTCGTCCATATGCGTTCACGCTCCTGTTCGATGTTTCGAGCCGGTACAACAGCCTATACCTCCAATGTATGTCTAAAGCTGTCAAATGGTTCTCTTTTGCCTCGATTAAGCGGACAAAATATTAACTGCATTAACCTTAAATTCGACAACCGCTCATGGTATAATAAGGTATAACAAGGTGAAACGGCTGTCGCGGTTATTCTGGTGGCGAAGCGTGTTTCATTCCGTAGAAATATAAGCTTATCTATAAGTCGGACAACTTATAGCGTCTTATATTTGCAAAAATCGGACAGAAAGCAGGTGATGGTCATCGTTTCTGCGGAATTTGCCCGGCTGTGGATGAAGATGACGAAGGAATGGAAGACGCATCTGGAGGATGAATTGGCTCCGAACTTAACGGAAGGTCAACTGGTCGTATTGGAGCTGCTGATGCAGCATCAGCCGATGAAGCCGTCGGATTTGCTAGCTTACTTGACGACGACGCCTGCGGCGATCACGACGCTGCTCGACCGCATGGAGCGCGGCGGTCTCGTGGTGAGGAAACGCGACGAGAGCGACAGGCGGATCGTCTGGGTTACGGTGACGGAGAAAGGAATGACGGAAGTCGTTCGAGGCGTTTCCATCCGTGACGCATACATAACCGAAGCACTTGACCGGATTTCCTTGCACAATCAGCAATTGCTCGTCTATTTGCTTGGCAAAGTCGCAAATTCATGATCCATCCCGCAAGGAAGGTTTACCGAGAACGAGAATGAGACCAACACAACTGGAATGAAGATAACAAACCGCCCATCCGTATCGGATGGGCGGTTTGTCGTCGCTTATGGAGCGGCATGCAGTTGAACCGGCTTGCTATGCATGGATTCGATTCGTTTCGAAACCGTCGCGTACGTCGTCTTCAGCTTGCCGTAATCGGCCGCGCTCAATTCGGGGAACGCTTTGGTCTTGGAAGCGAGCGCGTTCGCGATCGGAACGACCTCGTAGTGGCTGAGACCCTTGACGGACGTTCGATGCACCCAAGTGGGGATCGCTTTGACATTGCCGATCGTCGTAACGCCGCGTTCCTTATGAATGCCCACCTTATAGATGACGCCGAAGTCCTTCGTATTGCCGCGTTGATTCGAAATGAAATTACCCATGGAATAAATGATGAGTCCTTTACGAACGGAACCGTCCGGGTTCGTTACTTCGGCGAATTCGTATGGCTGTACGACATGCGGATGGGAACCGGCGATAATGTCGGCTCCGGCCGCGACGAGATCGCGCGCGAGCTTCGTCTGCGCTTCGTTCGGCGCCGTTTGGTATTCCGTGCCGAAATGAAGGACGACCGTAATGAAGTCCGCGCCAGCCGCTTTCAACCGGCCGATATCTTGAATGATCGCCTGCTCGTCAATCAGGGACACGGCATAAGGCTGCGTCTTGGGCAGCGGAATGCCGTTCGTCCCATACGTATAAGCCAACAGTCCCATGGAGATTCCGGCATGCTTCTCGATCGTAATCTGATCGGCTTCCCATTGGGAACGGGCAGTGCCTTTCGTCACGAAGCCAAGCTTCTTCAGCTTCGCGAGCGTCATCGAAATCCCTTGCGCGCCGCGGTCCATCGCGTGATTATTCGCGTTCGTGACCGTCGTAAAGCCCGCGTACTTCAGCGCATCGCCCAGCTCCGGAGGCGCGTTGAAACGGGGAAAACCGGAAAGTCCGAGGGCTTTGCCGGCGATCGGCGTTTCAAGGTTGGCCAGCGACCAATCGCCTTGTTCGATGATCGGCTTCACCGAAGCGAAGAACGGCTTGAAATCGTAGGTAGCCGTTTTCTCGTCGTACGCACCCGGAAGCTGGGGCGAATGCATCATAATATCGCCTACCGCGATCAGCGTCGCGTCATGCGTTCCTTCATCCGCGGGAGGCTGCGTGCTGTCATCGCTTGGCTGCTGGCCGTTCTGACTGCCGCTCTGCTGATCGTTGCCGGCAGACGGAACGTCTGTGTCCGTGTCCGTGTCCGCATTGCTGTCTCCGGGCTGGGCCGGATTCTGCTGGTCCTCATTCGCCGGATCGGCCGGATCCGAGCTCGGCGCCTGCTGGTCGTTTCCGCCCTGCGGCTGATTATCGCTGTCCGCGGTCTGATCCGGAGCGACGGGATCAAGCTTCGGCTGCGTCGCGCACCCGTTCAGGAGCGCGAGCAGGAGCAGTCCGGGGAGGAGCCATCGCATGCGTTTCGCGCTTAGGCGGTTCATCAGCCCATACCTCCTTGTCGATCGAACGTATGCAGTGCACGGGTGAAGTGCTGCTCGTCAAAACGGTTCCAAGGCTCGGAGGCCGGCGGCTGCGCAACGATCGTCAGCCATTCTTTCGTGACGGGATGCGCGACGCCGATGGAGATCGACCATAACGCGATATCTTGTTCGCCTTGCACGGGCGGCGCGCCGTATTTGCGATCATAGACGAGCGGACAGCCGATGGCTGCCATCTGCGCCCGGATCTGATGCGACCGGCCGGTCAGCAGCTTAACCGCGATTAACGAGTAGGGTCCATGCTTCTCAACAACGGAATACTCGAGAATCGCTTCCTTGGCGTCCGGAACCGGCTTGTCGTGAACGGTCACGATATTCCGTGCGGCATCCTTGCGCAGGAAATGCCGCAGGCGGCCGGAAAGGGCCGAAGGAACGCCGTGAACGACGGCAAGGTATGTTTTGTCAAAGTTACGGCTGCGAACGGACTCCGACAGCCTGGAGGCCGCTTTGGACGTCTTGGCGAAGAGCATCGCGCCGCCGACGGGACGGTCAAGACGATGGACAAGCCCGACATAGACATTGCCGGGCTTGTTGTATCGTTCCTTTAGATCGTCCTTCAGCAGCGTTACCATATCCGCTTCGCCGGTATCGTCGGCTTGCGAGAGAATGCCGGGCGGCTTTACGACGGCGAGCAAATGATTGTCCTCGTAAAGCACGGGCAGCACAGGAGCAGGAATGGACCCGCCGCTGCCGGTCATCCTACTGGCCCTCCCAGCGGCCTAATATGCCGCAAGGCAGCGTCAGCCCCGAAGCCGTAATCGGAATGCCGATTTCGCCGCAATGAATCGAGCCGTTGTACGTCTGATTGACCGTCATGTGAAGCATGTTGTGCAGCACGGTAGGAGAAAGGCCCGTCGTATACGAATTCACCAATACGAACAGCGGATTCTCCGATAGAATCGTCGTGCAGGATTCCAGGAACGGATACAGGTTCTGCTCCAGCTTCCACATCTCGCCGTTCGGTCCGCGGCCGTAAGACGGCGGATCCATGATAATAGCGTCGTACTTGTTGCCGCGGCGCTGCTCGCGCTGCACGAATTTGAACACGTCGTCCGTAATGTAGCGAACGGGAGCAGAAGCCAGGCCGGACAGTTCGGCGTTCTCCTTCGCCCATTGCACCATGCCTTTAGCGGCATCGACGTGGCAAACTTCTGCGCCCGCGGCTGCCGCGGCGACCGTTGCGCCTCCCGTGTAAGCGAACAGGTTAAGCACTTTGATCGGTCTGCCGGCCTTGCGGATCTTGTCCATCATCCAGGTCCAATTGACGGCCTGCTCCGGGAACAAGCCGGTATGCTTGAAGCTCGTCGGCTTGATATGAAACTTCAATTCGTTGTAGGAGATGGTCCAGCGTTCGGGCATTTTCGTGCGGAAGTTCCATTCTCCGCCTCCGGAGGAGCTGCGGTGGTAATGGCCGTCAGCCGTGTTCCAGCGTCCGGTTTCGTTAGCGATCGGCCAAATGACTTGCGGATCGGGCCTGCGGAGGACGAAGGACCCCCAGCGTTCCAGTTTTTCACCGTTTCCGGTATCGAGGAGCTCGTAATCTTTCCATAAATCAGCGTTGTACATGCAGGTTTCCTTCCTTGATGTTGAATTTATAGCCGACGCCCCGAACCGTGACGATATAGATCGGATTCGCGGGATCGGGCTCGATTTTCTTGCGGAGATTGCTGACATGAACCATTAAGGTTCGCGTATCTCCCATGCTGTCGTGTCCCCAGACGATGGTGTACAGGTCGTCCAAGGCGAACGCGCGGTTCGGCGTCTTGGCGAGACGGACGAGCAGCTCGAATTCTTTGGTCGACAAAAATACTTCTTTGCCTTTAACATGGACCGTGCGGCCCGGCAGATCGATCACCAGTCCGTCGAAACGAAGCACCTCGCCGGCGGCCCTGTCGTAAGGAAGCTGACGGTCGTTCACCGATTGCCGGCGAAGATGGGCTTTGACGCGCGCGACCAGCTGGCTTGGACTGAACGGCTTCGTCATGTAATCGTCGCCGCCTACGGTCAGACCATGTATAATGTCAGTATCGTCACTTTTACAGCTGACGAACAGGATGGGTACGTCCGAAACTTCGCGGATGTGCTTGCAAACGTCGAAACCGTCCATTTGCCCCAGCTGCACATCCAAGATGATCAAATCCGGCCGATACGTGTCGGCGTATGCGACGGCATCCTCGCCGTTATCGGTCGTCTGAACGTGATAACCTTCGCGTTCCATGTATAAAGAAATCAGCTCGGTAATATCCGCTTCATCGTCAACGACTAAAATTTTGCACCCAGACATCTCCTAAGTTCCCCCTCTTCCTCGCACTATTATAGCGAATTTAGGGAGGGGTGGGCAATCCACGTTTTCAGGAGGGTATCATTATTCGCCGCTTATTAGCACTCATTATGCTCCTGCTCTTCATTATCATCCCGCTATCGGGCTGTACGGTTCAGACGGGCGACCGCGAACCCGAGGCCAAAAACGGCATTTTGGATTTGCGCCAGTGGTCGTTCAAGGACGATGGACAAGTCGCGCTGTCGGGCAAATGGTCGTTTTTTGGCGGTCAGCTGCTGACTCCCGGCAGCCCGCAGCTCATGTATCCGGAGCGCCATGTCATGGTGCCGCGGTCGTGGAACAGCTATTCGGGCAAGTCCAGCATTCGGAACGGTCAAGGTTTCGCGACGTACAAGCTGACCGTTCGTCTTGCGCCGGAAGACCGCGTGCTGGCGCTGCGCGTGCCGAATATCTTCAGCAGCTACAAACTTTGGATCGACGGCAAAGTCATGGCGGAGCAAGGCCGAGTCGGGACGAGCCGCAGCGAATCGACGCCGCAGCAATACCCGCGCATCGTTTCGTTCTCCACCAATTCCGAGCAGGTGGACATCGTTATTCAAGTGTCCAATTTTCAGCATCGCAAAGGGGGCATCTGGGTGCCCATCATGCTGGGGAACAGCGATACGATCGTCCACGCGCAGATGATAACGACGGCCAAAGAGATGCTCATTCTCGGCAGCCTTGTCATTATCGGCGTCTACCATATCGGCCTCTATGCATTCCGCAGGCAGGAGAAGTTTACGATTCATTTCGGCCTGCTGTGTCTGTTAGTGGGCGCCAGAGCGAGCGTCACGGGCGAGAATTACCTGCTGCAGTTCTTTCCGATTCCGTGGGAGGGCGGGCTGAAGATCGAATACATATCCTTCTCGCTCAGCGCGGTCACCGGCTACTTGTACGTTTACCGGCTTTTCCCGATGGACGCATCGAAGAAAGTCATTCATTTGGTCATCGGCATCGGGTTCGCGCTCTGCGGGTTCGTGCTCGCGTGTCCGGCAATCGTGTATTCCAGGCTGCTGCCGGCGTTCCAGTTGTATGTCATCGCGGTGAGCGCCTATACGCTGGTCGTTCTCGTTACGGCGAGACTCCGCAAGCGGATCGGATCCGCGTTCGTGCTGATCGGCGTCGCGGTATTCGTGGTCACGGTGCTGAATGACATGCTGTTCTATAACGAATGGCTCGTATATGCGCAGCTTGTGCCGCTGGGGTTGTTTTTCTTCATGCTCATGCAGTCCTTTATTATTTCTAAACGGTTTTCGAGCGCCTTATACCAGGTCGAGCACGTATCGAACGAACTTCGGGAGCTGAATATGCACTTGGAGGAACGAATCGAGGAGAGAACGGTCGCGCTCAGCGAGGTCAACGAATCGTTGGCGCTAACGAATCGCGAGCTGCAGCGTTCGGAAACGTCGAGAAGGCAGCTGATGACGAACATCTCGCATGATTTGCGCACGCCGATTACGCTGCTGCAAGGTTATTTGGAAGCTTTTCAGGACGGCGTCGTGAAATCGGAGGAACAACAGCAGAGATACATTAAGATGATGCTTGGAAAAGTCGGAGGGCTGAATCGGCTGATTCGCGATTTGTTTGAACTGACGAAGCTGGAGGCGGGGCAAACGCGGTTTGATTTCGGCGAGGTGGTGCTCGGGCAGTGGATGAGGCAGGTCAAAGACTTGTACGAGATCGACGTCATCAGCAGCGGAATTCGGTTCGACTGCGAGTATCTCAGTGAGAACGTGCCCGGTGAAGGACAGAACCACGAGGTACAGCAGCAGAACCGCATCCGGCTGAGCTTGGATTTGTCCCGCATGGATCAGGTCATGGCGAATGTCATCTACAATGCCATCAAGCATACGCCGAGAGGCGGAGAGATAACGCTTTCTTTTTACTATGAAGCGTCGACGAATCGGGTGATCGTCACCGTCAGCGATACGGGCGTCGGAATCGAGGAAGAGCATCTGCCGTATATTTTCGACCGGTTCTACAAAATCGAGGCTTCCCGCAATTCCGCGGACGGCGGCAGCGGGCTTGGTCTCGCCATTGCGAAGGAGATCGTCGAAGCTCACGGAGGCACGATCGGAGCGGTCAGTGCGGTCGAGAAGGGCACCATGATTTGGTTCATGCTGCCTTGCACCGTCAAATAGCTTCAATCGGCCTGCTTGAGGACGGCCATCATCCGGTCGATAGACTGCTTGCGTCTCTCTTGGTCCATGCCGTTCAAAATTTTAATGATTTCGATCGCTTCGGGTGACACCGGCGTATCCGGCTTGACTGGCTCTCCACCAATAATATAGTCCAGCGAAACGTTGAACAGGACCGCTAATTTCTTCAGCGTTTCGTAGACAGGCTGGCGATTGTTGATTTCGTAATGGCTGTACGCGGAACGGGTAATGCCGATTTGCCTTGCCACTTCTTCCTGCGAAATGTTTTTGCGGAGCCTGAGCTCTCTCAAACGGTCTCCCATCGTCATAGTTTTCGAACTCCTTACGTCAATCTAGCCATCTAGTACCGGGCCGAAGGTTATACTTCCGGCCTTCTATTAGATAATTTATGATACAAAGTGTATCAATGTCAAGGAGATTATGGAAATATAAGCGGACATTATAATTTTTTAACGATTGAAGGAATTGCGCGGGCGAAATGTCGGTTGAAATGAAAGCCTTCTCATCGAACATTAAGGAAAGTTCAGATTATACGTACAAGGTGATGGGCGGAAAATGCCGTGTTTCATGCCGTATCTCGATTGAATGTCATGTCGAATTTAGAGTGGAGGCGGATTTCGCAGATGATGTTCGTAGAAGTCGAAATATTGCTGGATACGATGACGGAGGAATACAATTCGTATCATCGCCGAAGGACTGGACCGCGACGACAAAGGGACTTTCCGGGCGGCGTCTGCCGTTTGGATCGTCCTTTTGTTGCGAGATTGGAGCTGCGGAAGCGGGGAGGGGAGCGGAAAGGAATGGAAGCCGAACGGAAGATGACGGACGTGTATGGAAGTCGATCACATGGCGCGCTCACTTCTTTCCCCTAGTGGCCGCCGCCGTATTTGGCGCGGTAATTGGCGAGCACCAGAAGCGGCCAGACGATCGCATAGCTGTCGTAGCGCATATAGAGACAGCCCGGCAGCCCCGCGCCGGTCGGATAGTCCGCGGCAGGCCCGCCCCGCTGGACATGCGTCAGCAAGTAATCGCAAGCCCGTTCCATGGCGGGCAAGGGCCGGTCATGCACGGCGATCAGGGCATCGAGCGCCCAGGCGGTTTGCGAGAGCGTCGAATAGGACAGCGGAAGGTAGCGTTTGACCCGATCGCTGGCGCAGGATTCGCCGAAGCCGCCGTCCGGCTGCTGGACCCGGAACAGCCAATCCACCGCTTTGCGGATTTGCGGGTGATCGGCAGGTTCGCCGACGGCAGCCAATCCGGTCAGCGCCGCCCAGGTTCCGTAAATGTAGCAAACGCCCCAGCGTCCATACCAGGAGCCGTCCTTCTCTTGGCGGTCATACAGCCAATCCGCCCCGCGGCGAATGTACGCGTGATCGCTCGTCAGACCCGCGCTTCGTCCGAGGTATTCCAGCGTTCGGCCGGTCAAGTCCGGCGTGGACGGATCGGTCGCGGCATCCTCAGCGCCGTCCAAGGGCACCCAGCGAATGATCCGGCTGTCGACATTACGTTCGAACGCGGCCCAGCCGCCGTCGCTGTTCTGCATCGCGAGCAGCCATTGCAGGCCGCGGTCGACGGCCTGCCGGACCGATGAGCCGGGAAGGCCGCGGACGGCGCGCATGGCCGCCGTCGTGTCATCGACGTCGGGATTGATCGTATTGACGTCGGAGAAGCCCCAGCCGCCGGCCACGGGCCGTTTCACGTTGCGTTTCCAGTCGCCCAGGGCAGTATGCTGGCGGTCGAGGAGATAGCGGCCTGCTTTCGCGACAGCGGGATGTTCGCCGGTTAAGCCGGCGGCTTGGAGGGCGTGGCTGGTCAGCGCCGTATCCCACAGCGCCGAAGTCGTGATCTGCATGGAAGGCAGCGCCGCCGTCAGGCGATCCGGGAAAAAAAGCGTTTCAAGTCCGCGCACTGCCTTTTCCATGACGGGATGTTGCATCGAATACCCTCGCGCGTGCAGCGCGTGCAGCATCATTAAGGTGGAGCTTGAATAACCGTGGAGCGTACCGTCGGGCTCGATTCGATCCAGCATGTAACGCTCGGCGCGTCCGGCGGCTTGGTCGTGCAATTTGGCGGGCAGGGACAGCAATCCTTTGCGACGCTGCTCGGACAGATCTTGAATAGGCAAGCGGAAATGCGCGTGCCAGCTCCGCATGAGCCGCTTGAATTCGTTCCCGCCGCGAACAGGCTCGGTCAACGACTGCACCTGCGGGAACTTGCTGCCCGGTTTGCGGTCGGCGAGCAGCATCATCGGCGCCATATGAACGCGAGCGTAGCCGGAGAATTGGAAGAAATGGATCGGGGACGAGGGCGGGAGCATCATGATGGAGAGAGGAACCGGAAACCATCGCGGCCAAGGGTAGCGGCCAATGACGGCAAGCCGGAATTTCGTCAGCAGGCTGTCGATCTGCTTCATGCCGCCAAGCGCCTCGAATGCTTCCTTCGCCTTCTTCAAGGCAGGCTCGTTCGGCGAAAGCCCGGCATATTGCAAAGCGTAATAACATTCCGCCGTCGCGGATGCGTTGCCGCCTTCTTCGTCGGGGTATACGAGCCAAGCCCCGTCTTGGGTTTGCTTGGCCAGCATGCGTTCCGCCAGCGCGCGCACGAGCTTCGGCTTGCGGATTCCGATGCTTTGCAGCAGGAAGACGGCCGCGGCATCCATGGTCGTGCCGCCTTCAATAAAGCCCATGCGCCAGCTGCCGTCCGCGGCTTGCCGCTGCAGCAGCCCGCCGATCAGCGCATCGACGGCGGGTTGGATCCGTTGGAGCATAGCGTTCACCTCGTTCGTCCGGCGCCTTCCGAATCGTGCTCGCATGCCGGAATGATAAATTAGTCTATGACAGGTACGGCTCCAAACATGTCGAACCGGACCTTAAGCGAAATCCCGAAGGGTTCGGATTTTTTCTACAAAGTCGTATGTAAAGCATGGACAAGTCACGTCGAACTCTATATTATGAAAATGATTCTCATTACGCGAAAAGTCAGCGAGAGTTACATAAGCAAGTTACATAAGCAAGTTACATAAGCAAGTTACATAAGCAAGTTACATAAGCAAGTTACATAAGCAGTGGTGGCAAAGCAGTTCCACCGTTCGTAAATCACAGTCAGGAGGAACGAAATCATGTTGTCGCGTTTTATCGCCTATTACAAGCCGTATAAGAAATTGTTCTATCTCGATTTCTTCAGTGCCATCCTTGCCGGCTTCCTGGAGCTCGGTTTTCCGGTCGCGGTCAATAAATTCATCGACAAGCTGCTGCCGGGCAAGGATTGGAGCTTGATCGCCTGGGCATGCGCCGGGCTGCTCTTTATTTATCTGCTTAACGCCTTCTTGAACTATATCGTCACGTACTGGGGACATATGCTCGGCATCAACATCGAAACGGATATGCGGCGCAAGCTGTTCGATCATATTCAGAAGCTGAGCTTCCGGTTCTTCGACAATACCAAGACGGGCCATCTGATCGCCCGGTTGACCAATGACTTGATGGAAATCGGCGAAATGGCGCATCATGGACCGGAGGATCTCTTCATCGCGGTCATGACGCTCGTCGGCGCATTCATTCTCATGCTGCTCATCAATTGGAAACTCGCGCTGCTGACGTTCGTCGTCGTGCCGGTGATGATTTGGCTGGCCATCTATTTCAGCGCGAAAATGACCAAAGCATTCCACCGGCTGTTCTCGGATATCGCGGACTTCAACGCCCGCGTCGAAGACAACGTCGGCGGCATTCGCGTCGTGCAGGCGTTCGGCAACGAGCAGCACGAGAAAGTGCTGTTCCACGAAAACAATTTGCGCTTCCGCGTCTCCAAACTGATGTCGTACAAAATCATGGCGTCCAATTCGTCGATCAATTATATGCTGAAACGGCTCGTCACGTTGTTCGTGATGATTTGCGGCACATGGTTCGTTATTCGCGGCGAACTGACGGCGGGCGAATTCGTCGGGTTCCTGCTGCTCGCGAATGTTTTCATCGGACCGATCGAGAAGATCAACGCCGTCATCGAGAGCTATCCGAAAGGCTTCGCCGGCTTCAAGCGCTATGTCGAGCTATTGGAAACGGAACCGGAAGTGCAGGATCGCCCGAACGCCGTGACCGTGGACAAGTTGCAGGGCGACATCGTATTCCGCGACGTCAGCTTCGGTTACGGGGAAGAAGCCAGAGTGCTGAAGCAGATCAACCTGACGGTTCACGAGGGCGAAACGGTGGCCTTCGTCGGACCTTCCGGCGCGGGCAAAACGACGCTGTGCAGCCTGCTGCCGCGCTTCTACGACGTAACTGGAGGCAGCGTTTCGATCGACGGGACGGATATCCGCGACTTGAAGCTGGCTTCGCTTCGCAAAGGCATCGGCATCGTGCAGCAGGACGTTTTCTTGTTCGCGGGCACGCTGCGCGAAAATATTTTGTACGGCAAGATGAACGCCCCGGAACCTGAGCTATGGGCGGCAGTGAAGCGCGCGCAGCTGGAAGCGTTCGTCCAATCGCTTCCCGACGGACTGGATACGATCGTCGGCGAGCGCGGCGTGAAGCTGTCCGGCGGGCAGAAGCAGCGCGTCGCCATCGCGCGGATGTTCCTGAAGAACCCGCCGATTCTCATTCTGGACGAGGCGACTTCGGCGCTGGATACGGAGACGGAGTCCGCTATTCAGCAGTCATTGGCCGAGCTCTCCCAGGGCCGAACGACGCTCGTCATCGCCCACCGGCTCGCGACGATCAAGAATGCCGACCGCATCATCGTCGTTACGGAGCAAGGCGTATCGGAGCAGGGCAGGCACGAAGAGCTGCTCGCGGCCGGCGGCCATTACAGCAGGCTGCATCGGGCGCAGTTCCAATCTTAAGCGCGATAGACCGGGAAGACAGGATAGACAGGAAGACCGTTCGTACGCGAACGGTCTTCTTTCTTTTGCAACCCGTCATCGCGCACTGGTATAATGGACATCGCTTTGATCCATGCAATCTCTATCCATTTCATCAATCCACACGAAGAGGAGTGCAAGAATATGAAATCGTTCCAACAACGAGTCGAGCAGTATGCGGCGCTTGCCGTCGAGGTCGGCGTAAATGTTCAGCCAGGGCAGAAGCTTTGCGTGATCGCACCAGTAGCGGCTGCCGAATTCGTGCGCGAAATCGTCAAGCATGCCTATCGCATCGGGTCGCAGTACGTGCACGTCGATTGGAGCGACGAGGCGGTCACCCGCGCGCGCCTGGAGCTTTCGCCCGAAGAAGGATTGTCCGGGTATCCGTCGTGGCTTGCCGAAGGACGCGTGCGATTAGCCGAGGAAGGCGCCGCGTTTCTATGGGTCATCGCTGAAGATCCGGATCTGCTGAACGGCATCGATTCCAAACGGATCGGCATGGCAACGAAAGCGCAGCAGAATGCGCTGCAGCCGTTCCGTAAATTCACCTTGAACAACGAGGTATCCTGGTCGATCGTAGCCGTTCCGACGCAGCCGTGGGCGGATAAAGTGTTTCCCGGGCATGCCGCAGGGGAGCGCGTTGACGCGCTATGGGAAGCGATCTTCGCGGCCGTTCGCGTCGATGCGGAAGATCCGGTCGCCACTTGGCGGGAGCATGCGGCCAATCTGCGCGCCAAAGCCGCTCGTCTGAACGAACGGAATTACAAGCGATTGCAATATCGCAGCGCGTCTACGGGAACCGATGTGACGATCGGCTTGCCGGAAGGGCATATTTGGGTGAGCGCCGGCACGCAGAACAAGGAGGGAACGACGTTCATCCCGAACATGCCGACGGAGGAAGTATTCACGTCCCCGCTCCGCACAAGCATTAACGGCAAAGTCGTCAGCAGCAAACCGCTCAGCTATAACGGCAATTTGATCGACCGGTTTGCGATTACGTTCGTCGACGGACGGATTACCGCTTATGAAGCCGAGCTGGGACAGGAGGCGCTGCGAGAGCTCGTCGAGACGGACGAAGGCTCGCATTATTTGGGCGAAATCGCGCTCGTACCGTTCCGCTCGCCGATATCGGATACGAATATTACGTTCTTCAACACGCTGTTCGATGAGAATGCGGCCTGCCATTTGGCCATCGGCTTCGCGTTCCCGTTTTGTCTGGAAGGCGGACTGACGATGAGCAAGGAAGAGCAGCTGGAACGCGGACTGAACCAGAGCTTGACGCATGTGGATTTCATGATCGGCACTGCGGATCTCGAGATTGACGGCGTAAGAGAAGACGGCAGTCAAGAGCCGGTATTCAGGGGCGGCAACTGGGCGTTTTAATGACAACGGGCTTTCCGGTTCCGGGTGATCGACGGAGACGGAGAGCCCTTTTTTGTGAAGGGGGGTTGACATCGTTATTTAATATGTCATAATGACAATATCAATTGTTGGAAGGAAGCCCGTACTCAAGCGAACAGTCGAATAGAGCGCGGGCACTTGTCATCGTTATTGATATTGTCATTGTGATAGTTTTAAAATCCATTTCATCGCAGGGGGAACCGCTTATGAACAGGCCTTGGGTACTGCCGGTATTATTTATTTGCATGATTGGCATCGCAGGGGTGACGTCCTCGACGACGCTGGAGATCGTTGCAACGACGACGGGGCTGCTCAGCGTCTGGCTGACGGCACGGGAACGAATCTCGGCTTGGCCGGTCGGACTGGTGAACGTCGCTTGTTTCTTCTACATGTTCGAGGACGCGAAGCTATACGCCGATATGATGCTGCAGGTCTTTTTCTTCGCGCTCACTGTTTACGGCTGGATGGTATGGCTGACGAATCGGGGCACGGCGAAGGTACGTCCGACGCGAAGACTGACGCTGCGGCAAGGCTGGCTGCTTGCAGTGCTGTTACCCGTCATAACGCTGATCTGGGGTTACTTATTGCAGAGCTATACCGATGCATCGATCCCTTACGCGGACGCGTTGATAGCCACGCTTAGTCTGATCGCTCAATATTTGCTCTCCTCGAAAGTGTTCGAGAATTGGATGTGCTGGATCGCCGTCGATGTGTTATCCGTCGCCATGTATGCGTATAAAGACCTGTATACGCTCGCGTTTCTATACGTTATCTTTCTCGCCATCGCCATCGCAGGGCATATTTCGTGGCGAAGAGCGCTGCAATCCGACACAAGGGGGCTGCCGGCATGAGCGGCACGCGAGCAGGAACGGGTTTGACATTGGGGAAATTCGCCCCGCTTCATCTCGGGCATCAATCGATGATCGAAGCCGCGATTCGGGAGAACGACAAAGTCATTGTCATCATCTACGATTGCCCGGAAACGACGGATATTCCGCTGAACGTGCGGGCGGCATGGATTCGGACGTTGTATCCAAGTCCCAACGTACAGGTTATCGAGGCGTGGGACGGACCTGCTGCAGCCGGCGATACGCCGGAGATCAAACAATTGCAGGAGCGATATATTCTCGGCAAGCTTAACGGGAAGAAGATCGACCGCTTCTATTCCAGCGAATTCTACGGCGAGCATATGAGCATTGCGCTCGGTGCCGAGAATCGGCAGGTCGATCCCGGCCGGAAGCGGATTCCGGTCTCGGGCACGCAAGTTCGGCTTGCACCATACGACAACCGTGCTTTCCTGAGCCCGGTCGTCTATCGGGATCACGTCGTCAAAGCGGTATTCCTGGGCGCTCCTTCGACGGGCAAGTCGACGCTGGCCGCACATCTGTCCGAACGCTTGCGAACGGTATGGATGCCGGAGTACGGCCGCGAATATTGGGAGATGCATCAGATCGAACGGCGGTTGACCCTCGAACAATTGGAGGCGATCGCCGTCGGTCATATCGAGCGGGAAGAACGGCTTGCGCTGGACGCCCGCGAGGTGCTGTTCATCGATACGAACGCGATAACGACGTATATGTTCTCCCATGATTACCACGGCGAGGCGACGCCGGAGTTGACGCGTTTGGCGGAGAACGCCTCGTCGCGATACGATCTTGTGTTTCTCTGCGACGACGATATTCCATACGACGATACATGGGATCGTTCCGGAGAAGTGCACCGCCAAGTGTTCCAGAAACAAATCGCTGCCGATTTGCAAACGCGCCGCATTCCGTACATGCTGCTCCGGGGGACGCTGGAGGAACGGGCCGCTCAGGTAGAAGCCGTGCTGCGGAGGTTCAGGAAGTACCGCAGTCCGTATGAGTGGCTGCGCTGATGAGCAGCGGTGCCGGTTAGGATGAGAAGCGGCGATAAACGCCGGTAGTGTTGCATTCGAAACTGCAAAAAAATAAGCCTCTCCCATTGATGTGAAGCGGGAGAGGCTTTATTGAGTTAAGGATGCAGTCTTTTGCTAGTTTGTGGTATCGAGATCTTCTTTTGCTTGGGATCTGCTTGTTTCCTGGAAGCTATTTCGTTCATGACGGACTCTCCTTCGATGTCTACGTTCGGCAAAATGCGGTTCAGCCATTTCGGCAAATACCAAGCCGACTTTCCTAGCAATGTCATGATTGCGGGGACGAGCGTCATGCGTACGACGAAGGCGTCGATGAGAACGCCAAGCATGAGCGATAAACCCATCGCTTTGCTTGTCGGATCCGGCGAGAAAACAAAGCTGCCGAATACAAAGACCATGATCAGTCCGGCTGCGGTAACCACGCGTCCGCTATGGCCGAGTCCGTCCTTGACGGCTTGCCGCGCTTCTCCGGTATGCGTGAAGTCTTCGCGCATGCGGGAGACGAGGAAGACTTCGTAATCCATCGCGAGTCCGAACAGGATACCGGTCAGCAGTACGGGCAGGAAGTTGACGATCGGGCCTGCCGCCGGAATGCCCAGCAAGCCGGCGAAGTGACCGTACTGAAAGACCGACACGACGGCGCCGAGTGACGCGAGCAGCGACAGCATGAAGCCGAGAACGGCTTTTATCGGCACGAGCAACGAGCGGAATACGAGCAGCAGCAAGATGAACGCAAGCACGATAATGATCGATCCGAAGAGCGGGAACGCTGTACTCAGGCGGTCGGAGAGGTCGATATTCAGGGCGGTGACGCCTGTAACCATCAATTGGACCGGAGAATCTTTTGCAAGCTGGTTGCCGCGTTCTCCTATTGATTTCACTAAGTCGTGCGTGAGATCGTCGTTGGGTCCGGTCATCGGCGTCACGCTGACGATGGCTATATTGCCGGCTTCATTAACCATGGGCGGCGAAGCAGCAGCGACGTTCTGCATTTTCCCAAGGTCGCTTGCGATCTTAGCGGCAGCCTCCTGCACTTGCGCTCCGTCCGTGGATCGGATGGCGATGGCCAGGGGGCCGTTGAATCCGGGGCCGAACCCTTCGGACAGCAGATCGTAACCGCGCCGCGACGAGGATTCGGTCGAGTGCATGCTATCGTCCGGCAAGCCAAGCCTCATATTCAAGGCGGGCAGTGCAAGCGCGCTTAGCCCGAGGATGCCGACGATAAGGATCGGGATCGGGAACCTCGCTGCGAATTGTCCCCACCGATAGGCGAAAGGCTTGCTTCTCCGGGTATGCGGCTTGCGTCTGCGAACTTTCGAACGGATGCGGCTGCCAATGAGCGATAAAATCGCCGGAATCAAGGTGATGGCAATGAGGACCGAGATAAGAACCGTAAACGAAGCGGATAATCCCATGACGCTCAAGAATGGAATGCCCAGGACCGCCAATGAAGCGAGGGCGATGATAACCGTTAGTCCCGCGAAGATAACGGCGCTGCCTGCCGTGGCCGTCGCCAGCGCGATTGACTCTTTGATTTCCATTCCGCCGTCCACCTGCTTGCGATGGCGGGAAATAATAAATAAGGAGTAGTCGATGCCGACGGCCAAACCTAGCATGAGCGCCAATATCGTGCCCGTTGAATTCATGTCGAAGAAGTTGGCGCCGTAATAGACGCACATGACTCCGATGCCGACGCCGATGATGGCGGACAGAATCGGCAGGAACGCCATACGGAACGAAGCGAACGTAACTGCAAGCACCACGAAGGCGAAAACGACGCCAATGACTTCAGAAAAGCCGCCGCCGGACTCTTCGTTCATGTCAACGGAGCCTCCCAGCTCAGTCTGAATACCGGCATCACGAGTAAGCGCGATGCTGTCTATGAGATGGGTTTTGGATGCTTCAGACACGTTCTCCGCGATCGCTTGGTAGCTGACATCGGCGTATCCAATTCGCTTGTCTGCGCTTATCGCGTCGGTATCGTATGGATTCATGACGGCGGTAACGGCTTTATCCTTGCGAACTTCCTCCAGCATCTTGTTCACCGTCTGCTGCGTGCTTTCGTCCGATAGTTTCGTTCCCTCGGGTACGGAGAACACGAGTCGGACGGAACCTCCGTTCGCTTGCGGGAATTGTTCATTCAACAGGTCAAGCGCTCGCTGGGAGTCGGTTCCCGGAATGAAGAAGTTGTTGCTGACAGGACCTGCTGCCATTGTGCCCAAGCAGATTGCCGCGATGAGCAGGACGGCCCAAAGACCAATGATGAAGCGAGCCCGACGGGCGGACCAGTGACCTAGCCGATATAAATATTTTGACATGCTTGTAGCCTGCTTTCCGGGCATACCAAATAGACCACCGGATGCATAGCAGCATGTGGTCTATTCAGTTGCGTAATGTGTACGTGCTTGCTAACTATTAACGTTGCGGCAGTTGTTTCTCGTATAAGCAAAATCCGCTCGGCGACGTGCCTTTGAAGGTATAGCCAAGTCCGCTGTAGAAGGCGTTCAGTTTCGGATTGCTGGCGATGCAATCCAAGCGCATGACGGTTTTACCCGGGAACGAAACGCCGTTCTCCGCCCAATGTACGATATCGGCGCCAAGGCCTTGTCCCGAATAATCGCGGTTGATCGCAAGCCGGTGAAGGTAAACGACGGATTCGTGACCGTCCGCGCCCCATAAGTTATGATCCCAATCGCCCGGCACTTGCATAAGAAGGACGATGCCTGCCAGCGTATTGCCGTCCCGGAACAAGAACAGCTCACCTTTCTCGATATGTCCGGCAACGTTATGATGGTCATCTCCGGCCAGCAAGGCGCTCCATTGCGTCGAGCCTTGGCTTTGCAGCCACCTTGCCGTGCCGACGAGCAAATCCATGACGGCCTGCGTATCGTGCGGTTTGGCCTGCGAGACGGAAATACGCGCATTGGCGTGATCGTTGTGCATAATAAAATTGAGCATGTGGTCGGTCAACTCCGTTAATGTAGGATGCTAGTTCAAGCTTCTATTGTACTATCCCACCGTACGAAGGTTCAAACCGTAGGTTTCTTCACAAAATAATACATGCTGAGCGGCCACCAGATGACGGCGAAGATGGGGTAGATCGCCCAAATATCCGACGGCGACGTGACCGCGTTCACCATGATGAACAGCGCGCAGGTAAGCAGCGAGGCGCACAGCGCGAAGGAAAACCACTGCCTCCGTTGGCTGAAGTAGATCGACATGGGCCACCACAGGACCGCATAAGCCGGGAAGATGATCCACGGAAACTGCGGAGCGAGAAGCAGGTTCAGCAAGCCGTAATAGATGATGATGCAGAAGCTGCCGGCGAGCGCCATCGCAAGCGTACCCGCGAAACGTCCGGCATACATGAGAATGGGCCACCAGACGACGGCGAAGCCGGCGTACAAGATCCACGGATAATCCGGTGAATTCACGATGTTCTGGTAAGCCAGATAGGCAATGATGAGTACGGTGGATGCCAAGGAGTAAGCTTTGATCCTGCCCGTGCCTGCGTAATAGAGCGCTAGCGGCCATTGCAGCAGAGCAAAAGCAGGGTGGACGAACCAAAGTTCTCCCGGCGTGGTGAGGAAATTAACGAGCATCAAGAAGAAGATGGACATGAAACTGCCTGAAACGGCAAATGCTACGCGATGTGTTCGCATCGGATCGCCTCCTTATTTCCAACCGAGCCATCTGTAGAACATGACGAGCGGCCACCAGGCGACGGCAAAGGTCGGGTAGACGAACCAAATGACGTCCGGCGTGTAGTACACGTTAATGAACAAGAAGAGCGCGATGATCAATCCGCTGCCCCATAACGAGAAGCCGAGATGCAGGCCGACCTGCCGTTTGCTGGAGCCCTGTTTACCTTGTTTGACGCCGAGTTCCTGTTTGATGTCCGAAATGTCGCCGAATTCGACGATGGCCTTGTTGGTGGCGTCTTCTTCGGACTTGCCGCTGCGCATGAGATCGAACACTTTCTCCTCCAGGTTTTGCGTGATCTCTTCTTGGATCGCCTGCTTCTGTTCGCTGTCCGGTATGTCCGCGAACCATTCGTCCACATGCGTTTTGATTTTTTTCATTGTCATAGTCCCTCCATGAATATATTGACAATCTCTTTGATTTCGTTCCATTCCTCGACCGTTTCCTTGAGGTAAGCCTTGCCGAGCTTCGTGATCTTGTAGTAGCGGCGTTTGCCGCCGTGCGAAATGTCGCCGAGATACGATTCGATCAGTTCCTTGCGCTCTAACCGCTGGAAAACCGCGTAAAGCGTCGCTTCTTTGATTTGAAACCTGTCGTCCGTACGGACGCTGATTTCTTTGGAAATCTCGTACCCGTAACGGTCTTCTTCATAAATCAGCCGCAAAATGATGGCGTCGAGATGGCCGCGGATTATATCGCTTCGAATCATGCGGGGTCCTCCTGTTCTTGTTCTTGGACTATGCAATCGCCGGTTAGTCATTGCTCTGCGTCGCAGTGCTCTATGTCACAGTGCTCTACCTCATAGTGTTCTATCTGATAGAGTTCTATCTGATGGAGTAAATGTATCACATCATTACTCTATGTGTCAAAGTAATAATTGAAAAAGGTTATGGGAAACGAAAAAGCGCCCGTTCCGGGGCGCTTTTTCTACAGCTTTGCTGTTGCAGGCTTGCTTCGTTCCTGTACGGAGCGCAAATTAACGCTTCTGAATGTTCTTGCCGCCTTTCTTCGCATTCTGGCCGCCCTCGTTGGCATACGTGCCGATGTTCCGGTTGATCTGCGAATTGTTGCTTGCATGCTGATTGATCGTAATCCATTTGTTGATCGTCACATAATAGATCCTGATGTTCTTGCCTCCGTGTTTGGAACGCTTCATCCGCGAATCCCCTCCATGCTTGTTTTCGTACATGATATGCGGCCTGCGAAGGTGCGCTTATGTGGATGTCCAAGTGCCGGCGAGATAGGTAACGGATTTGCGCGCCTTTTTTGACTCGAAACGGAGAACATCCGCATGGCGCATGGCATGGTGTGTTCAGGTTCGCCAATTGGGGTAAATAGGCTTCAAACGCGAAGGGAGCGGGAGCCATGCGCCTGTCTGAACGGATTTCGTCATCCAGGCATCTTGCGATGTCCTTGCTAATTATGGCGGCAAGCCTGGAATACGCGCTTGTCCATACGAACTATCACGGCGCGCTGACGTGCGTGAAGGCGGCCGCGGTGCTGGCGTTGGCCTGGGGATTCTATCTGGATCAGCGATTGATCTATTCGAACTGGCAAATGAAGCTGTCCGGACAAATGCTGCTGCATGTCGCGCTGCTGATTGTTGCGCTGTTTGGATTTCAAGCATCGATCGCCTGTATCCGAATGCTGGTGGAGGCAACGGGCGAATACGGCCCGGAACAATCCGAGCGGTTCGAGATCGGTCTGCAAATGATCGGGTATCCGCTGCTGCTCGCGCTGCTATGCGCATGCACGAACGGTTATATCCGCTGGCTGCGGCGAAATGCGAAGAACGTGACCCTGCTTCTGTATTTGTTCCTTTGGATTTGGTGCGGCGCTTTTTACTATTACATGGCGGAGCGGACGAAAGGCGATGATTTCGTTTTCTCGGAGCAGGCCAAAATCCAAACGACGCTGAAGGGCATCTCGGCGGATGACAAATACGATGCTTATGACCGCTACCGATTAGCAGAAATTTTAAAAAAATCGCAGTACAAGCAAGACTATATCAAGCTGCCTTCGAACGAATACTTGACGCTTGCTTCGGCCGGGATCAACTGGGGCGAAATTTATGAAGACCGGTTCGTCCGGGAAGGCTATCGATATTATTCCTTCGCGGCTTCGCCTGAGCCGTATCTACTGGATCCGAAACTGTTGGACTACGAGTCCCTGGAGGCTTGGGAGCCGTTCATGCATAAGCCGTACACGGAAGTCGAGGTGCGGTTATATAAATCGAACGATGATGCGGCAGGCGCGAATGCGGCGCTGAAATATCTATCGCCGGACGATGCCAAGCCGGCGGGCGAATCGGGGCTCGGGAAGCCGTCGAAGACGGTAAAGCTGTATTTTGCCGAGCGGGAGTACGAGCCGTTCATGCAGGTGTTCAAGAACGACCAGGAAGACAAGCATCTCAGCCGTTTGATCGCGGCTTCCCATACGCTGCTGGATAGCGACTTTCTCGAGCTGTACATCGGCATCAACGGATACGTGAACTACCATGTCGAAGACTTCTGGTATTTCAGCGCCATTACGATCACGACGCTCGGCTTCGGCGATATTACGCCGAACTCGACACCCGTTAGGAGAGTGGTCATGTTCGAGACGCTGTTCGGGGTGCTGCTGCTGGGATTTTATATGTCCAAGGTTGGCCTGAACAGACAGCGGCGGGAACAAGCAGGAACGAACAGCGCAGAAGAGTCGATTCGATAATCGGAGGCCGAGCGCCCATGCGTCTTTCGATTCTTTAAGGCACCGTTACTCGCTCGTACAGCGCGACAACGTCGGAAAAGCGTTCAATTCTCGGATAGAACAGCCTATTGACTTCTATTTCGTGAATCGGCTATGATCAATTATAGATTTAGTAAATAAGTAAATTAGTAAATTAGATAATGGATCAAGAATGGAGCATACTGATGAAAATTCCTACGACGTTAAAACATAAACCGGTTATCGTAGCCGAGAATTACGAGCAGATCGACGGCAGATACGTCGGGAACTCCGATGCGAAAGGCCTTTCCCTAGGCCTCGCGCAGTGGAATGACCGCGGCAAGCTCGATATTTCAGCTAAGGTATGGCGCTACACGGGCGAGAAATGGTCCAGGCAGTCCGAGGAATTGCCGCTTCACCGCGTGCTGGATTTGGCGATTCTGGTGAGCAGGGGACTAATGCATTTTCAGGATGCGTACCGCTACAAGGATCTGTACGATCCGGAACAACCGGTCATCGATCGGATCGGTTTGCAGGGAGACGCGATGACGATTGCCGTATGCACGGAGAACGAGAAGATCAACGAAGATATGAAGCTGTTCAACCAAGCGCTCAGCGATGACGGCGAGATGATCGGCGAACGGCTGCGGACGCTGTCCAGGATGCTGAAGGAGCTCGGCTATTAAGGAATAGGCAAGAATGAAAGGAGCATTAAACGGAATGACGCTCGATAAACAGAAGAAGAAGGAAATCGCTTCCGCGTACAAGACTTCGTTTCGCCCGATGGGCGTGTATCAGATTCGCAATACGGTAAACGGCAAGCTCTACGTGGACGGGACGATGGATCTCGAAGGCGCACGCAACCGTTTCGATTTCTTCAAACAGACGAACATGAATACGATGTCCGAGCTCAGGCAGGATTGGGCGGCCTTCGGCGGCGATGCGTTCGTCTTCGAAGAACTCGATCAAATCAAGCCTCGCGAAGAAACGTTGAACGATCCGTCCGAGCTGGCTTCGTACAAGGAAGAGGTTCAGGCCTTGCTGGAGCTGTGGCTGGAGAAGCTTCAGCCTTACGATGAGCAGGGTTATAATAAGCGCAAACGCAAGCTGTAAACAAACGGTAAGCAGCAGCAGACCAGAATGGCGATAATCCGGTTAATGGGGAGCGGGATCGATATGGCGGAAACGAGTCAGACGCAGTTAATGATGATAAAAGATGGGCTGGACGCGCTGCCTGCACTATCGCTGCCGGACGGCTATCAGGCGAGGAGCTTCCGTTCAGGCGATGAAGAGGCGTGGGAGCGGATCATCGGCGCATCCTTCGGCGAGGCTTATTCCTTCGCGAAGCATATGACGGAAGACGAAGCCTATCGGCCGGAACGGGTATGGTTCGTATGCGACCGCAGCGGCGTGCCGGTTGCGACCGCTTCGGCTTGGTTCAGGCCGCAATGGAATGCGGACACCGGCTATCTGCATATGGTCGGGATTGTGCCGGAGCATGCCGGACGAGGTTTGGGCTTATGGGTCAGTCTGGCGGCGCTCCTGCAGATGAAGCAGGAGGGACGGACGCGGTGCGTGCTGCATACGGATAATTTCCGCCTGCCCGCGGTTAAGACCTATTTGAAGCTTGGCTATATGCCCGAGGTCGTCGACGAGGCTCATGCCAATCGTTGGCGAGGACTGGCAGGCGTGCTGGGCAGACGGATCGATGGCGTAGATTCGTCTGGCAGCATCGTAAGCTTCGGCTAACAAAAATCAGGGATCGTCCACGGAGTCTTCGGCAGACTTCGTGAACGATCCCTATTTGTATGGCGATGCATTTAATTCGACAGGTCAGCGGCCTGCTCGATGAGCGCACGAATCGTCTTAACGCTCCCTTGATGCAGGTTATGTATCGATGACTATGAATCTCGCAGTTCATTATAGCATACGGAATTCGGCCGATATATCGAAAATTGCTCATGACATCAGGGTAGCGTTGTGGTACCATGAAGTCGACTTTTCGCCATAATCCTACAAGAAACTACAATGAATGCATAGGGAGCTATCGATGGGTTCTTCACTAACCATGTACATTTCGCTTGTTGCGACATCCGGCGTTTTTTCCTTGTTCCTATTTTTGTATGCGTATACGAAACGGGCGGAAATGCCAGGTGCCCGGACGTTCATGCTCTATATGATTGCGCAATCCATCTATATTTTCTCGGTTGCGTTCCAGATGGTCAGCAGCTCGCTGGATGAAATCATGCGCTGGACGATCATTCAATATATCGGCATGGCCCCTTCGCCTGCGCTGGGACTCATGGTCGTGCTGCAATATATCGGCAAACCGGTGACCCGCAAAATGGGGACGGCGCTCTTCGTCATTCCGGCCGTGAGCATCATCATGGTCGCCACGAACGGGTATCATCATTTGTTCTATAAAGCGGTTACAGTCCGTCATGGATCGTCGCTGCCGTACACGGATATCGTCATCGGCCAGTTTTACGTCTTATCCGGCATATTCACGTTCGGTTCGATGCTTGCGGGCGTCATCGTGCTGGCTCGCAGATGGCGGCACACGAAGCAGAATTACAAGAGGCAGCTCGCGACGTTGATTACCGGCCAGTTTCTGCCCATCGTGGCCGCCTTCGTTTATTTGATGGGTTTGATTCCGAACGGGATGGATCCGGTTCCGGTCGTCATTTGCATTACGTCGTCGATGTATATATGGGCGATCGTGTCCACGCAGATGCTGACGATCGTGCCGATTGCGAAAGAAATGATTTTCGAGAGCATGGACGAGGGCGTTGTCGTGCTCGATAACGCGAACCGGCTCATCGATTTCAACGGCGCCGCCAGCCGCATGCTGCCGCCGCTCGGGGACGGGATGATCGGTTTGTCGCTGGACGAGGCGTGGATCCGCATGACGGGTTCCGCGTTTCCGCTCGGCGGGATGTCCGGCATCGTGCAAGGTGAACTGAGGTGGAGCAATCCGAACGGCGAATTGTCCTACTATCAGGTCCGCGCTTCCGTCGTGCGCGGAAGAATCGGCGAAATCGTCGGCAATCTGTTGATGCTGATCGACGTCACGGAGGCAAGAAGGCTGCGGGATCAATTGGAGCAGCTTGCGTACCATGACGGATTGACGAAGCTTCTGAACCGTACGTCGTTCTTCCAGCGCGGCAAACGGCTGTTGAACGATACGCGGATAAACGGAGCGGCGGCTTCGGTCGTCTTGTTCGACATTGATTATTTCAAGCGGATCAATGATACGTATGGGCATGAAACCGGGGATTTCGCGATCAAGCATGTCGCTGCCGTCGTCTCGCGGCAGCTTCCGCCAGAAGCGCTATTCGCCAGGTACGGCGGGGAGGAATTCGTTATTTGCTTGCCGGCCGGGAGATCGGAAGCGGGGCGATTGGCGGAAGCTGCCCGCGCCGCGCTTGCCGCCGAACCGTTGCGCGCGAACGGGGAATCCATCGTCATTACGGCAAGCTTCGGCGTGTCCCAGTCCGCGGAATTCGACGGAGAGTCGCTGCCGATGCTGCTGAAGAACGCGGATATGGCGTTGTATGAAGCGAAAAGGGGAGGACGCAACCTCGTACGGTTATTCGAAGAGGCAGTTACGGTTTGATTAACGGGTCTTTCAATCGAAGTTAGATAAGAAGTAGATGAAAGCGGATAGCGGATAGAAGACAACGGCAACGTTGTTTTCTATCCGTTTTTTCGTGCTGTTCGAGAATTGCTGAGGAGCTTGTTTCCGATAGCGGCATATATTGCAGCTCCGCGCTCCCGTTCTTCTTCGAAGCCTGCGTCCCTGCAGCTCCAGACCGGTGCCTTGCTTGAAACGCCTGATGACCATATGCGAGTGTTGACATTGACGATGCCTTCCAGCACGTAGATTTTCTTGAACCAGAACCGTTCCAGCGCGGTTTCGTCTTCAGCAGCGCATCGCTCCTCTTAGCAATAAACAAAGGATTTTACGTTATGAAACTTTACATATGATTGTGTGAGGTTTTGGTTTCAATTTGAAGCCGTTCGGTTGAGGATACTATAACATTCGTAAATAAATTCGTCTATCGTCTAGATTTTATACTGGTTTTAGCCGCATTTGAGTTTACAGTTGCGATTGACGAGATCGTAATCGGACTTTTATAATCATGTTAGGAAACATAACGCATGTATTACATATTATCGGCTGCATCGAGCATTTAAAGTCCATTTGCAGGAGGAGGAGTCCGAGTGGGATATGTAATTACGAGGGAGCAAACCGATTTTTTCCGGAATGAGGGGTACATTCAATTGGACGACGTGCTGACCGAAGCCCAGATCGAAGAACTGTCCGATTATTTGAACGAGGTCATGCAAGCCAAGTCGGACGGCGGAGATAATCCGGAGCTAGACCGCGTCCTCAAAATGAGGATGAACACTTGGAAGGAATCCGCGGGCATGGCGAAATACTCCCTCAGTCCGCGGCTCGCGGAGCTTGCCATGCAGCTGGCAGGACTGTCCGGCGTGCGATTGTTCCATGATCAGGCCTTCTGGAAGATGCCCGGCGATTCCAAGCCTACGCCGTGGCATCAAGACGCGACGTATTTTCCCATGAAAGAGTCCGAGGTCATGACGATGTGGATCCCGCTCGACGACGTCGACGAGAACAATGGATGTCTGTCTTTCGTCCCCCGCTCGCATCAAGCCGGGAAGCTGGACAACGTCGATTTCGTCAATCCGGTCGATCTGTTCGATCTGGCCAAATCGACGTCCGCTGCTGGGACGGAGCCCGTCACGGTTCCGCTCAAACGCGGCAGTTGCACGGTGCATCACGGGTTGACGTTCCATTACGCCTATGCGAACAAGACCGATAAGCCCCGGCGGGTGCTCACGATCGTTTACATGCCCGAGCATGCGACGTTCGATGGCGGCAGCAATCATTTTTTGATGCGAGGGATGGATTTCGAGGACGGAGACGCCATCGTCGGCGACATGTTTCCCGTTCTGGCAAGACGCAGCTGAAATGCGCCGAAATGCATGTGGAGCCTGATTGGAACCGTCCCGGAATGGAGAGCGGTGACGGTCGGGCTTCTTTTTGTTGCGATTCTGGGTAAGAAACAGAGAAGAGACGGATTGCGCCGCTTGCGAACGGCGAAATCAGCCGTTCGGGCTGGTCTAGCTCTGGCTATGCGATTGGTAAGCATGGGAAGCACAGGGTATACTGGAAGCATAGCAGCATCGACATACCTCTCTGGCCGTAAGTGAGCACGTCCATTTTAGCATCGAAGGAGCCGTGATTCGTGTGAGAGAAACAATCGGAAAGGCCTTTTCGCTAGGCCTTGGCCTGGCGCATGCGGGCAAGGAGCAAGTGGAGAAAACGTTCGACGAGCTCGTTAAGAAAGGCGAGGTCAGCAAGACGGAATCCAAAGCGCTGGTGGAAGAATTACTGGTCAAAGGCGACGAGTTTCGAAATCGGATCGAAACGCTGGCGCGCGAGCGCGTTCAATCCCTGCTGGGCGAGAACAAGCTGGCGACGAAGGAGGATATCGCCCGCATCGAGCAGCGTCTGGACGCGCTGGAACGGGAACGGTTGAATCCGTCCGGGCAATGATCGGAGGCTGGCGATGAACGCGGGGAAACGGCTTCGGCAATTGCAGCGGTACCGGACGATCGCCACGGCTTTTGCGCGCAACGGGCTAGGGTACGTGTCGCATGAAATGGGGATCACCGATAAGCTGCTGTTCTTTCGAAGCGAAGAGAAGAAGGAGCTGCATGCGAAGAGCCTCGGCGAACGCATCCGGCTCATGCTGGAAGAATTGGGACCGACCTTCGTGAAGCTGGGGCAGATCGCCAGCACGCGTCCCGATCTCGTTCCGGCCGATATCGTTGCGGAATTGGAGCGGCTGCAGGACAACGTGCCTGCCGCGCCGTTCGAAGAGATCGCTCCCATCATCGAAGAGGATCTGGGAGCGCCCGTCGGGCAATTGTTTCGTTCCTTCTCCGAGGAGCCGCTGGCCGCGGCTTCGATCGGCCAAGTGTATCGGGCTTGCTTGCACGACGGCACCGCGGTTGCGGTTAAAGTGCAGCGTCCGGGCATTCAGCGGCTGATCGAGACGGATATGGAAATTTTGGCGGACTGGGCCCGGCTGGCCGAAAGCACGATGGAGTGGGCGCGTAACTACAAGCTGCGGGAGATTATCGACGAGCTCAGCCATGTGCTGCGCAAGGAGCTGGACTATGCCTTGGAAGGGCGCAACGCCGAACGGTTTCTAACCCAGAGCGAGCCTTTGGCGCATGTGCATGTGCCGGAGGTTTATTGGGATTACAGCTCGAAGCGCGTGCTCACGATGGCATTCGTGGAAGGGATCAAGCTGTCCGACCGCGTAGAGCTGGAACGGGCAGGGCTGGATACGCGCATGCTTGCGGACCGGTTCGCGACGACGATCCTCCACCAAATTCTCGTAACCGGCCACTACCACGGCGATCCGCATCCCGGCAACGTGCTGGCGCTTCAGGACGGCAGCTTGGCGCTGCTCGACTTCGGCATGGTCGGCCGGCTGAATCCCGGCATGAAGAAGCAGTTCGTATCGTTCATCATCGCGCTGCGCAATCACAGCTCGAAAGGCGTCATGCGCGCAATAACCAATATGGGCGTCATTCCGGATGACGCCGATATGGAAATGCTCGGCGCCGACGTCGACGAAATGCGAGAGAAATATTACAAATTACCGCTCAACCGCATCAGTTTCGGCGAAGTCGTGAACGACCTGTTCTCGCTGACGTTCCGGCATCGGATCCGCATTCCGGCGGAAATGACCTTGCTCGGCAAAGCGCTGCTGACGATGGAAGGCGTCGTCACGGCGCTGGACCCGGAATTCAGCGTCTTCGACGTGGCCGAGCCGTTCGGCAAGAAGCTGTTCCTCGAGCGGATCGATCCTCGCAATATCGTGAAGAATTGGATGGAGGACGTACCGGAGATGATCGATTTGATCAGCGACGTGCCGCTCAGCCTGAAGCAGCTGTCGCGGATCATCCGGCAAGGAAAGCTGCGCGTCGAGGTGGCCTCCCCGCAGGTGGACGCGCTGACGAAGCAAATGGACCGGATCAGCAGCCGGCTGTCGTTCAGCATCGTGCTGCTCTCGCTTAGCATCTTAATGGTCGGCTTGATCATCGGCGCCGCGTTGAACCATTCGAAATCCGTGTTCTGGCATGTCCCGATTATCGAAGTCGGATTCTTCGTCGCCTTGTTCATGTTCGTATGGCTCATCTTCGGCATGTTCCGCTCAGGACGTTTCTGAGACGGCAGCTTTGTTTCTTCGCAGCACGGATTCTTGCATGTAAGGAAGAGGTCAGCTAGAATGACGCCAACGCGTATCCATTGAAAATGTAAGCGTTATTGAATATGAACATCCGTCTAGAGCTTTGAATAGGATATTACCTATTCGAAGCTCTTTGTGTTTTTCCGGTGTTTGCGCCGGCGGACCGGTTCGGGCGCACCGTTCACATACAGCTTAATTGTGCATGAAATGAAGGACATTATGGTTGGTAAAGGAGAGTCATCATGAAAAAAACGATCAAACCAGTGCTTCTGCTGCTGGTTGCCCTGCTGCTTACGATGACGGCGGCCTGCGGCAAAAGCTCCAAATCGGATGAATTGACGACCGTCAAATTTTCCGAGGTTATCCGTTCGATTTTCTACGCGCCGCATTACGTTGCCATGTCGCAGGGCTTCTTCAAGGAGCAGGGCCTGAACGTGGACATGAACACGGCGCAGGGTTCCGACAAAGGCGCGGCCGCGCTGATCGCCGGCACCGCGGACATCTCCATGGTCGGACCGGAAACGACCATCTATATCTACAATCAGAAGGGCGACAAGACGCTCAAAGTATTCCATCAGCTGACCGCGAAGGACGGTTCCTTCCTGCTTTCCCGGGAGAAAATCGACAACTTCAAGTGGAGCGATCTCGCAGGCAAGACGGTCATCGGCTGGAGACCGGGCAGCTCGCCGCAGATGGTGCTGAACTCGCAGCTGACGAAAGAACAAGTCGCCGGCGTGAACGTCATCACGAACATCGCATCGCCCGCAATGGCAGGCGCGTTCACGAGCGGCCAAGGCGACTTCATTCAAGTCTTCGAGCCGGTCGCGTCGACGCTCGTCAAAGAAGGCAAGGCCTACTACGTCGCTTCGCTCGGCGAAGATTTCGGTCCTTATCCGGAAACGTCCTACGTAGCGACATCCGATTTCATCAAATCGCATCCGGACATCGTCAAGAAGTTTTCGGCTGCAGTCTCCGAAGGCGCAAAATGGCTGAACACGGCTTCCGACGACCAAATCGTCAGCGCATTGCGTCCTTACTTCGAAGGCACGTCGGATGATCTCATCCTTCAATCCGTCAACAGATACAAAGCGCAAGGAACATGGCCGACCGATCCCGAGCTGACGCAAGCGCAATTCGACGTGCTGCAGAACGTGCTGGTCGAGAATGGCGTGCTGAAAGCGGAAGACAAGATCGGCAAGATGGAAGACGTCGTCGACATGAGCTTCGTGCAGCAGCTCGGAAAGTCGAAGTGATCCGATGATGCACAGGGAGAGCGGTGCGCAACCGCGGCATGAGGAGCATATTCGGCTGGACGGCGTCGGGCTGAGCTATTTTACGCCCAGGGAAGAAACCGAAGCGCTGCGCGATATTTCGCTCTCGATCGGCAAGGGCGAATTCATCAGCATCGTAGGCCCGAGCGGCTGCGGCAAGAGCACGCTGCTCTCCCTGATTTCCGGCATGCTGAAGCCGACGAGCGGGAAGGTCTTGATCGACGGCGCGGAGGTGACGGAGCCTTCCGTTAAAGTCGGATATATGCTGCAGCACGACCATTTGTTCGAATGGCGGGACGTGCTCGGCAATGTCACCGTCGGCGCGGAAATTCGGCGGATGGAGAAGCAGGCGGCGAAGCGCAAAGGCGCGGAGCTGCTCGCCCGGTACGGTCTCGGCGACTTCTTGCGCCATGCGCCGGCCCAGCTGTCGGGCGGCATGCGGCAGCGGGTAGCGCTCATCCGCACGCTCGTCGCGGAGCCGGATATCCTGCTGCTCGACGAGCCTTTCTCCGCGCTCGATTATCAGACGCGGCTGACGTTGTCGGAGGAAGTATTCCGCATTATCAAGGACCAAGGCAAGACGGCGGTGCTCGTCACGCACGACTTGTCGGAAGCCATAAGCATGGCGGACCGGGTGCTGGTCATGGCGAAACGTCCGAGCACGATCGCTGCGGTTCACGATATCGTCTTCGACGAAGGCGACCGGCTGTCGCCTTGGCGCAAGCGTCAGGCCGCCAAGTATCACGACTACTTCAATGCGATCTGGAAGGAGCTGGAGGACCATGTCGTCTCCCCTTTATGAACGCTACCTCCGGGCTCAGCGGCGCAGGCAGTGGCTGATTTGGCTGACTCGGCTCGTGCTTCTGGCAGCATTTCTCTTCTTATGGGAATTCGCGGCACGCTGGCAATGGGTCGATTCGATGCTTACGAGCAAGCCGTCCCAGCTATGGACGTCATTTCGCGACCTGGCAAGTGGAGGCAGTCTGTATCATCATCTATGGATTACCTCGCAGGAGACGCTGATCGGCATCGCGCTTTCGATGGTGGTCGGATCGGCGATCGCGATTCTGTTCTGGTGGTCGACGTTCGCCTCGAAGGTGCTCGATCCGTATATGGTCGTGTTGAACGCACTGCCGAAGGTGGCGCTGGGGCCGATATTTTTCATCTGGCTAGGTGACCGGTACTCGGTGTACGGCATGGCGGTCGCGATTTCCGTTATCGTGACGATCATTATGATCGAGAGCGGATTCAAGGAAATCAGCCGCACGAAGCTCAGGCTTATGGAGTCGTTCGGTGCGACCAAGCTGCAAATGCTGGGGATGGTGCTGCTGCCGGCAAGCGTGCCTCACCTGATCTCGACGCTCAAGGTGAACGTCGGACTGACGCTCGTCGGCGTCATCATGGGCGAGTTTCTATCCTCGAAAGCAGGGCTGGGTTATCTGATCATCTATGGCGGCCAAGTGTTCCAAATGAATTTGGTCATGGTCAGCATCGCGCTGCTCGCGCTGTTGTCCGTGGTCTTGTACGGGCTCGTGAACCTGCTGGAACGTTTCGCGAAGCGCAACTACCATCATGAGTCATGACTCACTCATTGAAGCATGAACTGGCCGGGAAGCCGGAACATACGAAGCCGCTCATCATCGGAGCCGCGGAGGGCGAAGCATACGACCATCCGGGGCGCGGTGAAGAGCGGCTTTTTGGTTTGCTGCAAGGGGAATAGGGTAATAGGCGATAGCAGGCGACGATGCGAAAATCAGGTGCGAAGGTGAACGGGCGACTCGTCCTGCGGCTTAATCGCCATTACGCGCAACCGCTTGTAATCGACATGCCAGGATCCGTCCCGGAACAACGCCGTGCGCGTTTTCGAACCGACCTTGGCGAACAAGGCGTCCCGCTGCTGTTCCGTGAAGCCCTTGACGAAATCGTCAGCGAAGCCCGCGAGCCAGTGGCCGAGACCGTCTTCGCCGTCTTTCATCTGCGTCGGGCGGTCGAAATGCAAGGCGAATTTCACGTCGAAGCCTTGGTCCTCCAGCAGCTTGGCGTATTGCGCGATGCTCGGGAAATACCAGGGATTAAGGGCTGCCGCATCGATGCCGTAATCTTCTTTCAGCGCTTCGCCTAAGGCATCGATGATCGTCTCGCAATTTCCGCGGCCGCCGAATTCGGCAACGAAACGGCCCCCGCCGTTCAATGCGTTCCAGACGCATGCGATTACCCGTTCGGGATTCTTCATCCAATGCAGGGCGGCGTTCGAGAATACGGCATCGTAGGCAGCGTCCACCGTGAAAGCTTCGGCATTGCCGGTGCGGAAATCGATTTGGGGAAATTTGATTTTCGCGCTAGCGATCATGTTCTCGGACAAGTCCATGCCGGTTGCAATGGCCCCGGATTTGGCGAGCTCTTCCGTTAAGTCGCCGGTCCCGCAGCCCAAATCAAGAATCCTCTCGCCAGGCGCCGGACGCAGCAGCTCGATTACGCCTTTCCCCAAAGCCGAAACGAAATCAAGCTTATCGTCGTACTGATTGGCATTCCATTCATTGATAGATGTCATATCAATCACCTCTTGTCGTATGATGAGCCTATTGTCTCACGGGGATCTTTATAATAAAAATATATAATTCCTATTTCATCTATAGTCTGATACTATTATAATGCTGTTTATGTCGGAACGCCGGCGCAGCACACGGGGATAGAACCGGCTTATGCATCCCATTCTAAACAAGACGGATCTCATCATTCCGCATCAGCAACTACCACATAAGGGGGAAGTAAGTTGAAATTAACGTCCGAGCAGCGGATCACTTTGCATGGGTTCAACAACTTGACGAAATCGCTTAGCTTCAACATGTATGACATCTGCTTTACGAAAACGAAAGAAGAACGCGAAGCGTATATCGCTTACATAGATCAACAATACAATGCGGACCGTTTGACGGCGATCTTGAAAAGCGTTGCCGACATCATCGGTGCCCATGTGTTGAACGTGGCCAAGCAGGATTACGAGCCGCAAGGCGCGAGCGTGACGATGCTGGTGTCGGAAGGGCCGATTGAAACGGCTCCCAACGAGTCGTTCGAGGAATCGCCCGGGCCGCTTCCGGATGCGGTCGTCATGCATCTCAGCACGAGCCATATTACGGTGCATACGTACCCGGAATATCACCCGGATGAAGGCATCAGTACTTTCCGGGCGGATATCGACGTCTCCACATGCGGCGAAATTTCTCCGCTCAAAGCGCTTCATTATCTGATCCGTTCGTTCGACACGGACATCATGACGATGGATTACCGGGTTCGAGGATTCACGCGCGACATCAACGGCTACAAGCTGTTCATCGACCATGAAATCAGCTCCATCCAGAACTATATTCCGGATGAAATCAAGTCGTTGTACCATATGATCGACGTTAACGTGTATCAGGAAAATATTTTCCATACGAAGTGCAAGCTGCGGGAATTCGATCTGAACAATTATTTGTTCGGCTATACGAAGGACACGCTAAGCGCGGAGGAACAAGCGGAGATCGAGAAGAGCTTGAAGTGGGAGATGGACGAAATCTTCTACGGGAAGAATATGGTGTTTACTTAAGGTTAAAGATGAAAGCCAAGCGGTTGAATATGGCGGTCGTTGCGCCCTCATTTACGAGGCTGGAGCACGAAAATCATGGACAGGAAGGCGATGCCTCCTGTCTTTTTCTTTCTCTGGCGAGTAGCGGGCGATCGCGATACAATGATGATCAACGGAGCGGAACTGCTTGCATGCAGGCAGAGTCTAGGATTACGGCCGAGGAGGCGAACGGTGACCGTGGATATGGAAGTCTACCGGCAACGGAAGTATAATGCCCGTTTCGAATGGGGGCCGGAAGGCGTTCGCGCCTTGGCGCCGGTTTCGGATGTGATCGTCATTCTTGATGTCCTGTCGTTTACGACCTGCGTCGACGTCGTTGTCGGCCGGCAAGGCGTCGTATTCCCTTACCTCTACAAGGATGGGACCGCCGCCGAATACGCGCTGCGCAAGAAGGCCTTGCTTGCCGGCAACCGCGGCGAGCCGCTGTCCTTGTCGCCAAGCTCGCTTGCGGCGATCCAAGAACGGACGCGAATCGTTCTTCCTTCGCCGAATGGCGCGACCTGTTCGTTCATTGCCAATGATCATGCGTGCACCGTTATCGCGGCTTGTCTCCGGAATGCTGCCGCCGTTGCCCGCTTCGTCCGCGATACCGGAGGTGTCGTATCCGTGATCGCCAGCGGTGAAAGGTGGCCAGACGGGAGCTTGCGTCCTTGTTTCGAGGACTTGGCGGCGGCCGGTGCGCTGCTGAGCCAGCTGGAGGGCTATCGCCTCTCGCCGGAAGCGCAATACGCGGCTGCGGCATACGAGTCCAGTCAACGCCGTCTGCGTCAGATGCTGATGGAATCGAGTTCGGGTCAAGAATTGATCGCGAACGGCTATTCCGAAGATGTTGAAATCGCAGCACAACTAAACGCGAGCCAAGTCATCCCGATCCTGAACGACGAAGCTGCGTATGTCGCCGCGAATGCACGCCACTAAAAAGCCCCTTTCACTGAAGCGGTGTCGCGCTTCAGTGAAAGGGGCTCTTCGCATAAAACCGTCTAACGGTTAAATATCCAATCGTTCTAACGGTCAAACGACCCTAAGCGATTAGTTCATGACCGCTTTCATATGCGCTTCCGTAATGGACCAGTGCGAAGCCGTCCAGTACTTGGCTTTGTCCTTCACGAGGATGATCTGCGGAGATTCGTGCTTGACCGCGATATCCTCGGCGATTTGATTGGAGACGGGGCGGGATTCAATGACTTTGACAAGCACGTAATCCGCGTCGCCAGTTGCGGCGTCGCTGTTCAAGTAGTTCGCGAATTCGTTGTACGCGTTCGCGCTTACCGGACAAGTGGTGCTGTGTTTGAACACGACGAGCGGGCGGGAGGAGGAGCCTTCCAGCGCGGCATTCCATTCCTCGATCGATTGGATTTCTTTGTATTGTTGCGTCATAGCGATTCTCCTAACTGTTATGAAATGAGTTACAGTACTTCTTTCTCAACATCATACCATAACGAAGGGGAATAACACCACACTAGTCCCCATGAGGCGCGCGGAACATGGGAGCGGGTTATTTCTGCTGCAGCAGCACATGCCATAATGTGTCTTGCTCAAAGCCAAGCCGCCACGCGGCTATGCCGGCCAGATCGTACTTCTTCGCGATTTCCGCGCGCGCTTTGATCGTATCCGGCGTCTCGGCCCAGAAGACATGGGTATAGCCGTCTTGGCCGTTATACTTGTATTTGATTTGTCCGGAGGCGGCATCGTACGAGCCTTTCGCGCCAGTGGATTGAACCAAATCGGCGATGCTCTTCATGTAGATCGCCTGGCTGCCCACCGGCTTGCCGGCGGAGTCGACACGCCATTCGCGTACGTAGAACGGAATGCCGAGCATCATCTTGCTTCGGGGAATGCCGTAAGCAAGGAATTGCTGCACGCCTTGCTCCGTCCAGTCGAGCTCCGCGACGGAACCGGCTTCGCTGCCGCCTTGCCAATGCTGGTCGTAGGCCATAATGATAATCATGTCGACGATGCCTGCGAGGGCGCTATGATCGTAGGCGGTTTTGGCATCCCACAGCACGTCGCCGCGCGGCAAGTCGATGGACACCGTGAGCCCTGCTTGATGGGCAACGGCCGTGAGCGAGCGGATAAACTCGGTATACAGCGCCCTGTCGCTGCCGGCGAGACCTTCGAAATCGACATTGACGCCGGCGACATGCAGCTCGGCGAGCTTGGCGACCAGAGTTGTGATGAATTTGGTCTTGGCGACGGGGTCGCGCAGAAAGGCGCTGGTCAGCTTGCTGTCGAATTGATTGCTGACGAGCGGCGTTAGCTTGATGCCCGACGATCGAAGCGAATCGACGAGCGCGGCATCGGAGTCATCCGTTATCGAGCCGTTCGCGGCCGCCAGCTCGAACCAGGAAGGAGAATCAACGTCCAAGCCTTGCGTCTGGCCGAGCTGGGAGAGTATGGTCTGCGTATTGGATGAACCGTTCCACCCGAGGTAGAGCAGCTTGCTCTCGTTGTCCCAGATCGTCCGGCTGTCCGCCGTGACGACGGCGCTGTCCTTGTATTGGGCGGCGAATTGCACCGCGCTCTTGCGGGTATTGAAGGTTCTCAACAGTTTGTTGCCTTGGAAAACAGATAAATAAGGCATGTTCGTCCACCATGGAACGCCATCCTTCAGGACCGTTGCGCCGGCTAATGTCTTCGCATAAGCGATCGCGCTGTAAAGGCTGTAATAAGAACCGAGCGCCGGTCCCGATTGAATGACGGTGAAGGATGGAATATTGCTATGTACGACCTGGTTCGTCAATTCGTTGATGATCACCGTTCCAGGTTTGTTGGCTGATCCGCGAATGGCATCGAGCAAGAAGCTGTAAGCATCGCCGCCGAGCGGCACGCCGTTTTTGAATAAGGCGTATTTCGCCGTGGAAGCCCGCTGGGCAGCCTCCTGCGCCTCCGATAAATTATCCCATACCCATTGGTTCGCCGCTAAGTCCATAATATGACTATTGGCGTACGAGCTGGCGGCTTTCTTAGCTTCCGCAAGCGTTGCGAACGACCAGTCGGCAAGCGTCTTATCGCCTTGATACAACCGGTAATTCGGGAAGTTGGCATGCACGTATCCCGGCGCTTCCAGATCGCGAATTTGGGCAAACTTGGTTTTGCCCGCGAATTGCTTGGCTTCCGCCAGCGTTTGGAATTCCCGGCCCGGCGACGAAACGCCGTTCTCGTAGACTTTGTAACGCGGGAAATTGTCCCATACCCATTGGCGGCCCGTGATCTTCTCCACGTGGGCGTAAGCGAACGATTTGGCATAGCTGATCGCGCTCGTGCTGGTCTTGAATTCTCGAAGCGCTTGATCGTTCTGATAGACGCGATAGTAGTTCCCTTGGTCGGCGGCGGCTTGCGCATCCGAAGCGGCGAACGTCGTCAAACCGGCTTGCAAGGCCAGAGTAACGGCAATAACGGAGGTCCATTTGATTCGGTTTTGCATATGCGTGTTGTGCACTCCTCTCCCAATCTACGCTATTAGACGCGGCGAATCGGCAGAGGTTGCGAAAATTCGACAAAATAAGAACGACAAAAAACGGGGCAGCCGTCAGGCCGCACCCGTAAGTCGCTTGCGTTAGTCTTCGATATCCGCCCAAAACTCCTCGTCGGCGTCCAGCGTGATCTGGGAGCGGAACTTGCGAAGCTGATATTGCTTATACAAATATTGTTCGATCGCTTCTAGCAAATTCGCCTCGACCAAGTACTGGCTTCGGCCGTTTACCCAAACCTCGGCGGTAAAACCGTATTGCTCCTCCCATGACAGCTGCACTTCGACATCCGTCGGCGAGACGCCCCTGCGTTCCGCCATGTGGAGGCAAACGGCATTAATGATCTCGTCCGTGAAGATCCGCATCGTTAATACGGTCTCCGGTGTTCGGGATTCGTAGGTTTATTCCGTCGGAAGTAACGGACGATGCCGAGCACGAGCGCGATGACGACATAGATGGCTAGAACATTGACCAATAAGCCGAATATATTACCGAGGAAGCCCATATTGCCGAACAGGCCCCCGAACATCATACCCGCAAGACCGCCGATCATGAGTCCTTTCATAAAGCTGCCGCCGCCGAAAAAGCCTCGCTTGGTAGTCGTAGCAGCCGTGCCTGATTTCGTCGTGCCTGTGCCTCCGGACGTGCTCTTGTTCACGTTATCCGCCGGTTTGGACGGTGTCGACGTGAAGCTCTTCTTCGGCGACGAAATCTTCCCGCCGCGCGGTCTCGCATCCGCGGCTCCCGCACTGAACACGAAGAACAGCGCAAAAGCCATGAAAACCAAAATCCCCTTCTTCATCTGCAAGTCTCCTCCTGTTATTCTAAAGCTATTAGTTAGATTGCACTTCAGTACAATTACGTCTAATATAATCAAAGGTTTCATTTTTCATTCCTGTTCCAAGGATGAAACGGTTGCCGCCGTCCGACGGCGGCGGATAGAGTGGGGGATTAGGATGGGCAACGGCCGATATCCGGACGCATACGAATCGTATCTATACGAGTTTCACGCAACGCGGGATTATTTCGAATGCCACGAGCTGCTCGAGGAATATTGGAAGGCGCATCCCGATGACGGATTCGGGGATACGTGGGTCGGTTTGATCCAACTGGCCGTCGGTTCCTATCACTACCGCAGGGGCAACCGGCGCGGAGCAACGAAAATGTTAGACCAAGCTAAGGGTCGTATCGATAGATCGCGGCTTGCGGAGCTTGGAATCGACGGGGATCAGCTGCATGCCTTGATCGACGGCGCGATCGCGGGCGTAGAGCGGAACGAGGCATTCGTCGACGTCAATATTCCCATATGCGATGAACGGCTTGCCGAACGAATGAAGCTGGACGCCGCGAATCACGGGTTGGCATGGGGAGCGCCTAGCGGAACGGACGATGCGCTGATTCATCGGCATACGCTTCGCGATCGCAGCGACGTCGTGGCGGCAAGAGCGGCCGCGTTGGCAGCCAAGCGGAATGAGCGCGCCCATTGACGGTGCCGATTGAGGGATGGAACGGGAATGAAGATGTCCTGATCGACTGAGGGACCGCTGTCCATCGCCTTGGAGAATGGCTTTGCGAGAAGCAGCTTTCGGGAAGCAGCTTTAATGAATAAAAAGCTTCGCCTTGCCGGGTTATGCCCGTGCAAAGCGAAGCTTTTTTGCGTTTCGCGATTCTTATTCGTACCCGTCTACGATGAGATCCAATTTGCCCGTCGTCGGATGAATGATCAAGCCGTGAACCGGCGTGCCCGGCGGCAGCAGCGGGTGATTCTTGATGATGCCGACGCTTCGCTCGACGCTGTCCCGCACGTTGTCGAAGCCGGTCAGCCAGCGTTCCAGGTGCATGCCGGAATTGCTCAGCGTCCGGATGGTTTCTTCGGATACGCCGCTTTCGAGCATATGGCCGATGACGACGTCCGGGTTCAAGCCCGTCATGCCGCATTCGTGATGGCCGATAACGACGACTTCGTCGGCGCCAAGCTCGTACAGAGCGACGAGCACGCTGCGCATGATATTGCCGAACGGCTGCGTGACGATCGCGCCGGCGTTTTTAATGATTTTGGCATCGCCGTTGCGCAGGTTGAGCGCTTTGGGAAGCAGCTCCGTCAGACGCGCGTCCATGCAGGTTACGATGACCATCCTTTTGTCCGGGAATTTATCGGTCACGTACTTCTCATAATCGCGGTTCTCCACGAATTGTTCATTAAATGCTAGAATGTCTTGAATTCTGTTCAAGTTAGCTCCTCCTCCATGATTTCCACAGTATGTTGCCGATGATTCCGCTCTCTATGGTCTAGCGGACGGTATTCCTTTATCCATTCCTGTTCAACAAACGCAGATTAGGCGTGTACGTTTGACTGTCGCTCTTCAGAATGAACGCATTGCGCGACGGGTTGTAGTCGATCTTCAGCTCCGGTTCGAAGAACACTTCGTAATTAGGCTCGTACCAGACCGGATAGGGCGAACCGGAGCCGAGCTTGTCGTTCGCTTCCGGCTCGTCGACCACCAGCAGCGTCGGCACGCCGCTCATGACGCATCCGCAGCCCTCGGTGTCATACAGCAGTTTAAGGCTTTTGCTGCCGTCTGACAACGGTCCTGACAGCTGTTCCACAGCGCTGGGGGAAAAAGTAAAGTGCATGATGAGGACTCCTTTCCGCGAAACGAATCGTATATATGCGCAGGATTAAAGTTGATTATACGGTTTGCAAAAAGTATGATCAAGTAGCAGTCGAATAACGTCTAATTGAAAGGTGATGAAAAAACGTTGACGACATCAGGCGAAAACGAAGTATTGGCATTATTCACGGAACGAATCGCTCTTATCAAGAGCTACGAGGAAGCATTGGCCGTGCTTTATTGGGATTTGCGCACGGGAGCGCCGCGCAAAGGGATGGACGTCCGTTCGGAGGCGATCGGCAATCTGTCCGGGCAAATGTTCAAGCTGTCGACGGCGCCCGAACTGGGTGATTGGCTGACGGTGCTCGAAGCGCCGACTACATACGCGGCACTAAACGAGGTCCATCAGCGGCTCGTAACCGAAACGCGCAAGGATTACGACCGCAGCGTCAAAATCCCGCCAAAGCTTTATCAGGAATACGTCGTCCTGACGTCGCAGGCGGAATCGATGTGGGAAGAAGCGAAGGGAAACAGCGATTATGCTTCCTTCGAACCCTTCCTCGATAAAATCATCAACTATACGAACCAATTCATCGATCTCTGGGGCGTCAAAGGCACGCGTTACGATACGCTGCTCGACATGTACGAGCCGGGCATGACGACCGAACAGCTCGATCGCGTGTTCGGCGGCCTGCGGGAGAAGCTCGTTCCGCTGTCCGCGGCGATCGCGGCATCGCCGCATCAGCCGGAAACCGGATTTCTGGAGCAAACGTATGCGAAAGACGCGCAGAAGAAGTTCAGCCTGTTTATTCTCGAGCAGATGGGCTTCGATTTCGCCGCCGGCCGCCTGGACGAGAGCGCGCATCCGTTCGCGACAGGCTTGAATCCGGGAGACGTGCGGATTACGACGCGTTATCTCGAAGGCGACGTGACGAGCGCGCTGTTCGGCACGATTCACGAAGGCGGACATGCGCTGTACGAGCAGAACATTCGCCAAGACTTGGTCGGCACGACGCTTGCGACGGGAACGTCCATGGGCATTCACGAATCGCAGTCCCGCTTCTGGGAGAACGTGATCGGCCGCTCGATGAACTTCTGGAGCCGCTACTACGGCGATTTGCAGAAGCATTTCCCTGGCCAGCTGGACGTGCCGGTCGAAGACTTCTATCGTGCGACAAACGTCGTGCAGCCGTCCCTGATTCGGATCGAAGCCGATGAATTGACGTATAACCTGCATATCATCATTCGCTACGAGATCGAGAAGCTAATCTTCAACGAGGGCGTGAAGGCATCCGAGCTGCCGGCGCTCTGGAACGCGAAATACAAGGAATACCTCGGCATCGAGCCGCCGAACGACGGCGAAGGCGTACTGCAGGACGTACACTGGTCGGGCGGCGCATTCGGCTACTTCCCGTCGTACTCGCTTGGCAATATGTACGCGGCCCAGTTGACCGATACGCTGGAGCGCGAGCTGCCGAACTTCTGGGAGCTGGTAGAGAACGGGGATTTGCTCCCGATCAAGAACTGGCTGACGGACAAGATCTACCAATACGGCAAGCTGAGAACGCCGTCCGAATTGATCGAAGGCATCACCGGCAAGCCGCTGGATCCGGATTACCTCGTCGAATACCTGAAGAAGAAGTATACCGGCATATATAAACTGTAAGCGTCTGACCGAAACGACGGCGGCACGGGATTATCCCGTGCCGCCGTTTTGCCGTTTACTAGCGTGGCTCACTGCGCAGCCGGTTCGACTTCTTTATCCATCAGCCTTCGCAGCTTCGTCTCGGTCGGGGAGTCGGGCGCCGGCGTATAAATGCTGCAGCGCAGGTCGGAATTCCCTTGCAGCTGCAAGGAGGTAAGATGGAACAGCATCTTGCCCGCTTTGGCATGCCGGAATTCGATCAGCACCTCCGGCGCGGCGCTGACCCGGCTTTCCTCCCAGAGCGGTTGGAAGTCGGGATGCGCTGCAGTCATGTCGCGAAGGAACGTATCGTACCAATCGTCGTCGACGTATTGGCCGTAATAGGCGCGGAAGATCGCGAGGAAGCCGCCGACGAAATGCTCCCAATTGACGGCCAGCCGGCGAAATTCCTTGCGCTCGAACAGCAGCGCGATCATGTTGCGCCGCTGCTCCGGAATCAGCTCGAAGTCCATGAATACATGCGCGGCCGCTTCGTTCCAGCCGACGATGTGGCAGTGCCGGTCCGATATAATCGTCGGGCAGGAGCGCAGCTCATCGAGTATCCGGCGCAGCGGCGGGCCGATGCGGGGCGTCTCCTCGCGCAGCGCGGATGCGCCTGCGCCCGTTTCCAAGGCGAGCGCGAACAAATATTTTCGCTCGTCCGAGTTGAGCCGCAGCGCGCCCGAGACGGCTTCCAACACGGAAGCGGACACTTTGATGTCTCTGCCTTGCTCCAGCCAGGTATACCAGGTCGGGCTGACGCCGGCTAGCTGAGCGACTTCCTCGCGCCTGAGACCTGGCGTCCTGCGGCGCGTTCCAGGCGTCAAGCCTGCGTCTTCGGGCGTTAGTTTGGCACGCTGAGCCATCAAGAAGCTGGAGAGAGCTTTCAGTCTCGTGGGCTGATTCATGGGAATTGGATTTCTCCTTCCGATCGGCATTTCATTGCCAGCGTGGTGCTGGTAGAAGTTATACTAGGATAAACGACAACTTGTAATAGGATAACACGTATGGCAACATAGCACCACAAGGTTCGATGAAGGAGGAAGACGACGATGGAAAAAGTAGTCATCACGGGCATGGGCATCATATCTCCGCTAGGCAATGATGTCGGCACCTATTGGGAAGCGTTGAAGCGGGGAGAGTCAGGCATTGCCGCAATCGACCGCTTCGATACATCGAAACACCGTACCCGCATCGCGGGACAAGTCAAGCATTTCGATGCCGACACGTTGTTCGGCAAGAAAGAAGCGCGGCGTATGGATCGCTTCTGCCAGTATGCGCTGGCGGCGGCGGATCAAGCCTGGGCAGACGCGGGGCTGGACGCGGCGGCGATCGATCCGGAGCGCGCCGGCGTTTACGTCGGTTCGGGAATCGGGGGATTGGAAACGCTGCTCGCCCAAGACGCCGTGCTTCAAGGCCGCGGACCCGACCGGGTCAGTCCGACGCTCGTCCCGATGATGATCGCCAACATGGCTGCGGCGATGATCAGCATTCGCTACAAGCTGCACGGGCCGACGATGGCTCCGGTGACGGCCTGTTCAATCGGGAATACGTCGATCGGAGAGGCGTTCCGGCTAATTCGCCTCGGGCTTGCGGACGTCGTGATCGCCGGCGGGACGGAAGCGGCGATCACGGACATTTCGCTCGCGAGCTTCGGGAACGCGACCGCGCTGTCGACGCGCAACGAGGAGCCGCGCAGGGCCAGCAGGCCGTTCGATAGCGATCGCGACGGATTCGTCATTGCGGAAGGCGCCGGCATCGTCGTGCTGGAATCCGAATCGCACGCCCGCAAACGGAACGCGCGAATGCATGCCGAAGTGATCGGATACGGCGCGAGCTCCGACGCTTATCATATGGTAGCGACGCATCCGGAAGGCTATGGTCCGTATCTGGCCATGAAAGCGGCGCTGCTGGAAGCGGGAATAAGTACGGAGCAAGTGGACGTCATTTATGCGCATGCGACGAGCACGGAACTCGGCGATTTGTCGGAGACGCGGGCAATCAAACGGCTGTTCGGCGATAAGGCGCGCGACATTCCGGTGACGGCGGTGAAATCGATGACCGGCCACATGCTCGGCGCAGCCGGGGGCTCGCAAGCCATTGCGCTGGCCAAGAGCCTGCAGGAAGGGATCGTCCCGCCGACGATCAACCTCGATTCTCCCGCTCCCGAATGCGATCTCGATTATGTCCCGCATACGGCCAGACATGCGAAGCTCTCGGTCGGCGTCAGCAACTCGTTCGGCTTCGGCGGCCATAACGCCGTTATCGTTGTCAAAGCAGTTGACTCCCCGTAAGCGCGAGGGGTACCATAGAGGAACATTAGAGCCGGAGCGGTATGCTCGCGGCTTTTTTTCGTCAGAATCCATGCATGCAGGCATTTCGCATGGGCCGGCTTAACTTGAGAAGAGGTGTTACCTATGGGGATTCGCGTGATCAAAACGGCAATCGCCGCGCTCGGCGCGCTGTACACGGCCCATTATTTGGGTCTGAACCCGGCGCTTTCGGCCGGATTGCTCGCCATCCTCGGCGTCGAAGTGACGCGGCTGCGCGGGCTGCAGAGCGCCTTCGCGCGTTTCATGGCATCCGTGATCGGACTTATTTTCGCATCCATGCTGTTCCTGACGCTCGGATTTCATCTGTGGACGATCTCGATCTTCGTCTTGGTTTCGATTCCGATTCTTGCGCGGATCGGCCTGAAGGACGGCATCGCGACGAGCGCAGTCATCGTCTTTCACGTGTACGCCCGCGAAGAGGTGACGGCGCATTTGATCGGCAACGAAATCATGCTGCTGCTCGTCGGCCTCGGCTGGGCAACGGTCATTAATTTGATCTATATGCCCAAGGATGAACATAAACTGATAAGGCTTCGTCATGCGATCGAAGAGCAATTCGCGGTTATTTTCCGTACGTTGGCGGAGACGCTTCGGACGCCAGCCCTCGTATGGAGCGGGCAGGAGCTGCTGGATGCCGGCCATACGATCGAGGAAGGCATTCGCCTCGCCGACATCAACCGGGAGAACCGGATTTGGGGCCAGGGGAACGAATTCGGCAACTACTGGCCGTCGTACTTCGAGATGCGCCGGCAGCAGCTGGAGTCCATCGGCCAAATGCTCGCTCAGGTGGCGTTCGTTTACGAGAAACTGCCCCAAGGCGAACTGACCGCCGAGCTGTTCGATCTGCTGTCCGGCGACGTGAAATCGGACGTTTACGAAGGCGGCGTGGAAGAGCGCATCAAGGTGCTGGAAGCGAAATTCCGGGCAATGCCGCTTCCGGCGACGCGCGACGAATTCGAAATGAGGGCCGCCATCTTCCATCTGCTGCTGGAGTTGAAACGGTATTTGGCCATCGCCAAACGGCTGAAGAAGCAAAAAAACAGCCTCAAGGCTGTCTCCGAACGCGGCACCGCGTAGCATCTTTATTGGATGCTTGCGGGTGCGCCTATAAAATTTGTACAGGTCAAAAAGAAATAGTCACCCTAGACGAATGTCCTGCATACACTTTAATTGAATGATTGTATGGAGGAGGTTAGATCGATGGCTTATGCAGATAAACAGCTTAAGGCTAGAGAAATAATTACCAAAGCTGTCTGCGGAAAAGGTCGTAAATTTTCCACAGTAACACACAACGTTACGCCGCCTCACCACCCCACGAGCATCCTGGGCGCATGGATTATTAATCATCAATACGAGGCGGTCCGTTCCGGAGACGGGATCGAGGTTATCGGTACTTACGATATCAACATTTGGTATTCTTACAACAAAAACTCGCAAACCGACGTAGCAAAAGAAACCCTTTCTTACGTTGAACATGTGCCGCTTTCCTATCTGGATCCGAAGCACCGGGCTTCGACCGAGGAAGTATCCGCGGAATCAACGCAAGAGCCAAACTGTATCGAAGCCAACATTTCGTCCAGCGGTTCCGGCGTCGTCATTCGCGTGGAGCGCGAATTCGCGGTTGAACTGGTCGCCGAGACGAAAATCTGGGTAGCTACGCTGCCTGGAAGCTCCGATGACGGAAAAGATTTCGAGTACGGGGACGACGGTGATTTTGAAGATTTGGATCCGGAGCTGCTCGACGACGAACTGTAATTTTAGCGGGTTACAGATCTGATGTATCGTATGCGCGAGCAGGGAAAGATTCGAGGGCGAGAGCCCTCTTTTTTTTCCGAAAATATGCACATGCGGATGGATTGGGCGAATAGGATGGGAAACGGAGCGTTGGCTTATGGCGGGCACTGTGTGGCTATGGGATGGAAAAGCATGCCGGCTGTGCGCCGGCCGGCCGGATGCTGGCGCCGAAAGCGCCGGTCCGGCCGAAGGGGACGCCGTTATCGTCGCTGGAGAGGCCGCGGCATGGCCGGGTTCTCGCGGAGCGCGCGGCTTCGGCGCGCTCTGTTTGAATGCGGACGCAGCGGAGTTCGCCGCATGGGACCGGAATGAAACCGAGCGGCGGCTGCGGCGAGCGGGCGCGGCCGTGCTTGCACCTGGGCAGCAGGCGCTGCGCAGTTACGAGGTATCGCTGTTTCAGCTGCAACCGTTGGCCGTGGAGAAGCTGCAGCTGAAACCGAGAGCGCACGCGCAACCGCAACCGAAAGGACGAGCCCTGCGGGCGAACGTTGGTTCAAATGGCGAACCAGTGATGAAGCGCGTGCAGACGATGAGCGATCGGGACGCGCGCTATCGGCCATTCGCGCGCTTGGCCGTGCGGGCATTGTATGCCTGCGGTTTGGATAACGGCATCGTCGAATTGGCGGACGACGGAGATGGGAAGTGTTATGTCGCCGGCATTCGCCTTCCGTCCGCGGCAGCTTATCGAACCGGCATCTGGCGGGAAGCGGCCGACGCGCTCGCGGCTCGGCTTCAAGCTGACGCGCGAGACCGAAACAGCGGGGAAGCGCCGGCAATTCTGCTTGGGGCGGATCCCGAGTTTCTGCTGCTCGCGGAGAACGGCCGGGTCGTTTCCGCCGCCCGATATTTGGAAGGCGGGCACGGAGCGGGCTGCGACGCGATCGTCGTCGGGGGAGCGGTCGTGCATCCGATTGCGGAGCTGCGCCCCGCGCCTTCGCCGACGCCGGACGGCTTGGCGCGCAATATTCGCCGCCTGCTGCAGGAAGCCGCGCGGCGCATCCCGGACCAGCCGCCGCTGCGCTGGGCGGCTGGCGGCATGCCGGCCGTCGGCTTCGCGCTCGGCGGCCACGTCCATTTGAGCGGGGTGCCGCTGACCGGCCGGCTGCTGCGCCAGCTCGACAGCTACGTCGCGTTCCCGCTCGCCATGATCGAATCGCCGTCCGAACGGATACGGCGCCCGCGCTACGGCGCGCTGGGCGATTTCCGGCTGCAGCCGCACGGCGGTTTCGAATATCGCACGCTGCCGAGCTGGCTGGCGTCTCCACTTGCCGCCAAAGCGGCGTTCGCGCTGGCGCTGCTATGCGCGCGAGAGAGCGGGAGCCTCTCGTATTTGCCTTCTAGCGAGGACGAATATTTGGCGGCTTATTACGAGGGGGATCGGCCGACGCTAACCCGCTGCCTGGAAGGACTTGCCGCTTCGATGGCAAACACGGCGTCTTACCCGGAGCTGTCCAGATGGATCGAGCCGCTCCTGCAGGCGATCCGGGACGGCCGGACTTGGGACGCCGCGGGAGATTTTCGCGCGAAATGGCGGATAAGCCCGCGGCAAGCGTGAGGCGCTCTTCCGGATTTCCCGCGAAGGTTCGAACTTGTCTACCGCTCATTCCTATGGGCGCTTTTCTGCTGTCTCGGAGGTGCTCCATGCGAGATTGCTTTTCTGCTATAATGGAGTTCTGGTGTTTAACGCAATCTAATTCATTATAGGAGGGGCCGCATGACTGCTTACACCCCGATGATTCAACAATATTTGGCGATCAAAGAAGGCGCGAAGGATGCGATTCTTTTTTTTCGCCTCGGCGATTTCTATGAAATGTTTTTCGACGATGCGATTAACGCGTCGCGCGAGCTTGAAATTACATTAACGGGACGCGAAGGCGGCGGGGAGAAGAAAATCCCGATGTGCGGCGTGCCTTACCATTCCGCGGAAGGTTATATCGCAAGATTGATCGAGAAAGGTTTTAAGGTCGCGATATGCGAGCAGGTCGAAGACCCGGCTGCGGCAAAAGGCGTCGTTCGCCGGGAAATTATCCGCGTCGTGACGCCGGGGACCGTCATGGAGACGAAATCGCTCGCGGAGAAAGCGAACAATTTCATCGTATCCGTCTCGGAGCTGGACGGCATTTATGGCGTGGCGGCCTGCGATTTGACGACGGGCGAGCTCTACGTGACTTCGTTCGCGGCGGCTGCCGAAGCGCTGGCGGACGAAATCAACGTGTACCATCCGTCGGAGATCGTAGGCGATGCTGCCGTTCTGGAACGGCTTCGCGCGGCATCCGCTGGCTGGAACCGGCCGGTCCTGTTCACGGACCGCGAACCGATGGCGGACGAGCTGCTCCGGCAGCAATTCGGCCAGCTGGAGCTTTCGGCGCTTGCGCCGGCAAGGCATCGCGCGGTAAGCCTGCTTACGGGCTACCTGGACGAAACGCAGAAGCGTTCCCTTGGCCATATGCGCCGGATCGCGGTCTATGAACCGAACCAATTCATGGTGCTGGACCCGTTCACGCGGCGCAACCTGGAACTGACGGAGACGGTGCGGGATCGCAGCAAGAAGGGCTCGCTGCTCTGGCTGCTCGACCGGACGCGTACGTCCATGGGCGCGCGGCTGCTTCGCCGGTGGATCGATAAGCCTCTGCTTTCCAAGGCGATGATCGACGAGCGGCTCGAAGCGGTGGAGAAGCTGTATCTCAGCTTTATTTTGCGGGACGAGCTGCGGCAGGAACTGAACGAAATTTATGACTTGGAACGTCTTGTCGGCCGCGTGGCTTACGGCAGCGCCAACGGGCGGGATTTAAACGCGCTTAAGACTTCGCTCCAGCATGTGCCGGCGCTGACGGCATTGTGCGCGGATTCCGATTCGGCTACGCTGCGCAAGCTCGTGGCGGGCGTGGACGATTGCGCGGATTTGGCTGCGATGATCGAGACCGTCGTCGTGGAGGAACCGCCGGTTTCCGTACGGGAGGGCGGACTGATCCGCGCGGGCTACGACGCTTATCTGGACGAGCTGCGGGAAGCGAGCGTGAACGGGAAGAAATGGCTCGCCGAACTCGAGCGCAAGGAGCGGGAAGCAACCGGCATCAAGTCGCTCAAGATCGGCTACAACAAAGTGTTCGGCTATTATTTGGAAGTGTCCAAAGCGAACATAGGCAGCCTGCCTGAAGGTCGATATGAGCGCAAACAGACGCTGACGAACGCGGAACGGTACGTAACGCCGGAGCTGAAAGCGAAAGAAGCGCTTATTCTGGAAGCCGAAGAGAAGATGGTCGACCTGGAATACGCGAAATTCATCGAGCTTCGCGACCATTTGACGGCGCATTTGCATCGTCTCCAGAAGCTGGCTGAAATGATCGCCGCGCTGGACGTGTTCCAATCGCTGGCCACGGTCAGCGGCGAACAGCGCTACGTGAAGCCGAACGTGACGGAACGCTACGACTTCGTCGTGGCCGAAGGCCGCCATCCCGTCGTGGAAGCGGTCATGGACGGCGCGGCTTTCATCGCGAACGAGACGAAGCTCGTGAAGGAAGGCTCGTCGATGCTGCTGATTACCGGACCGAACATGGCCGGCAAGAGCACGTACATGCGCCAAGTCGCGCTCATCAGCATCATGGCGCAGATCGGCTGCTTCGTGCCCGCGAAGCAGGCGGAAGTGCCGATGATCGACCGCATCTTCACGCGCATCGGCGCCGCGGACGATCTTATCGGCGGTCAGAGCACGTTCATGGTGGAGATGAAGGATATCCAGATCATGACGGAGAAGGCGACGGCGCAAAGCCTTGTCATTATCGACGAGCTCGGAAGGGGCACTTCGACGGGCGAAGGGATGGCCATCGCGCAGGCGGTCATCGAGTTCGTGCATCACGAGGTGGGCTGCAAGGCGCTCGTCTCGACGCATTTTCACGAGCTGGCTCACCTTGGCGACACGCTGCCGCATTTGACGAACGCCTGCATGGCCGTGCAGGAAACGGGCGATAATGTCACGTTCCTGCGCAAGCTCGTTCCCGGCGCGGCCGGCAGCAGCTACGGCATCTATTGCGCGCAGCTGGCTGGTTTGCCGGGCAGCATCATAAAGCGCGCATATTCGCTGCTGGATCTCCATGAGGCGTCAGAGACGGCTCTGGCGGCTGTTGAGCTGCCGTATACGCCGGATGTGGATCGCAGGGGAACTGGAGGGAAGTCCGCTGGGGTAGACGGCATTCAAGCCTCTGCAGCGATAAGCTCGCATGCCGCGCCAAGCTTTGCAGTTACCGCTGCCGAGACGGCGACGGCGTATGCAGCGCCAACGCTGGAGGCAGCTGCGCCCGCTTCTGCACCTGCTGCACCATCCACCGCTTCCGCAGGTGGCTTCGTGCAGCTCTCGATCTTCGAAGAGCCTGCGCCGAACGCGGCGGCCGCCGATTCCGGCAAAGTACGCAAAGCCAGTCCGCGCGCAGAGCAGCTCGCCGACCAGCTTCGCAAGCTCGACTTGTTCAACTTGACGCCGATGCAGGCGATGCAATGGCTGAACGACATGAAGCTGAAGCTGAACGAAGACAAGTAACAAGTATCAGGTAACAAGCGAATAAACAAACCGTGACTGCCGCTGCGCCTCAAGGATGAATCTTGCCGGCGCGGCGTTCGATGCCACGGACGAATGAAATACAGATCTTACCATTAAAGGAGGGTTCGGCTTCATGAGCAAAATCCGCATATTGGACGAGCAGCTGGCCAACCAAATCGCCGCGGGCGAGGTCGTGGAACGGCCTTCCTCCGTCGTAAAAGAGCTTGTCGAGAACGCGGTGGACGCCGGCAGCTCGACGATCGACATCGTCATCGAAGAGGGCGGGCTGTCACTCATCCGGGTGACGGACAACGGCTCCGGCATCGACGGCGACGACATCGAGACGGCATTCTACCGGCACGCAACGAGCAAAATCTCCTCCAGCAAGGATTTATTCCGCATCGCCAGCCTCGGATTCCGCGGCGAAGCGCTGCCGAGTATCGCGGCGGTAGCGAAAGTCGAATGCGTATCCGCCCCGGACGGCAGCGGACTAGGCCGCAGGCTCGTTATCGAAGGCGGGACAATCACGGCGAACGAAGAGACAAGCTCGCCCCAAGGAACGGATATCAGCGTGCGGGAGCTGTTTTACAACACGCCGGCGCGACTAAAATATATGAAGACGATTCAGACGGAACTCGGCCATATTGCCGATTACGTGAACCGGCTCGCCTTGGCGCATCCCGGCATCGCCTTTACGCTCAAGCACAACGGCAGCACCTTGCTGCGCACGCTGGGCAGCGGCGACCGGCTGCAGACGTTCGCGGCCATCTACGGCTCCGCGACGGCGAAGGCCATGCTGACGGTGGAAGGCGAGCATCCGGATTATGAACTCCGCGGATGCATCTCGAAACCCGAGCAGACGCGATCCAATCGCAATGGGATTACGATCGTCGTGAACGGAAGGTATATCAAGAGCTTCGTGCTGAATCAAGCGATGATGCAGGCGTATCATACGCTGCTGCCGATCAACCGGTTCCCGCTCGCGGTGCTGGAGCTCGGCATGCATCCGTCCTTGCTGGACGTGAACGTGCATCCGTCCAAGATGGAAGTGCGTTTCAGCAAAGAAATGGAGCTGCGGGAGTTCATCGAGGATGCGATCAAGCGCGCGCTCGGCAAACAGCGGCATATTCCGGGGCCGGCTGAGCCGACCGAGCGGTCGAAACCGGCATTCATTCAAGACCGGATTTCGTTCCATCAACCGGAGCCGGATGGCAGCATCGATACGCAATCGGCTGCAGCAGCGGATCAGATTCAGCAGCAACACCAACCTCAGACCCGCTATCAGCCCGAAAGTCTTCCTTTCGTGAGCGGGAGCGGCGCCGGATCGGGTCAGCACGCTGCGAATGGCACTTCTGCTCCCGACCGTCCGGCGTCCGGGCAAGCCCGACAGCCGTTGTCCACATCGGAAGTAGCGGCCGCGCTCGACAAAGCGGAGCAGTCGTTCGGCGGCAGGCAGTCCTACGCCCCCTGGGGTTCGCCGCCTGTGCGCAGCCAGGGTTCATCGGCATGGCCGAATAACGAGAAGACGAAGCCGTCTATCCCGCGTGATGCGACGGAAAGGCTGTATTCGCCGCCGTCCGCCCAGCGGGATCCATGGCGCGCGCAGGAATCGCCCGCCGGTGCAGGTAGCGGCTACGATGCCAGCGGTTCGTACGCCGTTGACGTCCTTAACCCGGGCCAGGGCCAGGGCCAGACAGCCGATGGTGAACAGCCAGTCGTCGAGAACCCAGTCGAAGAGGGCTTGGACTCCAACGCGACCGCGAATGCGAATACCAACGCCAACGCCGTTCAATCCGCAGCGCCTTCATTCCCGGAGCTGTACTGGATCGGGCAGCTGCACGGCACGTACATCGTCGCCCAGAACGAAGAGGGGCTGTTCCTCATCGATCAGCATGCGGCGCATGAACGGATCAATTACGAGTATTACTTGGATAAATTCGGTCGTCCCGAGCAAGCCAGCCAGCAGCTGCTTGTACCGCTTACGCTTGAATTTACGGCGGCCGAAGCCTCGTCGCTGCAGAATAAGCTGCATCTCCTGGAGGAAGCGGGCGTGGAGCTGGAGCCGTTCGGCGCCAATACGTTCCTGGTCCGGTCGTATCCGGAATGGCTGCCGGCGGGCGAAGAAGGCGACGTGATCGAGGAGATGGCGGATTGGCTGCTGCAGGAGCGAGGATCCGTAGATATCGGCAAGCTGCGGGAGAAATCGGCGATCATGTGCTCGTGCAAAGCGTCGATCAAAGCGAACGACAGGCTGACGCGCGAAGAAGGCGAAGGCTTGCTGCGGCGCCTCTCCGCCTGCTCCCAGCCGTACACCTGTCCGCATGGCAGACCGATCGTCGTTCATATGACCACCTATCAGCTGGAAAAAATGTTCAAGCGGGTGATGTCATGATCGTCACGACCCCGCATAAACCGTCGGAAGAGCAAATCGCCTACGCGCGGAGCATCGCGCAGGAGCTGGACGGACGTCTCGTTCCGCGCAAGCAGGATTCGCTGCAGCTGCTCAAGCAGAAATACGGCGACGCCCGCCTCCTTGTTGCAGACGATCGTGGACTGCGCTATTATGAGGATTCGGAGGAACCGTTGTATTTTCATCCCAGCATGGCGTACGTCCGCGTCAAGCGGATGCGCAAAGGGGAACGGGATCCGTTGATCGCTTTGACCGGCTGCATGCCGGGAGACGTCGTCATCGACTGCACGGCAGGGCTCGGATCGGATTCGATCGTCTTCTCCTACGCAGCCGGAGAGGAAGGCAGCGTCACCGCGCTCGAGAGCGAACGCATGTTGTACACCGTCGTCCGCGAAGGGCTGCGCACGTACCGGACCGAGCACGGCGACGTTAACGAAGCACTGCGGCGCATCGATATGCAGTGCATCGATCATCTTTCCTACTTGGAGCGCCAGCCGGACAAGAGCGCCGACATTATTTATTTCGACCCGATGTTTCGCCACCCGCTGCATGATTCTTCGGCCTTGGCTCCGCTTCGCGGATTGGCCAACGGCGCGGCGCTCGGCGAAGAATCGATTCGGCATGCGCTGCGCATCGCGCGCAAATGCGTCGTGCTGAAGGAGCACGGCGACAGCGGGGAATTCGAGCGGCTGGGCTTCGAGCGCCGCCATCGCAACAAAATCGCATACGGAGTGATTATCCCATCATGAGCCCAGCACCTATAGAGCCAACAAAACCGAAGCTGCTCGTGCTGATCGGACCGACGGCCGTCGGCAAGACGCGCATGAGTCTGGATATCGCCAAAGCGTGGAACGCCGAAATCATTTCCGGCGACTCCATTCAGGTCTACAAGGGCATGGACATCGGAACGGCCAAAATCAAGCTAGAAGAACAGGAAGGCATTCCGCATCACTTGATCGATATTTGCGATCCGGTGCATCCGTTCTCGGTCGCGGAATTCCAGGAGCGCTGCGCGTCGCTTATCCCGGAGATTCAAAGCAGGAGCAAACTGCCTTTCATCGTCGGCGGAACGGGTCTGTACGTGGAATCCGTCGCGTACGGCTACGACTTTGCCGAGGTCGGCTCCGATGAAGCTTTCCGCGAGGAGATGAGCCGGTTCGCGCTGCTGCACGGAGCGGAGGCGCTGCACGAGAAGCTGCGGGCCATCGATCCGGAAGCGGCGGAACGGCTGCATCCGAACGATCAGCGCCGCGTGATCCGGGCGCTCGAAGTCGAGCATTTGACGGGCACGACGTTTACCGAGCAGCAGAAGGGACAGAAAAAGACGTCTCCTTTCGAACTGTGTATAATCGGTCTGACCATGGACCGAGCCGTGCTGTACGCCCGAATTAACGAACGGGTCGAAGCCATGATCGAGGAAGGCCTGGTCGAAGAAGTCCGCGGCTTGCTGGAACGCGGGGTACCGGCTGACGCCGTTTCCATGCACGGCTTGGGCTACAAGGAAATCGCGCTTTATTTGCAAGGTCATCTGTCTTTGAACGAGGCGGTAGAGCTTCTGAAACGCGATACGAGGCGCTTCGCCAAGCGGCAGCTTTCCTGGTTCAGGCACATGCAGGACATCCATTGGATCGATGCAGGAGAAAATTTTAACAAGAATTTGCAAGCGATTCATGGTATAATAGCAGGAAAGTTTAGGATGGAACTTGAATATACTTTTAACCAACCTTTTGACGATGGGGGTAACGCGCAATGAACAAATCTATCAACATTCAGGATACATTTCTGAATCAACTTCGCAAAGACAGCGTGCCGGTAACCGTGTATCTGACGAACGGTTTCCAAATCCGCGGTGTCATTAAAGCATTCGACAACTTTACGATCGTCATCGACAGCGAAGGCCGCCAACAAATGGTGTACAAGCATGCCATATCGACGTTTACCCCGCAGCGCAACGTATCGCTCATGCAGGTTCAAGACAACGAAGCGTAACCGACATGCTGGCATGTTTTGAAACCTTTTCGAAACATGCTTCGTTTAATTGGATATCGGCACGAAAGAGCAGCCCATGCGACGTGCAGGGCTGCTTTTTTACTTTACGGGCTCATCATGCCGTTGATGCAGCTACCCGTATCCCGTAAGGGGAAGAACTTGGACCGCTCTGCTTAGACGTGATAGGCAAGCAGAACTGGAGGGATCTTCATGTTTCAACCCCACCGTTGCCGTTTACACATATAGGGTATAAATAGAGATACGAGGCTAACTCGCGATTTGGAATTGGAGGGGACCCTGGCTAATGGCAGAAGGACCACGCAGCAAGAAAGATAGCAAGATCGAGAAGAAAGGCAGAGGCAAGAAGAAGCGCAACAAGCGCAAGCTTGCCGTCTGGATGTTCTTTACGGCGGCCATAGCGGTCGTTTGCGGCATCATTGGCTATATGTTAATTATCCTGAACGGCGAGCGGATTCTCGCCGATAATCAAGATAAATTGATTCTTCCTGAAGCGTCCACGATTTACGATGCGCAGGGCAAAGAAGTAACGAAACTGGGCGCGAACCGCGAGGTCGTCGATTTCGCGGAAATTCCCGAATTAATGCGGGATGCCGTCATCGCGACGGAGGATCAGCGTTTCGAGAAGCACTTCGGTATCGATCTGTATTCGATCGGCCGGGCGCTCGTGAAAGACGTCGTCGCTCGCAGCGCGGTCGAAGGCGGAAGCACGATAACGCAGCAGCTGGCGAAGAACTTGTTCCTGACGCAGGACAAAACGTTCTTCCGGAAGGCGACGGAAGCGTCCATCGCCGTTGCCATCGAGCACAAGATGACCAAAGACGAAATCATCACGATGTACCTGAATCGGATTTACTTCGGCAAAGGCGCGTACGGGGTGAAGGCTGCGGCGGAATATTATTTCAATACGGACTTGAAGGATCTGAAGCTGTGGCAAATTGCCACGCTTGCGGGGATTCCCAAAGCGCCGTCCACGTATAATCCGATCAACCATGCCGATAAATCGAAAGACCGGCGTGCTATCGTATTGCAGCTGATGTACGACCAAGGCTACATTACGAAAGCCGAGATGGATGAGGCCAAGGCCGTCGATTATAAACCGGTGACGCATACGGCGAAACAGACGGAAACGTACCAAGCTTTCGTGGATTACGTCATCGACGAGGCGGAGAAGGTCAGCGGGCTGCAGGAAGAGCAGCTGCGTATCTCCGGCTACAAAATCTATACGACGCTGAACACCCAGGCGCAATCCGCCATGGAGAAAGAATTCGAAGACGACAACAACTTCGAGAAGAGCGTCGACGAACAGCAGGAGCAGGCGGCGATGATCATCGTGGATCACCGCAACGGCGAGATCCAAGGCCTTGTCGGCGGCCGTGATTACGTCAACAAAGGGCTAAACCGGGTACTCGAGCCGCGTCAGCCGGGTTCGTCATTCAAGCCGATTACCGTCTACGGTCCGGCGATCGAGACAGGCGACTATTCTCCGTCGTCGATCCTGCAGGACGTGAAGAAGTGTTACGGTTCATACTGCCCGTCCGATTCCAACAAAGTGAAATACATCGGACCGATCACCATGCGCCAGTCGATCAAAGAATCGCGGAATGCCTCGGCGGTATGGCTGTTGAATGAAATCGGCGTGAAAACAGGGCTGAATTTCGCGAAGAATTTAGGCTTCGAGCTGGACAGCTCGAAGGACCGCAACCTTGCGATCGGCTTAGGCGGCTTGACGTACGGCGTGACGCCGTTCCAAATGGCAACCGCGTACAGCGCGTTCGCCAACGACGGGAAGAGCGTCGATCTTCATGCGCTGGTCAAAATCACCGACAAAGAAGACGATCCGGTGTACACGTACAACGCGCCCGAATCGGAGCAAGTGATGAAGTCGTCTACGGCGGAGACGATGACGGATATGCTGCAGGGCGTCCTGGAGAAAGGCGGCACGGGGGTTAATGCACGTATCGACCGTCCGGTTGCCGGTAAAACAGGTACGACCCAGAACGGGATTCCGGGACTCAGCAACGGTTATAACCGTGATGCCTGGTTCGCGGGATATACCCCCGAATGGACAGCCGTCGTCTGGATGGGATATGATCGTACTGATAAGGATCATATGATCAAGAAGAGCAGCGAGCAGTCTGCCGCGATGTTCGGGAAAGTCATGCGCGAAGCGATGAAGGGCGTTCCGAAGGGAAGCTTCAAGAAGCCGGCCGCGGAACAAGAAGCAGAGAAACCGCCTGTCGGCATCACGAACTTCAGTGCTGTCTATAATGAGCTGAAATCGGCGGTACAGCTAGCATGGTCGCCTGTGGACGGCGATGGAATGACCTATCGGATTTACCGCAAAGCCACTGGGGAAGCGGAATTCACGAAGCTGTTGGATTCGCTGACCACGACGGGCGTGGATGACTTGAATATCGCGCCGGGCATGAGCTACGAATACTACGTAACGGCATACGATCCTGCGAAAGACCTGGAAGGCTCGCCTTCGGCAACCGTGAAGGCGGACATTCCTGAAGCCGAGATCGAGCCTCCGGCGAATCCCGACGAAGGCACTCCGGGCAACAATTCTGGCGGCGGGAACAACGGCCAAGGCAATAACGGTCAAGGCGACAACGGCCAGGGCAACAATGGTCAAGGCGATAATGGCCAAGGCAACAACGGCCAAGGCAACAACGGCCAGGGTAATAACGGTCAAGGCAATAACGGTCAGGGTAATAACGGCCAAGGCAACAATGGCGGGGGAACCGTACCGCCCGGCGATTCGGGCAACGGGACGACACCGCCCGATCAAGGCGGCGGCCCTGGAAATACGCCTGCGAACGGCGGCCAAACACCGGGCGATGGCAGCGGCGCTACGACTGGCCAGCCGGGCAGTGACGACGCGGGAACGAATTCCGGTTCAGGCAACGCCGGAACCGGGAATGGAACAGCGGCGGATCCGGGTACGGGGAACGATGGCGGCGCCAATCCCGGTACGGGCACGGAAGGCAAACGAACGAACGCTTCCAGCGACGGCTCCCAGCCAGTCATTATATCGCCGCAGTCATCCGGCAGCAGCGGTAACAACGCAACAGGCAATGCGCCGAATAGCGGTACTCCTTAGTAGGTAAGCATGATTTTAAGACAGAAGAAGTTGAACCACATTGCGGAGGTAAGTCGAAGATGAACATGAAGAATCGGACAGCGCTCACCGTTGTCCTGTCCGCGATGCTGCTCGCAGCATCGGCATGCGGAACCAAACCAGACAACGCGGCACAAAACCAAGGCACTGCGAATACGCAAACGGAAACATCCGCAAGCGGCGGATCGAACGACTCGAACTCCGGCAACGGGAATGCGAGCAGCACCGGGTCGCCGAAACAATGGGCGGAGAAGCCGAAGATGGCGATCGATACGAATAAGTCGTACAGTGCCGTGTTCAGCACGAACAAAGGCGACTTCACCGTCGAACTTTATGCGAAGGACCGTCCGGAAACCGTGAACAGCTTCGTGTTTTTGGCCAAAGAGAAGTTTTACGAAGGCGTGAAGTTCCACCGGATCATGCAATCGTTCATGATTCAGACGGGCGATCCGTTAGGAAACGGAACCGGCGGTCCGGGCTATACCATCCCGGATGAGCTCGACAGCAAGTATACCTATGACGAAGGCGTAGTCGCGATGGCGAATACGGGGCAGCCGAATTCCGGCGGCAGCCAGTTCTTCATCTGCACGGGACCGGATGCGGCAAGATCGTTGAACCCTAATCCGAACTATACGATTTTCGGAAAAGTATCCGAAGGCATGGATGTCGTTCAAGCGATCGCCGCAACGCCGGTTGAAATGAGCGATCGGGGCGAGCCGAGCGTCCCGACGGAAGATGTTATCATCAAGTCGATTACGATTTCTGAGAAATAAGCTTGACCAAGGGGAGAACGGCGGAATGCCGTTCTCTTTTTGTTTGATGCGGACAAGCAGGGGCTTGGTTTATTTGCCGGGTTCGCTGGTGATGGCCGCAGGATTGTGGTAATCTTTTTTTAATGAGGGAAATCTACCCTATGGCTTGTTTACATGTCCGCGCAGCAAGTGAAGCGAGATCCTAACGGAAAGGTCGTTCCGTATGAAACGTAAATTTTCTGACCGAGCCAATTGGCGCCGCATTCTGCGTAGAAGCTATACGTGCTTGAACATGGACGGGGATGAATTCAAAGGACTGGTAACGTTCTATCGGATCCATGAATTGCGCGAGCCGCTGTGGAAAGAATACAACGGGCGTAAATTATGTCTGGCCGACCGCGGTTACTTGTGGATGCAGCATTTTCCCCGCGGCGAACATTTTGTCGTCACGACGATGTTCGACGATAAGAACCGCGTCGTTCAATGGTATATCGATATTTGCAAGACGCAAGGTTTGACCGATCAGCAAGTGCCGTGGTTCGATGATTTGTACCTCGATGTCGTCGTGCTGCCGAGCGGGGAAGTGTTTCTGCTGGACGAGGATGAGCTTGAGGAAGCGGTTATCCAAGGCGCGGTGACGAACAAGGATGCTGCGCTGGCGCGGAAGACGGCGGGAAGATTATTGTCGACGATACGAAACGGACGGTTTCGTTATTTCACGCTCAGCCTGAAGCATCGCAAAACGCTTGCCCAAAGCGGAGAGTTAAGCGAGTCGTGAAACCGGCGGCTGTTCCGAAGCGCACGGCGAAGCGCCCAAAACGCAGTTCCCGCAGACGATTCCGTCCATTCTTCCTCCTTCTGCGGATCTGCGCATGGGTCGCGGCGCTTGGTGTCTTCTGGTGCGCTTATTTGCTCTGGCTGATTGCCGGTTACGATATGCCCAAGCCGATCCCCAAGGCGGATGCCGCAATCATTCTGGGCGCCGCGCTATGGGATGATCAGCCAAGCCCCGGTTTGCGCGAGCGTTTGGAGCACGGCTATGAATTGTATAAGCAGGGCACGGCGAAGAACCTGATCGTGACCGGGGGGCTTGACCATAACGGTTCCACGCTGACCGAAGCGGAAGGCATGCGAAACTTTCTCGTGGCCAAAGGAGTGCCCGAAACCGCAATCGTGATGGAGAACGACGCCAGAAGCACGTACGAGAACCTGTTGTTCAGCAAGCCGCTTGCGGCTAAGCGAGGCTGGGACAAGCTGCTGATCGTGACGCACGCCTTCCATGCGCCTCGCGCCGAGGATATCGCGGGTTACTTGCATTATCCGTCAGGCACGGTTGCCGTAGGGTATAAGTCCAAGGTATTGAATATGACCTACAACTACTCGCGGGAAGTGCTTGCTTTCACGAAATGGAAGATGGACGAGCAGCTGATGCGCATGGGGATCCGGCTTCCGGATTCGTTTTGATTTCACTCCCGAAGCTCGGCTGAAATCTGTTAATATGGCCGTCATCGCTAGAATACAATGGATTATATGCGCAGGCAGTTGCTCATGATCCTTTGAGGGATAGGTGATGAAGCAGATATGGACGATCGAGTCGTAAATTCGGGCGGAAGCGGAAGCGGCCGGCCTGCCCGTCAAATCAATATAGTCCTTCGAAGCAGCGAGCCGCTTGCACTTGCGAGCAGTTCGCCCCCGCAGCTCGAGAGCGAGCCGGCGCCATCGGCGAGGCCGCTGCCGCCGAACGACCCCTTCCTCGATATTCAGCGCGAGCTGGATCCGATGGTCGGACTGGAGAACGTCAAACAATTGATCTATGAAATCTATGCGCTGCTCCAAATCAGCCGGATGCGTTCGGAGGCTGGGTTGTCGGGCGGCTCGCATGTGTATCATATGATTTTTACGGGGAATCCGGGAACGGGCAAGACGACGATCGCGCGCATCGTGGCAAAGCTTTTTCAGAAAATGGGCGTCCTCTCCAAAGGCCATATGATCGAGGTGGAACGCGCCGATCTGGTAGGCGAGTACATCGGTCATACCGCGCAGAAAACGCGCGATCTGGTGCGCAAGGCGCTCGGCGGCGTGCTGTTTGTGGACGAAGCGTACAGCCTGGCACGCGGCGGAGAGAAGGATTTCGGCAAGGAAGCGATCGACACGCTGGTCAAAGCCATGGAAGACAATCGTAACCAGTTTGTCCTTATTTTGGCCGGCTATCCGCTGGAAATCGAGCAGTTTCTGATGACGAATCCGGGCTTGCCGTCGCGCTTCCCGATTCAGATCGAGTTTCCCGACTATTCCGTCGACCAGCTGATTCAAATCGCCGAGCTTATGGCAAAGGACCGGGATTATACGCTGATGCCGCAGTCGGTTTTCAAGCTTCGCCAACATTTGATGCTGGAGAAGACGATGTCGATGTTCGCGTTCAGCAATGCACGGTACGTGCGCAATATTATCGAGAAGGCGTTCCGTCATCAAGCGGTTCGTTTAATGGGACAGCATCCGGTCGGATCCCCCGGTAAACAGGAATTGATGTCGGTGCGGCCCGAGGATCTGAAGTGGGAGAAATAATAGCGGCAATCGCTGCGAATAAGCAAGGCGGCGTGATTCATGCGTTTCAAAGGAGCGGTATAGAACAGTATGCGTCAAACAACCTATGATACCGATACGGACTTGCAAGACCGTGCGATACTGGTCAGCCTGGTTACGCCGAACGTCAAACGGGGTCCCGGCGATCCGGAGCACTCGCTTCGGGAGCTTGTCAGTCTTGCAGAGACCGCAGGCGTCGATGTGTTGACGTCGATGACGCAGAACAAGGAAAAGGTCGATACCAAATGGTTTATCGGCAAAGGAAAAGTGGAAGAGCTCCGGGCGGCAGCCGAAGAATGGGGCGCTACGACGGCGATCTTCGATCAGGAGCTGTCCGGGGCGCAGGTGCGCAATCTGGAAGAGTCGCTGGATTTGAAGATTATCGACCGGACGCAGCTCATTCTGGATATTTTTGCGCAACGGGCCAAAACTAGAGAAGGCATCATCCAGGTCGAGCTTGCGCAGCTCAGCTACTTGCTGCCGCGGCTGTCCGGGCACGGGAAAAACCTTTCCCGTCTCGGCGGCGGAATCGGCACGCGCGGTCCCGGCGAGTCGAAGCTGGAGACGGACCGCCGGCATATCCGCGAACGGATTACGGATTTGAAGCATACGCTCGAGGAAGTCGTCCGCCACCGTACGCTTCACCGCGAACGCAGGCGGAAAGCCGGCGTGCAGCAAGTCGCGCTGGTCGGGTATACGAATGCCGGCAAGTCCACGCTGCTGCGCGAGCTGACTCAAGCGGATGTCTACGTGGAAAACCAGCTGTTCGCCACGTTGGACCCCACTTCCAGAAACTTAAGGCTGCCGAGCGGCAATGAAGTCGTGCTTACGGATACCGTCGGCTTCATTCAGAACTTGCCGCATGATCTGATTGCCGCATTCCGAGCGACGCTGGAAGAGGTATGCGAGGCAGATCTTGTGCTTCATATCATCGACAGCGCGTCCGAGATGCGGGAAGAGCAGATCGCAGTAGTTGATCGAATTCTGGGCGAGCTTGGCGCGGCTGGCAAACCGCAGCTGTTGATTTATAACAAGATCGATCTCTGCGGCTTGAACGGCCCGCAGCTCATCCCGGCGAACGGACCGGGGACGCTTGCGATCAGCGCCTATAACGGTCATGATTTGGAGCGGCTGCGCCAAGCGGTCCAGGACAAGCTTGTCGGGGACACGCTGACGTTCGTGCTGCCGGCGGAACGCGGCGATCTGATCGCGCTCGCTTACCGGACTGGCGAAGTATTGGAGCAGTCGGTTGACGGGGATGATATGGTATTGAAGGTACAACTGAATAAGCAGGATTACGAGGTGCACGGACATAAGCTAGCCGCTTACGTTCTCCGACGCTAACGCATGCTGCGATCATGAGGAGAGACTTGGACAGTGAAACGGCAAGGAAACAACTGGTTGGCTTTAATGAAGTGGGCGGAGGCTGCGGAAGAGCAGGCCGCCCCTGTTTTTCGTTCCATCGACGGCGTCGCCGAACGCAATCAATGGAAAGTAATCGATGCGTTTCAGGCGCATCGGGTAAGCGATTTTCATTTTAACGGTTCGACGGGCTATGGATATAACGATACGGGCAGGGAAGTGCTCGATCTCGTCTATGCGGACGTCATGGGGGCGGAAGCTGCGCTTGTGCGGCCGCATTTCGTGTCCGGCACCCATACGATCAGCTGCGCGCTGTTCGGGCTGCTGCGGCCGGGGGACGAGCTGCTGTACATCACCGGGCGGCCGTACGACACGCTCCATAAGGTCATTGGAGAGCCTGGCGACGGCAAAGGCTCCCTGCAAGACTTCGGCATCGCGTATGGCGAGGTAGCGCCATTAGCGGACGGCTCCATCGATTGGGACACCGTCGCGGCGCGAATGACGGAGCGGACGCGCGTTATCGGCATTCAACGCTCGCGAGGCTACGATTGGCGGGCTTCGTACACGGTAGCTCAAATCGGGGAAATGGTGAAACGGATCAAGGCTTTGAAGCCGGATGTCTATGTGTTCGTGGACAACTGCTATGGCGAATTTACGGAAGAGCTGGAGCCGACGCAGGTAGGCGTCGATTTGATGGCAGGTTCCCTGATCAAGAACCCGGGCGGCGGCCTTGCGCCGACGGGCGGTTACGTCGCCGGTACGAAACATGCGGTGGAGCTGACGTCCTATCGATTGACCGCGCCGGGAATCGGCGGAGAAGTCGGCGCCACGCTCGGGACGCTGCGCGCCATGTATCAAGGATTGTTCCTCGCCCCCCATCTTGTCGGACAAGCACTTAAAGGCAGCGTCTTCGGCGCCTCCATGTTCGAAATGCTGGGTTTCGAAAGCAATCCTCGCTTCGATGCGCCCCGGACGGACTTGATTCAAGCCATCCGTTTCCGAGACGCGGACCAGCTGATAGCGTTCGTGCAAGGCGTGCAGAGCGCTTCGGCGGTAGATGCCCATGTCGTGCCCGAACCTTGGGCCATGCCCGGTTATGAACATCCCGTCATCATGGCGGCAGGTACGTTCATGCAAGGCGGCAGCCTGGAACTGTCTGCGGATGCTCCGATTCGCGAGCCTTATATCGCGTATATGCAAGGCGGGCTCACGTATGCCCATGTCAAATACGGTGTTCTGAATGCTTTAGCCGTGCTAGCCGATCGTAAGTTGGTTGTAATTAAACCTTACACAACTTGACACGTATTTGGCATGGCGTTACAATGAGAGCATATCAGACATTGGAAGGTTGATGCGATATGGGTGACGAAATACGCAGAAATATGGCGCTTTTTCCGATCGGCATCGTCATGAAGCTGACCGACTTGACCGCAAGGCAAATCCGATACTACGAACAGCATGAGTTAATCGTGCCTGCACGTACGGCCGGAAACCAACGGTTATTTTCGTTCAACGACGTGGAGAGGCTGCTGGAAATCAAATCGCTGATCGAGAAAGGCGTCAACATTGCCGGCATCAAACAAGTCATGAACCCGGTTTCCAAGGAATCGGAGGATGCGACCGTCGTCAGCGAGCTCTCTGAAGTAAAGAGACGCGAGTTGTCCGATGCGCAGCTTCACCGGCTATTGAAACAGCAGCTGCTTGAGAAGAGACCGGGCAAAGCCTCGCTCATCCAAGGACAGCTGTCCCGTTTCTATAACAAGAAATAACGGCTTGGCAATTTATCTGTCATTCACCAAATTAGAGGAGCTGATCCTGTGAGCTACACGAAAGACGACATCAGACGTATTGCGAAGGAACAAAATGTTCGTTTTATTCGACTGCAATTCACCGACTTGCTCGGTACGATCAAGAACGTCGAGATTCCTGTCAGCCAGCTTGAGAAGGCGCTTGACAACAAAATGATGTTTGACGGTTCTTCGATCGAAGGCTACGTACGTATTGAAGAATCCGATATGTATCTTTATCCGGACTTGGATACTTGGGTCGTATTCCCGTGGGTAGCGGAAGACCGCATCGCACGTTTGATCTGTGACATTTATATGCCTGACGGCACGCCGTTCGCCGGCGATCCGCGCGGAATTCTGAAGCGCGTACTTAAGGAAGCGGAAGAAATGGGCTTTACGTCCATGAATGTCGGTCCGGAACCGGAGTTCTTCCTGTTCAAAACAGATGCTAACGGCAATCCGACGACGGAGCTGAACGACCAAGGCGGTTATTTCGACCTTGCGCCGATGGACCTTGGCGAAAACTGCCGCCGCGAAATCGTGCTGACGCTGGAAGAAATGGGCTTTGAAATCGAAGCCTCACACCATGAGGTAGCTCCTGGTCAGCATGAGATCGACTTCAAATATGCCGATGCCATTAAAGCGGCTGACCAAATTCAAACGTTCAAGCTCGTTGTCAAAACGATTGCGCGCCAGCACGGCCTGCATGCATCGTTCATGCCGAAACCGCTGTTCGGCGTTAACGGATCCGGCATGCACTGTCATCAATCGCTGTTCAAAGGCAATGTGAATGCGTTCTACGACGAGAGCGATAAGCTTGGCCTGAGCCAAGTCGCGCGTTACTACATGGCTGGCGTATTGCGCCATGCGCGTTCTTTCGCGGCGATTACGAATCCGACAGTCAACTCGTACAAACGTCTGGTGCCCGGCTACGAAGCGCCATGCTACGTTGCATGGTCTGCCAGCAACCGCAGCCCGATGATCCGTATTCCGGCTTCCCGCGGCCTCAGCACGCGGATCGAAGTGCGCAGCCCGGATCCGGCCGCGAACCCTTATCTGGCGCTTGCCGTTATGTTGAAAGCCGGCTTGGACGGCATCATCAACAAAACGCCGCTTCCGGCGCCTACGGACCGCAACATCTACGTCATGACCGACGAAGAGCGGATCGACGAGGGCATCCCAAGCTTGCCGGATGACCTGAAAGAAGCGCTCACCGAGCTGCTTCGCAGCGAAGTCATCTGCGACGCGCTGGGCGACCACGCGCTGGCTCACTTCTACGAATTGAAAGAAATCGAGTGGGATATGTACCGCACGCAGATCCATGAGTGGGAGAGAGACCAGTACCTGTCTCTTTACTAATATTGTGAACGACCTGATCCTAACGGGGACGGAGTTCATTATGTAAGTTCAAACCTAACACCTTCAAGAGATTACTGCCCCATCGTTAGATGCGGGCATCTCTCTTGAAGGTGTTTTTTGCGTTACACTGCCCAGGCAGTGCCAAGCAGTGCCCAGTGATGTCAAGATAAATCCTAAAGCGCTGAAAGGACAAAAAGCAAATCAGAATAACGTACCTAAACAAATGATTAGGCTTGTCAAAAAAATATACATAACAAAATTTCACAAAATACCAAAAATACGATTTACGAATGAAGCAGTAGTTGTTATTATAGTAATGAAATGACAATGTAAGCGTTTACCGAAACAATACCGCTTGATGGAGGGGGATTGGTTTTGAGTGGATTAGCGGCTTCCCTTGCACCGATTTTGGATGTCCAGAATGTGACGCGTATTTTCGGTAAAGGGGACAATAAAGTTTTCGCATTAAGGGGTGCCTCGCTTAGCGTCGACAAAGGCTCGTTAATTGCTTTGAAAGGACGTTCCGGCTCGGGGAAGACGACATTGCTTAATATCATGGGCGCTTTGGATTCGCCGAGCGAAGGGACGATCTTCTATAGCGGACGAGACGGCAGTCGGATGAGCGAGCAGCAGAAGAATGAGATGAGAAAGAGAGAAATCGGCCTTATTTTTCAATCGTTTGCTTTAGTGCCGTATTTAAGCGCATTCGAGAATGTTGAACTGGGACTCCGGATCGCCGGATCGCCGGCCGCGGATCGCAAGATGCTTGCGGAGGAGGCGCTTTCTTTTGTCGGGCTGGCGCAGCGGATGCATCATCGGCCGCAGGAGATGTCCGGCGGCGAGCAGCAGCGAACCGCGATAGCGCGAGCGATTGCCCATAAACCGAAACTGATCCTGGCAGACGAACCGACGGCGGAATTGGATTCTCGCATGGGCAAACAAATCATTGAAGTATTTCGTGAACTGGTAGGCACCTTAGGCGTTAGCGTCGTGCTGACAACGCATGACCCGCACATCATGGATCTTGTCGATCAGGTTCATGCACTGGAGGATGGACGAATTGGTTCGGAAAGCATCAGACGTGTTTAAGTCACGAGCGGCCGCGCTCGGCGTATTGCTAATCGCAAGCTCCCTTGCGGCAGGCTGCAGCCTGCTTCCGCAAGAACAGGCACCGTTGAAGCCTCCGCTTGTCAAACCCGCGCAGGCCGAAATTAGAACGATCGAGTCGAAGACCGGCAGCATCGTGAAGCAAATTTCCGGTTCCGCCACTTTCGTTCCCACGAATATTGAATATTATCAACAGCCCGACGCAGGCGTCATCCATTCGGTCGAAGCAAGGGCAGGCAGCGCCGTGAAGAAAGGCGACGTGCTGGTTACGCTCGAGAACGACGGAGTCGAAGTAGAGCTTTTGCAGCGGGAAATCGAATATGAACGCAAGAAGCAAACGCTTAACGATACGATCAAAGCCGGAGGGGAAGAGAACATCCGCATCGCGAAGCTTGATTTCAAGCTGGCCGAGCTGCTCTACGACAAAGCGAAAGCAAAGGCCGAGAGCAGCATCGTTCGCGCGAAAAAGGACGGCGTGATCTCATATGCAACCGACTTGGAGCCGGGCGATCATTTCGATGCGGGCCGGGTGCTGATGGCGGTTGCGCAGCCTGACGGTATGCGGCTTTCCCTCGAGGTAACTGCCAATCCGGCCTTGGCCGATATTAAGCTCGGCATGGCTGCGGACGTTATCTACAAAGAAAAAACCTACAAAGGGAAGGTTACGCAGACGCCGGCCTCCGCTCCGGAAACGGCAGACGAGAAGCTGCGTGATGAATACGGGAAGACGCTCTATATCGAACTCGCGAAACTGCCCGAAGGCGCCTCGTTCGGCGCCCATGCCGACGTGACGATCGTCGCGGCCCGCCGCGACAAAGTCATTGTGCTTCCGAAGAGCGCGGTCCGCGCATATTTTGGCCGAACGTTCGTACAGGTACTGGAAGGCGAGCGGCGCAAGGAAATCGATATCGAAACCGGTCTCGCGACTGCGACGGAATACGAGATAGTGAAAGGCGTTCAGGAAGGAATGAAGATTATTCTTCCGTAAGCCACCGGGAGGAATCAAGGGAATTATGTCCGTTCTCATCATGCTTCTTCGCAAGATGGCCAGAAATTATTGGCTGGTTATCTGTTTGTTCAGCGGAATGCTGCTATGCATCGCGCTCACGGCAAGTATGCCGATTTATAAAAATGCCGTTTTGCATCATATGCTCGTGCAAGATTTGGAGCGCAGTTATGAACAAACCGGGGATCATCCCGGCATGATAGCCGCGCAGTTTACGATGCAGACGGACAACGCGAAGGTCCAATCGAAGATTATGGACCGGTTCGACGCTTATTGGTCTTCGCATATTACGGGAAGCAAATTGCTGCATGTCACGCAGGATCAAAAGCAGGTGGAGACGGTGCGGTTCGGACTTACGCCGACCGATCCTTCGCGAGTCGATCCGAAGGTGAAACGCAACGCCAAGCTGTCCATGCGTTCGAGTTTGGAGGAGCATATCCGGCTTATCGACGGGAAGCTTCCTTCGCAGACGAGAGTGGATGGCGTGTACGAAGTCATGGTCACGGACAGCGCGCTCGGTCAACTCGGCATGCTGCTTGGTCAGGAATACGACATAAAAGATCCGAAGATCAAGGATACCTCGATCCGGATCAAGCCGGTAGCCGTCATTGTGGAGAAGGATTTGAACGATCCGTTCTGGGGCATGCAGAATCTGAAGAACGATCAGAATACGCTCTTCCTGCCGGATAAGCTGTTCGAACAAGACTTTATTGCGAAACGCCCGATCATCATCGGACGGGTCGGCGGAACGGCCATCACCGATTACACCCAATTCAACCTGGATACCGCTGCTTACATGTTGAATTTGAAGACGAACTTGGCGCCCGACATGCTCGGCTCGTACAATTACTCGGTCAGTTCAACGGTTTGGGTTCCGGGCAGCGAGGCGATGACAGCTTACAGCGAGCGGGAGAAGACGCTTCGCACGCTGCTCTGGTCGCTTAATGTTCCTTTGTTTATCTTGATTGCGTTCTACTTCTACATGGTGACGAGCATGCTTGTCGAACGCCAAAAGGCAGAGATTTCCGTGCTTCGCAGCCGCGGCGCATCCAGATTCCATCTCGTCCTGATGTATGCTGCAGAGTTCGGGCTTCTCGCAATCGCGGCTTATGCCATCGGACCGTGGCTTGGGATTTGGTTTACGCGGGTTCTCGGATCCACGAGCACCTTCCTGAACTTCGTAAACCGCGGATCGCTGCAGGTTGAGATGACTGCCGAGAGCTGGAAGTATGCTGCGGGCGCGGTGTTCGCCGCGTGGGTCCTTAACCTCGTTCCGGTATTTATCGCGACGAAAGTATCGATTGTGGATCAGAAGCGGGCGAAGGCCCGCGAAGGAAAACGGCCGATCTGGCAGCTCTTCGGGGTCGATATCATCCTGATTCTTGTCGCGTTGTACGGTCACTACATGTTCCGCCAACGGATGACGGATCTTGTCAAGCTAGGCCTTGACGGAAAATCGTTGTCGGCAGATCCGCTGCTCTACACGATTCCGACGCTGTTTATTCTCGGCTCGGGACTCCTGATGATGAGACTGTATCCGCTGTTCATCGCGCTCATTTACCGGATGGGCCGCAAGCGCTGGGCGCCGCAATACTACACCACGCTGCTGCTGGTCATCCGCCGGAATCGAATCTATCACGGGTTGATGCTGTTTCTCGTTCTGACGGTTGGAACGGGGATCTACAATGCCAATACGGCACGCACGCTGAACGAGAATATGGAAGACCAGATTTGGTATGCTGCCGGCAGCGATGTCGTGCTTCGCCAACACTGGGAGAGCGACGCTCCTTCAGGTCCTGCTGGGCCGCCTTCGGCCAACGAGCCCGTGCAGCAAGCTCCGGCGCCGGACGTCATTCATTATTTGGAGCCTCCTTTCGAACTGATTCAAACGCTGCCGGGCGTGGATACGGCCGCGAAAGTATTTACGAAAGACGAAGCGCAGGCATGGCTCGGAACGAAGAGCGGCAAGGTCAAGCTGATGGGCATCGACACGGACGACTTCGGTAATGCCGCTTGGATGAAAGACAGCTTGATGCAGTACCCGTTCAACGATTATTTGAATTTGATTGCCGCCGACACGCATGCGGTATTGTTATCCAAAACCGCGGCGGATTTCTTCGGCGCGAAGGCCGGCGACGTCCTGGACGTAGGCTGGGAAGGGATTCGTCCGACAAGGCTTGTCGTATATGGCGTCGTGCCGTATTTCCCGGCGTTCAACCCGAATCCGGTCGCTGCCGCGGAGGGAGGCGGCAAGAAGCAAGATCCGATGCTGATCGTCGGCCATTTGGACACGATTCAGAACGAGCTTGCCATGGAGCCGTACGATGTGTGGCTGAAGCTTAAGCCGGGCGCGGATAGGCAAGCGATGCTCGACGAGATGGATAAACGGCATGTTCAGCTTGAAGGATTCAGCGATACGATCGGCAAAATCTCGGAGAGCCGCATGGATCCGTTCCGGATGGCGATCAACGGCGTCATGACGTTAGGTTTTATAATTTCGCTGGCGATCAGCTTCCTTGGGTTTATGCTCTTCTGGCTGTTGTCGCTCCAAGGCCGGATGCTGCAATTCGGTATCTACCGGGCGATGGGGATTTCCTTCAAGCAGCTGCTCGGCATGATGACGCTGGAACAGCTGCTAACCACGGGCGCCGGATTCTTCATCGGCATCGCAACCGGAATCGCCGCAGGTCAAATCTACGTACCATTGTTCCAGCTCTCGTTCGATCCTGGAAGAATTGTGCCGCCGTTCGAAGTCATTTCCGATCATGCAGATATCATTAGGCTGGGCATCTCGACATGTTTCATGCTTGCTGCCGCGCTTGTTATTCTGACCTGGCTGCTGAAGCGGATGAATATTCACCAAGCGGTCAAGCTCGGGGAGGATTAGCTGTTGATAACATGTGAGAATTTAGTTAAAATTTATAAAACTGCGGAAATCGAAGTCGTTGCGCTGCAAGGGTTGAATCTACAGGTGAATCAAGGCGAGATGATCGCCGTTATCGGGAATTCCGGCAGCGGGAAATCAACCTTGATGAATATGCTCGGGGGATTGGATCGTCCGTCCGCAGGACGGCTTACCATCGCCGGCAAAGATATGTTGAAGCTGACGGATAAGGAACAGAATGTATACAAACGTGAAACCGTCGGTTTTATATGGCAAAATAAAGCGCGCAACCTCGTTCCTTACTTGACGGCCAGGGAGAATGTCGAAATTCCGATGCTGCTGCATGACCGGAAGAAGAAACGGATGCGCGCGATAGAGCTGCTGGAAGCGGTGGGGCTCGGTTCGAGGACCGGCCATAAGCTGCAGCAGCTTTCGGGAGGCGAGCAGCAGCGCGTGGCAATTGCCATCGCGCTCGCTAACCGGCCTAAATTGCTGCTTGCCGATGAACCGACGGGCGCGCTCGATACGCGCACGTCGGATCAAATCATGGCGCTGCTGCGGAAACTCAATGCCGAGATGGGGCTGACGATCGTCATCGTTACGCATGATTTGGATCTCGCGAAGCAGGTTCAACGCGTCGTGCTCATCCGTGACGGCCGGACATCCTCGGAAATGATCCGAAGGACGGACGAACACGATGCCGAGGATGAGTCGGGAGAAGAAGGTCTTGATACCCATATCGAATATGCGGTAATGGACCGGTCCGGTCGCATTCAAGTACCTGAGCATTATTTGGCTGCTGTAGGCGCCAAGGATGCGGATAAAGTATTGCTGCGGCTGGAAGAGGATCATATCGTTTTGCGGCCGGTAGCGGCGGTTGAGGCAAAACGGGGGGCTGAGAGTACGAACTAAATATTTTAAAGAGAAACGGACGGGTCATCATGAGAGGTAAAGTGAGAATTCAAGAAATCGCTGATTTAGCTGGTGTCTCCAAGTTCGCTGTTTCTCGGGCATTATCAGGCAAGAGCGGTGTAAGCGTTCAAACGAGGGAGAAGATTCTAAGGGTCGCCGGACAGCTGGGTTATTTTAAGAACAATGAACCGCAGCGCATCACGGGCGAGCTGCAAGAATTCGAAGATAACAAGTGGGACGGCACGATCGTTGTCATGTTTCCTAACTTGCGTTATCAGAACAGGGAGCATGTGTATTGGGGGCCGGTCTTTGAAGGGGTGTCTTCGCGCCTCCGTCAACGCGGACTCGACATCATTACGATTACGGAACCGTCCGACGATAATGTATTTAAGCTGCTGAATCCGGAGGCCATACAAGGCATCATAACGATCGGCACGGTTTCTACGCAAATATTGCTGGAAATCAAGAAGATGGACATTCCTGTCGTCATGGTTGACCACATCGATCCCGTATTTGCCTGCGATACGATATTTACGGACAATTTCACCAGCACGCAGCAAATGATGATGAAGCTGATCAGCAAAGGGTACCGCAAATTTCAATTTGTCGGCTGCATCAAGGAAGCGCAGAGCTATCTCGAACGTTGGCTGGCGTTCCGTTCGACGCTCGAGAGCTGTGATATAGTACTGCACCAGGATCCGATGCTGATCGGTCCGGAGGCAGAAGATATCTTTGTCTTATTCGAGAAATATAAGCCTACGGATCTTCCGGAGGTATACGTGTGCGCGCATGACGTTAACGCGCAGTTTCTGATCGAACAGCTGAGCAAGCTGAATATCGAAGTGCCTGTCGATTGTGCCGTGACCGGGTTCGACAACACTTGTCATACCCATCCGATTCTTGCGACAGTGAACGTGAACAAAGAGCTGCTCGGAATGAGAGCGGTCGACCAAATGTTATGGCGCATCCAAAACCCGGCTTCTGCGCACGAGAAAAAACTGATTTATGCCGATGTTGTCCTGCGCGAGAATTATGCGTATTCCCTTCAACACGATGGAGCTCGTGACAGCGTGGATGCGGGAACCTAAAATTTTTCTAAAGTTAGGTTTTCTGAAGTTAGCTTATGTTAAATTATCATCATTACTAAGTAGATAGCAACGCATTATGTTCTGCGAGTACCTTCATCAAATCAACAACCACGCAAACTTCTCGTCTTGTCTCATCTCGAAAGCGAAGATGGGACGCACCTCATAATGACAACGCTTTCAAATCCGTTAGTTCCATCTTGCCAGCTGCTTGCACAGAGAATGAAGCATACATGGCAAATTACAAACACTCTATTTTTATTGAATAATGGGATCTGGACAGTTTTTTCAAAAGGTCATCGATTTTCGGTTAGTTTGTCTTGTTGCAAACGATTAATCTGGAGAGAGGCGGCTCATTTTTTATGATTTTCGGGTTATTAAACATGCGCACTAATGAAATAACAAAAGAAAAACAAATGAAATAACCGGTTGCGAAAATGTTGTGAAAAACGCAAAAATGCAATTGACTAATTTTAGCTTAGGATGCTATTATTGACATGTAAGTCATCAGACACTTCGCAAACCGGTGGTGATGGGGGTACGTAAAAGCAAAGAATGTAAACGGTTACGAAGATGATAGTTAGAGAGAAATGCATCTCGGTACCCGGTGAACCTTACCGGAGCAAACAGTTTTGCTCACAAAAAAAATCGGGAGGTTGTTTTGCGAATGAAAAATATGAAAGCACTTACAATTCTGTTAGCAGCGGCTATGGTCACTTTAACGGGATGCGGCAGCAGCAGCGACAACAGTGGTAACGCTGCCACTAATACGCCGGCGAACGATACGACAGCTAACAATACCGCAACCGGCAATAATGCCGCGACTGGTAACGATGCTGCCGCTAACAATACTGCTGCAGATAACACCGCCGCGAACAATACCGCTGCCGATGATGCCGATGCGCCAGCCGCAACGAATCTCGACGGTCGTGAAATTCATATCTCCGCATGGTGGGATGGAACGCCTAAAGGCGATACGGCGGATTCGAAGAAAGCGCTCGACAAGTTACATGAAGTCGAGAAGAAATACAATGTCAAAATCAAGTATGACAACATTCCGTTCGATAAATATATGGATAAGTTCACGACAGCGGCGTTGTCCGGAACACCAATGGCCGATATCTCCATCCTTGAGTTCAAGCGTGCTCTTGCTCCGATTAAACAAGGTTTGCTCCTTCCTCTTTCTGACTACACGCAAGCGACAAGCGATATTAACAACGAACAAGTTCACACGACTAAGCTTCCTCAATTGCTGGGCAACGATTACTTCTTCGGCGGAAAAGGCGTTTCGACTGTAGGCATGTTCTACAACCGCGACCTGTTCAAGAAGCTGGGGCTGCCAGATCCGCAAGATCTGTACGCAAGCGGCGAATGGAACTGGGATAAATTCCTTGAAGTTGCCAAGCAAGCCACGACCGATACCAATAATGACGGCAAACCGGATACTTGGGGCTTCGCAGACTGGGCACCAGGCGCAGCGCGCGACTTTGGCGTAACGAACGGCGCGTTGTTCGTTAATGACGACCTGTCCGTCGGCTTCACGGATCCGAAAATGATTGAAACATTGGAATTCATCAACCGTCTGTACAATACAGAGAACGTTGTAAAAGTTAAAAAAGGCGACAAAAACAGCTGGGATGAAACATCGACATTTAAAGACGGCGACGTTGCCATGACGTCGAACTTTGACTGGAACGTCGGCGGATTGCCATTCGAAGTCGGCGTCGTACCGAACCCGCAAGGTCCAAGCGGCGACGGCAAATACACATACGCGAATACAGCTCAGAACGGCTGGGTCATTCCGAAAGGCGTAAAAGATCCGCAAGCCGTCTACCAAATTTACGAAGAACTGCAGGATGTGCCTTCGACAGAAGAATACCTGGGTCAAAACGGACTGGAAGCACTCTTTAAGAACCAATCCGACATCGATATGGCCCTTCAACACATTAACAACACCGGCCGTATCTCGCTCGAAGAAGGTGTGACCGACTACCCTTGGTTCTCGGTTATGGATGACATCATCAAGAAAAAACTTTCTGTAAAAGCGACCGTTGAAAAATACAAAGCGCCTGCTGAAGCTGCACTTGCAAAATTGAAATAATCATCGATACTAGGCTGGTAGTGAAGGGAGGGGAGGGCCGGATGTCCCGGTACAACCCTCCTTTTCTATTCAAATCGAGCATAACAAATGGCAAACAAAGTGGATAATAAATATCAATCATAATCATAAATATGTTTGGCATATCGATAGGGTTGTTATGTGCAGACAGGACGATAAGTGTACATGATTGCGCTTTCGTCAGCGGGATGAGTGAGCCGCTAGAATCAAGTCGCCGCCTAGGAGGGCTGACATTGAAAGGGAGAAAACGACTTAAGAAATGGGTAACGACGGGGGCATGCATCGTCGTTGCGGTTGGGCTGCTCGTAGTATGGTCCCAGACGGGCGATGACAGCACGGTTGCGGCAGGAGGCCAGTCGGCGTTTGCTGAAGGTTCCTGGTCTACACAGCAGCAGAGCCGCGGAGATTATGCGGATTATTTGGCCCAAAACGCGAGCGCTGACTTCGCAGATCAAGAAATCATCATGGACGCTTCCAATTACGCCAAGACGGACGGCGACGGGTTCGAGAAGATCGACAATTATGAAGGCCAATCCGGAACTTCTCTTAAAACAGGCGAACAGGGCAGCGTTGAATGGGACATCGATGTGAAGCAAGCAGGATTTTATAACATCGGCGTCCAGTATTTTCCGATTGCAGGGAAGAGCTCGAGCATTGAGCGTTCGCTAATGATTGATGGCGCCGTTCCGTTCACGGAAGCGTCTTATCTGCAATTTGACCGGGTTTGGGATAATGAATTGGACCACATCAAACAGGATAATCAAGGCAATGACCTGCGTCCGCAGCAAGTCGAGAAGCCGGAGTGGCGCGAGGCGATGCTTGAAGATTCGGATGGTTATTACGCAGATCCGTTCAAGTTTTACTTAAGTGCCGGCCGGCATACGCTGACTTTCGTTTCCCAGCGTGAGCCGATGGTGATCCATCAAGTGAAATTGTATCAACAGAAGCAGCCTGTTGCTTACGCGGATGCGCTGAAACAATATGAACAAGACGGGTTGAAGAAAACGGACGGTCAATTGATCACCGTTCAAGGCGAGGCTGCCAGTGCGAAGTCGTCGCCTACGCTTTATCCGCAAACCGAACGCTCGACGGGCTCCGTTACGCCGTATAGTCCGAAGCTTATCCGTGTCAATACGATCGGCGGCAACAACTGGCGTTTGCCAGGCCAGTGGATCGAATGGGAAGTCGATGTGCCCGAAGCGGGTCTCTACAAAATCGGCATGAAATCGAAGCAGCAATTTGTTCGGGGACTCTACTCGACGCGCCGGCTTTTAATAAACGGCGAAGTACCTTTCAAGGAAGCAGAGGAAATTCCTTTCCGGTATAAAAACGGCTACCGCATCGATGTCATGGGCGGCGACGAGCCGTACCTGTTCAAGCTCGAGAAAGGCAAGAATATCATTCGCATGGAAGACACGTTAGGCGAATTCGCGCCGCTCATTCGCGAAGTGAAAGAGAGCTTGTACAATCTCAATGCGATGTATCGCAAAATCATCATGATCACCGGCGCTTCCCCGGATAAGTACCGCGATTACCGACTGGACAAGCAAGTTCCCAAGATGCTGGAAACCTTTAAGTCGGAAAGCGAGCGGCTTACTGCCGTCAGCAAAGAATTGAAACGGCTGTCCGGCGGCAGCAGCGATTCCGAAGCCTTATTGAAAACGATGGCGATGCAGTTAACTGAATTGGTGAAGGATCCGGATACGATTCCGCGCCGCCTGGCGTCTTTCAAGAGCAATGCGGGGGGACTCGGCACATGGCTGCAAAAAGCGATTGAGATGCCTTTGCAAATCGATGAAATTTACGTCGCTTCTCCTGCCAAGAAGTTCCCTAAAGCTGGAGAAGGCTTCTTCTCGAAGATCAAGCATGAAGTCGCGACATTCGCTTATTCGTTCGTCATCGACTACAACCAAATCGGTAATGATTCCGATCAGAAGAACCAAAAAACGATTACGGTATGGATCGGAAGCGGCCGAGATCAGGCGAATACGCTTAAAGCGATGATCGATGAAACCTTTACGCCCGAAACGGGCATTAACGTCAACTTGAAGCTTGTCCAAATGAATACGCTGTTGCCAGCAACGTTAGCCGGCCGCGGACCGGACGTTGCGATGCAAATCAGCAACGATATTCCGGTCAACTACGCGATGCGAGATGCGGCAGCCGACTTATCGCACTTCGCCGATTATCCGGAAATAGCGAAGAGGTTCCGCGAAAGCGCGCTTGTTCCTTACACCTATGAGAAAGGCGTATACGCGCTGCCGGAAACGCAAACTTTCAACATGCTCTTCTATCGCAAGGACGTTCTGCAGGAGCTGGGCCTTGAAGTTCCGCAAACTTGGGACGATGTGTACAAGCTGCTGACCGTACTCAGCAAGAACCGGATGCAATTCGGCATGCCGATCACGGTGCCGCAGACGTCGGTGCCTGTACCTGGCCAGAACATACCTCCGAACTCGATTTTCGGGTCATTGCTGATGCAGAACGGTGGACAATTCTATCGCAATGGCGGCAAAGAATCCGATCTGGATTCCAAAATCGGCGTAGAAACGTTCAAGACGTGGACGGATCTTTACAGCGATTACAAGCTGGAACGCGAATTCGATTTCGCGAACCGATTCCGTACCGGTGAAATGCCGATCGGCATCGTGGATTATACGACCTATAACCAGCTCACCGTATTCGCGCCGGAGATTCGCGGCATGTGGGGATTTGCTCCGATTCCGGGAACGAAACAACCGGACGGCACGATCAACAGAGATACGCCAAGTACCGGTAACGGCACTTTGATGATGAACGACGCGAAAGACAAAGATTCGTCATGGGAATTCATGAAGTGGTGGACGAGCGAGGAAACGCAAACGAATTTCGGCCGGGAGATGGAAGCGCTCATGGGAGCTTCCGCGCGTTATCCGACGGCGAATATCAAAGCGCTTGACAGCTTGCCATGGCCGGTTGCCGATTATCAAGCCTTGAAGGCTCAGTTCGAATACGTCAAAGGCATTCCTGAGGTTCCGGGCGGTTATTTCACCGGACGCCATCTTCAGAACGCATTCTTGAAAGTGGTTGTCGAGAATAAGACGGAAGCACGAGAATCCATACTTGATTACACCCAATATATTCAAGACGAAATAAAAGCCAAACGCAAAGAATTCGGCTTGCCGGAATAAGGAGGGATCCATGTGTCAACGATCGGTACACCGAGTCAACCTTCCGTGAACGTAACCGTCGCCAAGCCAGCCGTGAAAACTCCGGGCTGGTGGGCGATCAAGTGGAGTGAGATCAAAGCGCATAAGCATTCGTATGTACTGATGTCGCCATACTTGATTTTGTTCGCGGTCTTTACCGTATTGCCCGTAATCATGTCCGTTATCATCAGCTTCACTTATTTCAATATGCTGCAGTTTCCGAAGTTCATCGGCTGGCAGAACTACTCCCGCTTGTTCTTGGAAGACGATGTGTTCTTGATTGCGATCAAGAACACCATCCTCTTCGCGGTCATTACAGGACCGCTCAGTTATATTGCCTGTTTCGTTTTCGCTTGGATCATTAACGATCTACGTCCGAAGATGCGCGCATTCATGACGCTGATCTTCTATGCGCCGTCGATCTCGGGGAACGTCTATTTCCTCTGGCAGATGATTTTCTCGGGGGACCGTTACGGTATCGCGAACGGTTTCCTGATCAACATGGGTGTCCTTCTAGAGCCGATCCAGTGGCTGAAGACAGAGAAATACATTATGCCGATCATCATTCTCGTCCAGCTGTGGCTGAGTCTCGGAACGGGGTTCCTCGCTTTTATCGCAGGTCTCCAAACCGTCGACAAAACGCTGTATGAAGCGGGTGCCGTCGACGGGATCAAGAATCGCTGGCAAGAGCTTTGGTACATTACGCTTCCTTCGATGAAGCCGCAGCTGATGTTCGGGGCGGTCATACAGATCACCTCGTCACTGGCCATAGCGGATGTCTCGATTTATCTGGCCGGCTTCCCAAGCGTCAACTACGCCGCGGAAACGATCGTAACGCACTTGATCGACTTCGGTACCATTCGTTTCGAGATGGGCTATGCTTCCGCGATTGCGACCGTCTTGTTCACCTTGATGGTGGGCACGAACTTGGTCGTTCAACGACTTCTCAGGAGGGTGGGGGAATAGACAGATGAGGGTAGCATTATCAATACGCAAAAAACGCGTTAACCGCTCTTTTGCCGGCACGTTCTGGATGTTTATCTTTCTGGCAGCCGTTGCATCGTTCATGGCGCTGCCGCTGGTATACGCGATAAACGCGGCGTTCAAGCCGCTCGATGAAATCTTCATGTTCCCGCCGACCCTGTTCGTACGGCACCCGACCACGAGCAACTTCATTGATTTGATGACGCTGCTCGGCCAATCCTGGGTCCCGTTCTCCCGTTACATATTCAACACCTTTTTCATTACCGGGATGGGCGTCGTCGGTCACGTTCTGCTGGCTTCGGCTGCGGCGTATCCGCTTGCCAAACACCGTTTCCCGGGATCGAAAGTCATTTTTACGATCGTCGTGCTCTCGCTGATGTTCACGCCTCAGGTTACGGCGATCCCGAACTATATGGTCATGTCTTGGATCGGTTTCATCGATACGTATTGGGCGGTCATCGTTCCTGCCTTCGCATTCTCATTGGGACTCTACCTCATGAAACAGTTCATGGAGCAAATTCCCGACGCGCTGCTGGAGTCGGCTAAGATCGACGGCGCCAACGAATATCGGATCTTTTGGCAAATCGTCATGCCGAACGTTAAGCCGGCTTGGCTGACGCTCGTCATCTTGCTATTCCAAATGCTGTGGGGAACGGACGGGAACGGCTTTATCTACAGCGAGCAGTTGAAAACGCTTCACTATGCATCGAACCAAATCATATTCGGCGGTATTGCGCGGGCAGGCGTAGGATCGGCGGTGGCATTGATTCTGATGAGCGTGCCGATTGCCCTGTTCGTCGTTTCGCAAAGCCGCATTATCGAAACGATGACTACATCCGGCATGAAGGATTAGAGGGGGTGGAAGCGTGCATATAAAGAGGGTCTTGCTGCTAGTTGCGATCGTATCGCTGATGGCTTCGTTCGTCATTCCGAGAGCATCGGCAGCTGCGCCATACGAAGCCTACAATTATGATTACTACGGGGATTCAGCGCCGCTGCCAGCTCCCTATCTGCCGGACGTTGCGATAACGGGAAAAAGTCTGGGCATCGGCGATTTCAAAGATCCGAACGATCTGTTCGTGACGCCGGAAAGCACGACTTACATTTTGGACAGCGGCAACGCGCGAATCGTGGTGCTGGATAAAGACTTGAAAGTCGAACGCGTCATCAAGACGTTCAAGAATAATGGCAAAGAAGACGGATTTTCCGCTCCTGAGGGGCTGTTTGTATCCGATAAGCATGAGCTTTACGTCGCGGATACAGAGAATGGCCGCGTGGTCGTGCTTTCGGATAAAGGCGACCTGATTCGAATCATCTCGAATCCGAAATCAGACATTCTGCCTGCTGATTTCAAGTTTGTTCCTTTGAAAGTCACGGTCGATCAAGCGGATCGCGTATTCGTCGTCGCTCGCGGCGTGTTTGAAGGGATTATGCAATTCGACGATAAGAACACCTTCATGGGGTACGTAGGAACGATCAACGTAGCTCCTTCCATCTGGGACCGGCTCTGGAAGTCATTGTCCACGAAAGCGCAGAAGGCTCAGATGCAGCTGTTCATTCCGACCGAGTTCTCCAACGTGGATATTGACCGCAAAGGATTCGTGTACGCGACGGCGATTGATATTTCGTCCGACACGCCGATCAAGCGGTTGAATCCTTCGGGCGACGACGTGCTGAAGCGTCTGGGATACTGGGCCGTCAGAGGCGATGTCCGATTCAGGATGTTCGGCAACAACTCCGGTCCATCCATGTTCACGGATATTAAGGTCATCGGCGGCGGCATGTACGTCGCGCTTGATTCCAACCGCGCGCGGTTGTTCACCTATAACGACGAAGGGGATTTACTCTATGCCTTCGGCGGCCGAGGCAACCAGCTGGGGGTATTCAATACACCGGTCGCTGTCGAACAGATCGGCGATAAGCTTGCCGTACTGGACCGAGGCAAGAACAACATTGTCGTATTCCGTACGACGAAGTTTGGATCCCTGGTCAGACAAGCGACGACCGAACACTACAATGGCAATGACGATGTGGCCGTTAAATTGTGGGGCGACGTGCTCCGGTTGAATACGAACTACGAAATCGCCTATCTCGGTATCGGCAAGTCGCTCCTGATGCAGAAGGATAACAAGAAGGCGATGGAATATTTCAAACTGGGCATGAGCCGCAAAAACTATTCGGTCGCGTATAAACGCTACCGCCGGGATGAACTGAAAGAACAGTTCGGCACGTTCATGACCATCGTGTTTACCTTGATCATCGCGTTTATCTTGTACCGCATCACGAGAATAGTTTTAAGAAGGAGGGCTGTGAAACGTGAAGCAGGACTTTCTTAAGTTTCCGCTCCATCTGATCGTGCGTCCATTCGACGGGTTCTGGGACATGAAGTACGAGGGCAAAGGGAAAATGAAGGTTTCCCTGCTCATCTTGCTTGCAGTTATTCTTACAACTATTTTGCAAAAGCAATTCGCCGGTTTCCTCGTCAACATGGTCGACCCGCGCTCGTTGAACAGCCTGGACGATCTGGAGTTCACGATCCTTCCTTTCTTATTGTTCTGTGTCGCGAACTGGTCGATCACCACGCTCATGGAAGGGGAAGGCAAGTTTAAAGAGATCGTGATGGCGACGGGTTACGCCTTGCTGCCCATCGTTCTCATCAACTTGCCGATGACGTTGATCAGCCGGTTCATGACGCAAGAGGAGACGGCGTTTTACTATCTCTTGAACAGCATCGCCACGGTCTGGTTCGTCATCCTGCTATTCGTAGGCATTATGACCGTGCACCAATACACGCCGGCTAAAACCGTGCTGACGATGGCGCTTACCGTCATAGCGATGGGATTCGTCGTCTTCATTGCCACATTGGCTTTCAGTCTCGGCTCGCAAATCTACTGGTTCATCTACGATGTCTATCGTGAAATCATATTCCGGACCTAAAGGAGGCCGCACCTTTGAACAGAAGAACAAAATGGTATGCGGCGCTGGCCTGTATCGGGATTGTCGGCATTTCGGCTTACGCCTATAGCTTATATACCAAAGGCGCGCCGTCCGCGGATATCGCTGCTTTTGCACGATCGGACATGAAACCTGCAGCAGTGACGGAGCTGAAATATTTGGCGGACAGCACGAAAGCCGTCCCGGGCATGAAGCTTGTTGCTCAGACAGATGCGCTCGCGCTTTATATGAATTCGGAGACGACCGGAATCGCCATTGTCAACAAGGCAAGCGGCAAGGTATGGCAGAGCAATCCGGGCGATGCGGCATCGGACGCCAAAGCATCGCCTTTCGAGAAGGATAGGCTGGCTGCCCAAGTGACATTGAACTATCGCGATGAAATCGGCACCTTGAGCACGGTTACGAATTTTACGGACAGCATTCAACGCAAGCAGTTTAAAGCGGAGGGTATCGAGAACGGCGTTCGAATCACTTATACGATCGGGGATACGTCGCTTGGGATCGATGCGCTGCCGAAACGAATCAGCAAGAAGCGGTTCGAAGAGAAAGTGCTGAGCAAGCTGGATAAGAAAACGGCGGATTACGTATCGAACCGGTATTACCCGCTCGATAACAATCCGGACGTGCTGGAACGGCTCGACACCGAGGTATCCCGGGCGCTCGTGCTGAAACGCGTGACCGATGCTTTCACGAAAGCAGGCTATACGGCGGAAGATTTGAAAGCGGACAATGACGAGAACGGCGGTTCCGGAGGCAGTGCATCGACGAAGCCTACCTTCTCGATTCCGATCGAGTACCAGCTCTCGGGCAATTCATTGCTCGTTCATGTTCCGGTGAAAGACATTCAGGAAAGCAAAGGCTACCAAATCCGTTCGGTCGAGCTGCTGGATTTCTTCGGTGCAGCGACAACGGAGGACAAAGGCTATATGCTCGTTCCTGACGGATCCGGCAGCTTAATCAACCTTAACAATGGCAAAGCCAATGAAGAGGTGTACGTGCAGCGGGTATACGGCGATGACGAGAACGACAACTCGAAGAGACGCGGTCAAATTGCCGAGGCGGCGCGGCTCCCGGTGTTCGGAATGAAAGCGGGAGACGAAGCATGGTTCGCCACGATAGAGAAAGGCGAGGGCATTGCCAGCATCAACGCGGATGTTAGCGGCAGAAAAAATTCCTACAACAGCACGTATGCCAGCTTCGCAATCCGGGGCGAGGACGAGCTCGAATTGTACAAAGGCAATAAAGTGGACGAATTCCAACTGTTGACCGAAGATCGCTTCGAAGGCGATATCCAGCTGCGGTACAACTTCCTTTCCGGCGAACAGGCTTCCTATTCCGGCATGGCGGCCGTGTATCGGGACAATTTGGTGGAGCAAGGCGTTCTTAAACCGTTGAAAACAGAGGGGCAGCTGCCATTCTACGTCGATGTGCTTGGCGCGGTGGACAAACAGAAGTCTTTCCTGGGCGTTCCGTACAAAGGTCTGATGCCGATGACGACGATTGATCAAGCGGGGCAAATCGCCAAGGAAATCAAAGCCGCAGGCGTGTCCAATGTACAGATGAGATACGTCGGTTGGTTTAATGAAGGAATCGATCATAAGATTCCGGAGACCGTGAAGCTCGACAGCCAGCTCGGCAGCAAATCCGATCTTGCTAAATTGTCGGAACAGCTGAAGGCCATGGGCGGCAATTTGTATCCGGATGTGGCGTTCCAGCATGTGCTTCGTACGAATCATGACTTCAAGCCTGCTGCGGATGCGGCGCGTTTCGTGACGAGAGAGCAAGCGCTGCTCTCGCCGTTCGACCGTTCCTTGAACGCGATGAATACGCAATGGGGTTCGTACTACTTGCTTTCGCCGGCGAAGCTGCCATACTTCGTCGACAGCTTCATCGACAGTTATAAGAAGTACAAGATGGATTCGGTGGCGCTGCGCGATATGGGCGATAAGCTGACTGCCGACTATCGGGTCAATCGAGTCGTGTTCCGGGACGTCGCCAAAAACATCGTAACGGATCAGCTTGGCAAGATTGAGAAGAACTATCCGAACGTGATGATGACCGGGGGCAATAAATACGCACTGCAATACGCCGACCAGCTGCTGAACGTTCCGACCTCTTCCAGCGAATTCAGCATCGAAGACGAAGTCGTTCCGTTCTACGAAATGGTGATCCACGGCTACAAGGATTATGCCGGCTCTCCGATTAACCTGGATGACGAGCAGGATCTCACGTATCATCTGCTCCATTCGCTCGAGTACGGGGCTGCGCCGCATTTCTTCTGGTCGTACGAATCTTCTTCCAAATTGAAGCTGACGACCTACGAATCGCTATTCTCGACGCACTACTCGGATTGGCTTAAGGATGCAGCGGATTTATATGGAAAAGTGAACCAGGTTCTTGGCGGCTTGCAAAGCCAAACCATCACGGAGCATATTCAACATCAGCCCGGCGTGGCCGAAGTGCGTTACAGCAATGGAACTTCGATTTATGTGAACTATACGGCTCAGCCGGTCACCGTTAACGGCGTTCAGATCGGTGCGACAAATTTTACCGTAGGTGGTGACAACTAGTGAACATAAGACGATTAACCTTAACGCAGAAACGTTCGCTCCTCGGCGTCGTATTTATTTTGCCTTGGCTGCTTGGCTTCGTGTTCCTGTTCGCAACGCCGCTGTTTCAATCGATCCACTTCAGCTTCAGCAATCTGAAGATCGCCCCGGGAGGCGGTTATACGCTTGATTTCATCGGCTGGGGCAACTTCAAGAACGCGTTGTCGGTCGATCCGAATTTCAACCGTATTCTGACCCAGTCCTTGAGCGAAATGGCTTGGAACGTGCCGATGATCTTGTTTTTCAGCTTGTTTACGGCAACGCTGCTGAACACCAAGTTCGTCGGACGGCCATTCGCCCGCGCGGTATTCTTCTTGCCGGTCATACTGGCTTCCGGAGCAATTGCCGCAGCCCAAACATCCGGGCTCATTCAACTGACCGGCAGTTCTGAAGTCGCGAAGGAATTAGGTCAGCAGCAGAATGGCTTTGACCCGTTATCGCTTGCATTCACGTTGTCCGACGCGGGCATGCCGATGTGGTTCATTGATTACATCATAAGTGCCGTTCAGCGGATCTATGAGATCATCAAGAGCTCCGGCGTTCAAATTCTGATCTTCCTTGCAGCGCTTCAATCCGTTCCGATCTCCATGTATGAAGTCGCCAAGATGGAAGGCGCGACGGCCTATGAGACGTTCTGGAAAATCACGTTTCCGATGGTCAGTCCATTAATTCTGACGAACATCATCTATACGATCATCGATTCGTTCACGAACAGCCAAGTTACGACAACGATCTACAACACCGCATTCCAGGCACAAAACTTCGGGCTCAGCGCCGCGATGTCGTGGATTTATACGGCTGTCATCAGTGTCGTGCTCATCATCGTCGGCATCTTGGTCTCTAGGAAAGTGTTCTACTATAATTGATGGGATGGGAGGCGAACGGCAATGAAAGTTCCCGATCTGCAAAGCGAAGCTGTCCTCATACAGATGCAGAAAGCACGCAATAAATCGGTATCGCTGTTATGGTTGATATTTCGATACATTCTGATCATTGGGATTTCGTTTATCATTCTCTATCCGATCCTTCAACAGCTCTCGGTAGCCTTCAAGGATAAGATGGACATCTACAACCCGACGATCTACATGATTCCCGTTCATTTCACGATGGAGAATGTACGGTATGCCATGGCTGTGCTTAATTATTGGCCATTGCTTAAGAACACGCTCCTATTCGCTGCTTCCACGACGTTCCTGCAAGCCGCTTCGTGTTCGCTTGCCGGGTACGGCTTTGCAAGATTTAATTTTCCGGGGAAGAATATCCTATTCACGCTCGTCGTATTGACCATCTTGATTCCGACCAGCACGCTGATGGTTCCGATGTACATTCACTTCCGCGCGTTTGATATTCTCGGCATCATTCATCTCGCGACCGGAAAAGAAGGCATCAACATGTTGAATACGTACGGCCCTTCGCTGATTACGGCAGCCTTCGCCAATGGGTTGAAGTCCGGCTTGTACATTTACATCTTCCGGCAGTTCTTCCGCGGCATGCCGGCAGAAATCGAAGAAGCGGCGCTTATCGACGGTGCTGGCGGTATCCGCACCTTCTTTACGATCATGCTGCCAAACGCGATTCCGCCACTCATTACGGTTATCCTGTTCGCGTTCGTGTGGCAGTACAACGACATCTTCTATGCATCGCTGTTCAACAGCGCGAGCGATCTGATGTCGATCAAGGTCTCATCGCTGCCGGCAGACGTGAACCAATACTTGCCTGGCATCATGGGAATCGGTACCGGAACGAACGTCAAGGTGGATCCTAACCAAGTATCCATGATCGTTGATACGGGCATTCTGCTCGCCATTTCTCCACTGATCGCGATGTATCTGTTCGTGCAGCGTTTCTTCGTGGAGAGCGTGGAACGTTCGGGTGTCGTCGGTTAATCTCAAGGCCCGAGGGGGAGTACGGTTGAATAAACGGACGCTTGTCCTCCTATCGGCCGGCGGGATCCTAACAGTTACAGCGGCGCTTCTCCTATTCATGCCGTTAATAAACGGCGAGAACAAGTCTCCCCCGTCTGAGCCCCAAGCTCAGGCAGGGGAGACTTTAACTAAAGAGGGAAAAGCAGTTCTGATTCGCGATGTGAAAGCGAATACAACTGACGTCGGCTTATATGAGAAGTTTGAGCTTGCCTTGCATTTGGATGGTGATTTCGATAATCCTTACGATCCGGACCAGATCGACTTGTCGATGGCGTTAACGTCGCCTTCGGGCAAGAAGTGGAATATTAACGGCTTCTATGACGAGACCGAAGCGAATTGGAAGCTCCGCTTTGCACCGGATGAGATAGGCAAGTGGACCTATCGGTTCCGCGCAACGGGCCATGGAGGTGCCGACAAGAGCAGCGAGATCGAAGGCGAATTCCAAGCGGCCGCTTCCGACCGTCCGGGCTGGATTCAGCTGTCGCAATCGAACAAACGGTACTTGGAGTATCGGAACGGCTCTAGTTTCTATGGCGTTGGGCTTGCGTATCCGTGGAACATCACGGACGAGAATCTGGATAAGATCGCGGCTAGCGGCGGCAACCTGATTACCTATTGGAACGGTAATTACGACAACGAGGGCAATGGCGGCGGGAAAAATCAACTGCAATCCTTCGAGGCCGGCGTCGACAAAATCGATCCGTTGAAAGCGCAGCGCGTGGATGATTTGCTCGCAGCGTTCGAGCGGCGGGGGCTGCATATGAGCTTTGTAATCTGGCCGCATGATTCCTTGACCGATCAGTTGGAAGGGTGGCCGAACACCTGGTCGCAGAACGGGTATTCGGCGCTTGGACCGGCGAAGGATTTCTATTCCAGCCAAGAGATGTGGAAGTATCAGGAACGGCTCTATCGATACGTCATCGCGCGTTGGGGGTACAGTCAGGCGCTCGGCATCTGGGATTTGGTGGACGAAATCAACGGCACGGACGGCTGGACGCAGAACCCGACCGAGGTTACGGATGCCTGGGTAGCGAAGGTACACGCCTACTTCAAGGCGAATGACCCGTACGGTCATCCGACGATGGGCTCCATGGCCGGCAATCGCCAGGATTATTGGGACTTCGCTTACCGGACGCTCGATCTGGCCGATCGGGAAAATTACTATAATTTCAGCTATGACTCGTTTGCCAAGGATATTCGTAAACGGTGGGACAGCTACGAGAAGCCGCTTATGATCGGCGAAACCGGCAATATCGTCGATACGGAGAAATATCACCAGGCGATATGGGTATCGCTGACGAACGGACTGGCTTCGATACCGGTCTGGTGGGATTTCGATCACGTCAGCGATGAAATGTTTGCGCAGATGAAAGTTCTAGCCGCGTTCGCCGCAAAGATTGATTTCCATGAACCGCGGATCCCCGTGAATACCGAAGTGGATGCAGCTTCAAAGGGGCAAACATGGGTCATGCAAGGCAAGAAGCTGTCTTTCGGCTGGCTGCTTACCGAGAAAGGCGAAGCAGGCGGCAAGAATGTGAACCTGATGAATTGGGAAGATGGCTCATATACGGTCGTATGGTACGACCCTTGGACCGGTACGGCCATTGGCGAGAACGCCGTGAAAGCGAAGGACGGATCGCTTGTCATGAAAGCGCCTGCGTCGATACAGAAAGATATTGCGTTTACGATTACGCGGAAATAACGTTAGTCGCGAGGAGAGGGAACCGGATGGCATATGATTGGGGACACCGTTTTCGAGTTGAACCGAAATTGATCGATCCGCAAGCGGATGATTGCGCGAAGAGGCTTATGGCTTACTTGTGCGATACTTACGGCAAGCGCATGTTGACAGGACAGCAGATCGGCGTCAATTCGACTCCGGAGATGGAAGTGATTCTTCGCGAGACGGGTACTTATCCGGCTGTCGGAGGATTCGATTTCATGAACGATTCGCCGTCCCGCACGGAACGGGGAGCCGTCGGAACCGATACTGCGCTTGCCTTGAAATGGTGGGAGGCAGGAGGGATCGTCACCTTCTGCTGGCATTGGAATGCGCCGAAGGATCTGGTCGATCTGCCGCCGGACAATGGCTGGCACCGCGGGTTCTACACATCGGCGACGACCTTCGATCTCGCTAAAGCGATGGCCGATCCTTCGTCAGAGGATTATGCGCTGCTGCTGCGCGATATCGATGTTATCTCCGGGCTGCTCTCGCAGCTGCGAGATGCCGGCGTACCCGTGTTATGGAGACCGCTTCATGAAGCATCGGGCAGCTGGTTCTGGTGGGGTGCCAAAGGAGCCGAACCATGCATTCAATTATGGAAGCTGATGCACGACCGAATGACTCGGCTGCATGGACTGCATAACCTCATCTGGGTGTGGAATGGACAAGCCAAGGACTGGTACCCGGGCGATGAATTCGTGGACATTATTGGGGAAGATATTTATTCGCCCGAACAGAACTATCAATCGAATGTCGAACGTTTCCGGCAGGCATTAAGCTATACGGAAGCAGCCAAAATCATCGCATTATCCGAGAACGGGCCGCTTGCCGATCCGGATCGGATGATTGCCGACGGCGCGCTCTGGTCGTGGAATTGTACGTGGTATGGACAATTTCTGCACAAGCAGGAAGACGGTCAGATCGTCGTTTCCGATCAATATACCGAACGGGAAATGTTGAACAACGTGTATCGTCATCCTTTCACCGTTACGCGCGACGAACTTCCCGATCTTAGAACGTATCCACTGCCTGAATAATACAGGTGGATGATGCTGCATAGTTAAATGAGATCTGCTAGTTTATAAGATTGCGGCGGTTTGTGAACGTTTAAGACGTTGCTGCAGAAGGCATCCGATTGGATCGGATGCCTTTTTGCGTTGAAAGGGAACGGGTCGATAGATGCTTGAGCGGCGGGCATATTCTCACTCGTAAGACATCTGCCGCATATGATGCCACATTAGGCTTAATGAAGAGGGTGAGACGAGTATGGGCGGTAAAAGCAATGCGAGGAGCGGAACGATTCGTATTCCCGGTTACATTCTCTCCCGGGTCGCTTCCATGATGATCCCCTTGTACAGCAAGATCGCTCGGAATCAGAGCTTTGCCTTGAGATGGTCGAAAGCAGTGAGGCAGGGAGATCTGGATACGCTGATCGCCATGTTCAAATCGGTTGCGCCGATGGCGAAGTACGACAGCTTCTCTGTGAACGGCATCGGTTATTTCATTGACTTTGCGTTCCCCGAACCGATTCAGCAATATTCGAACGGTACGACGATACCGCCGGGCACGACGCAGTTCACGTTCTCGACGCCTATTAATCGGGCTATATCGAGAGCCGTTCTTCCGTTCTACCGTAAGCTCGCGCGTTCGACAGCATATGCATCCGCGCTGGCCGAAGCGATCAACGCCAATCATGTTTCTCGCGTTCGCTGCCTTATTCGACAACAGGTGACAACGAAGGCATTGAAAACCATAGAGGTCCGTTTCTCGGGGGTGGAGCTGAACTTTAAATATACGAGCAGCACGTTCGCTTATCGTAATTTATTGTTCCGGGAAATCGTAGGTTAACGGACAAGAAGCGAACTAGCGAGAACGAGAAAGGGCAGCTACCGCGCTTGGAAAAGCCGGTGACTGCCCTTATTGATGCCGCATTTAGTGGATATCGCGAAAGAGTCCAATAACTTTGCCGAGAATACTGACATTGCGCAGACGGATCGGTTCCATCGTGGAGTTCTCCGGCTGCAGACGAATATGATCCTTCTCTTTATAGAAGGTCTTGACTGTCGCTTCGTCGTCTTCCGTCATGGCTACGACGATATCGCCGTTGGAGGCGTTCTGCTGCTGGCGGACGATTACGTAGTCGCCGTCGTGAATGCCGGCTTCGATCATGCTCTCGCCGATTACGTTAAGGATGAATACGGTATCGTCGCCGACTTTGTCAGCCGGAAGCGGGAAGTATTCTTCGATATTCTCCGTTGCGGTAATCGGTACGCCGGCGGTAACTTTACCGACGACAGGCACTTTGGCAATCGCGAGCGGGAACGGAAGTTCGTTGTCTTCGCCGTCCAAAATCTCGATTGCGCGCGGCTTCGTCGGGTCGCGGCGAATCAGGCCCTTCTTCTCCAAACGGTCCAGGTGACCGTGAACGGTAGAACTGGAAGCCAGTCCGACCGCTTCGCCGATCTCGCGAACAGAAGGCGGATAGCCTTTATCCCGAACTTCCGCCTTGATGAATTCTAGTATCGCCTGCTGGCGGTTTGAAAGTTTCGACACCGGAATCACTCCAAAGGTTCATTTGTGTAAAATTATAGCACAGAACCGGAGTTCGTACAAACATAAGTTCGAGAAACACAAGTTCGTATTTTCGTGCGAACAAACGTTCTAAAAGTTGTTGACTGCAAACGGATGTTCGTGTTATTCTGAGTTCACGATAACAGAACAAACGTTTGGGGTGCTGATCATGATGCAAACAATATCTTCATACTCAACTGCTTATAAAGAAAATTCTACTAAAGGACGTCAAGTCCGCGGTTCACGGAAAGACCGTGCTGTCGAACGCATACTCGTCCGGTTAGCAGGTGCTTCATTATTCTTTGTGTTGTTGTTCGTCGGTCTGTCCTTATTAACGGGACATGCCGACGGAGAACGTCCTGCCGAACCGAGCGCGGAAGAACAAGTCATCGTCGTCAATTCCGGCGATACGTTATGGGGAATTGCAAGCACGGTTCGTAAAGACGGCGAGGATATCCGCCGCACCGTATTCGACTTGCAGAAGCGGAACAATTTAAGCTCCAGCGAGCTGGAAGCCGGACAGACGCTTATCGTTCCTGCCGGCAGTTAATTGGCTTGGCATGCAATAGAGTCTTGAGACCGAACGGATGTCCGTTTCGGTCTCTTTCTATTTTGTCGGCAATCACTGCGCCGTTGCGCTTAGTAAGGGGGCTTTCGCCTTGACAATGGACGTTTAAAAATGTCAAAGTAAAGAATGTGATGTTGGCCAAAATGATGAGAGGAGCTATTCATAGAATGGAGAAAATCATCGCTCGAATTAACGAGCTTTCAAGAAAAAACAAGTCCGTCGGCTTAACGCCGGAGGAAGTGGCGGAGCGCGACGAGCTTCGTCGTATTTATCTGGACAATTTCAAGAGCAATTTCCGCAACCAGCTGGATACGATCAAGTGGGCGGAAGACGAAGAAGGCAATGACGGCGGCGGGGGTTCGATCAAGCATTAATCGATCAGCATGATCGTTTAACGGACGTGATATGCACCGGTACTTCGTACGATTGGACAGCAAGCGGTGCGCAACGTTACCTAATAATAGGAGGGGAACGCAAATGCAATATCGGCTATTGGGCCGGAGCGGGCTAGCGGTTTCGGAACTATGCTTGGGTACGATGACCTTCGGCAATACGACGAGCGAAGCGGATTCCATTACGATGATGCACGATTTTCTGGACCGGGGCGGTAATTTCCTCGATACGGCCAATGTGTACGTGCAAGGCCGTTCGGAAGAAATCGTGGGGAAAGCAATCAAGAATCGTCGTTCGGAAGTCGTGCTTGCCACGAAAGTCCGGATGATGACGGGAGAACGTCCGAACAGCGGCGGCCTTTCGCGCAAACATATCATGGATGCGGTCGAAGCGAGCCTGAAACGGCTGGATACCGATTATATCGATCTCTATCAGGTGCATGTTTGGGACCAGGCAACGCCGATTGACGAGACGCTTCGTGCGTTGGATGATCTGATCTCGGCAGGCAAGGTGCGCTATATCGGCTGCTCGAACTTCTTCGCCTGGCAGTTGATGAAGTCTCTGGCCGTCAGCGACCGCGACCGGTTTGCCAGGTTTATTTCCATTCAGCCGCAGTACAGTCTTGTCAGCAGAGAAATGGACCGTGAAATGCTGTCGCTCTGCCTGGAGGAGAACATCGGCATTATTCCTTGGGCTCCGCTCGGCGGCGGGTTCCTGACCGGACGCTACACCCATGAAGAGCCGACCAGCGGCCGTTTGACGTCGAAGCAAGGAGAAAGCTCCTGGGCGCTTCGTTCCTCGGACAAAAACTTTGCCATCCTTGAAGCTGTACAAGCCGCAGCGTCTGAACTGGACAAAACGCCGTCCCAAGTGGCGCTTGCCTGGCTGCTGCAGCGCAAAGGCATTACGTCGCCAATCTTCGGCGCAAGCACGCTGGCGCAATACGAGGACAACATTGGCGCAATCGGCTGGACGATGCCGGAATCGATCTGGAACAGGCTGGATGAAGCCAGCGCGCTTCCTAGCGAATACCCGAACCGTTTCATTACCAAATTCGCCCGGCCTCTATAAAGCTCCTATATGTAATAGATGTGAATTGAATCGTTTGTAGATCGTTGAGGGGGATCATTCGTGTCAAGATCGTGGCAGCGTAAAGTACAGAAAAACCAGACTCAAATTAACAAACAGCGTAAGAAACACGGGCAAGCCCCGCTGATGTCGGCGAAATCGGAAAAGGCATCGATGGACACCTTTAAAGGCCGCAGTTATCTCATGCCGGCGTTCTTATTGTTGTTCATTCTCTTCTATGTGATCGTTACGACGACATCCGACTCGTTCAAACCGGACGACACGATGTTCTGGGTTACGATCGGGTTGTACGTCGTGCTGGCAGGCACGTTTACGCTTCGCAGGCCATATCTGTCGGTTGGCCGGGATTTCGTTCGTTCCCGCCGTTTCGCCGGTGACCGCGACGTGAACATTAGCAACGTCAAAGGAATTACCGCACAGAAGGGCTACGTCATTATCGAGCAGCATAAAGGCGGTAATTGGGTGTTCTCGCGCGTCATGAACCGTTATCCGACCGAACAAATCGCAGTGCGGCTTAAAGCATTTGCCGAACAGCACGGAATTCCGTATACCGAAAAATAAAGAGAGTGGAGTGCACTGGAAACGATGGCTAAACAAGCAGTTTTATTCGATTTGGATGATACTTTATTGTGGGATGACCGCAGTGTTCAAGAAGCGTTCGACGCGACTTGCGAAGCAGCCGCCGCGGCAACGGGCGTAGAAGCGAAGGCGTTGGAGGATGCCGTCCGCCGCGAGGCGCGCGCCTTATACGAATCGTACGAAACGTTCCCATTCACGAAAATGATCGGCATCAACCCGTTCGAAGGGTTGTGGGCGAACTTCCTTGAAGGGGAACAAGAAGAATTCCGCAAGCTGCAGCAGCTCGCGCCAGGTTATCGGAAAGACGCTTGGACGCGCGGACTTCTCGCGCTCGGCGTCGACGATCCTGCGCTTGGCGCGCAGCTAGCGGAGCAATTCCCGGCAGAACGCCGCAAACGTCCGTACGTATACGAAGAAACGTTTGCCGTGCTGGATAAGCTGAAAGGAAGCTACAAGCTGCTGCTGTTGACGAATGGTTCTCCGGATCTGCAGCGCGAGAAGCTGGCAGGCGTGCCGGCGATCGTGCCATACTTCGACCATATCGTCATTTCCGGCGAGTTCGGCAAAGGAAAGCCGGCCGCGGAGATTTTCCATCATGCCCTCGAACGTCTCGGCATCGAACCGGAACACGGAATCATGGTCGGAGACAAGCTGACGACCGACATTCTCGGCGCGAACACGATCGGCATGACGTCGGTGTGGATCAACCGTCACGGCATGCAGCGCAACGATGAAATCATTCCTACCCATGAAATCAAGCATTTGGAAGAATTGCTGCCGCTGCTTGTTTAAGTTAGGCAGGCACGAAGCGCTGGCGGCTACTAGTATTAGCAGCCGACAATGGCACTTGAAGAAACCAAACAAAAAGGAGACCTATCCGAAGGCAGGTCTCCTTTTTGTTTGGTTTTTTGTTTAGGACCAAATAGCATAAGCGAGGAGTGACCGGAGGCTGGAATGAAGTCGGAGCAGCAGCTTATGCTTCCGACGTGGATTTTCTCCGAAAATCCTTAAGCGTTCGCCTTTGTAGTCTGATTTCAACCGATACTCACTTATATAATCAAAGAAATCAGAACTACAACAGCGAGTGGAGACTCGTTCCAGCCGCAGGTCACGACCTCCGCGCATGCTATTTCGCGAACGCCGGATCGTCAACGTTATGCGCGATCCATCCGTCTTTCTCGATAAACAGACGCACGGCGATGATTTCGCGATTGTCCATCAAGGTGAAGAAGTGGTTCTTGTTCTCCGGCACGGAGATGACGTCGCCGGCTTCCAGCTCTACATCGAAGTAACCCGTTTGCTCATCGCCCTTGATGATGAAGATGCCGCGTCCGGATATAATACCGCGGATTTCGTCTTCGGTGTGCGTATGGACTTGCTCGAATTTCTTGAGCAGTTCTTCGATGTTCGGCGTTGCGTCCGACAGCGAGATGACATCCCAGATTTGATAACCGCGGCGTGCGGCCAAATCGCGGATTTCCGCGTCGTAAGTCGCGAGGATCGTCGCTTTCTCTTCGTCGCTCAGCACGAATTTGTTATGAAGTTCGGCCGGGAGCTTAGCGGCATCCCAGTGCTCGTACAGCACTTCTTGCTTCTCTAGAAAAGCACGGACGTTTTCTTCGCCGCTGATGCGCTCGTTGGTGTCGCGTACGCGTATTTCTGCCAATTGAATCCCTACTTTCACCATGAAATCGTAATTCCGATCAGAATAATTATAAAACATTATGTTTGGTCTGTCGACAGACGCACAAAGCTTTCAGGCAGGGTGGAAATGCCTTTTCACAAGGGTCGAATTCTGGTAGAGTATAGGGAAATGATTTTAAGCTGCACGATGTGCCGGTCTTGAAGAAGATCGGATTTTTGAAACGGCAGCTTCGGAAGGGAAGTGCTTCAATGACGAGACCGACGATACAGGAAATGATGGCGAAGCGCATCCTCATCTTGGACGGCGCGATGGGTACGATGATCCAACAGCGCGACTTGGGTCCGGATGATTTTGGCGGCGAGGAGCTTGAGGGCTGCAACGAGATGCTCGTGCTGACCCGTCCTGACGTGATACAAGAGATCCACGAGGAATATTTGGCCGCAGGCGCGGATATTCTCGAGACCAATACATTCGGTGCGACAGGCGTCGTACTGGCGGAGTACGACATCCCTGAGAAAGCGCGCGAAATCAATTTGGCCGCTGCGAAGCTTGCACGCGCTGCCGCTGATAAATATTCGACGCCCGATCATCCGAGGTTCGTTGCCGGCGCGCTCGGTCCGACGACCAAAACGCTGTCCGTCACGGGCGGCGTCACGTTCGACCAGCTCGTCGACGATTATTACGAGCAGGCGCTGGCCTTAATCGAGGGCGGCGTTGACGCCATGCTGCTCGAGACATCGCAAGATACGCTAAACGTCAAAGCGGGCACGATCGGGATTCATAAGGCTTACGAAGAATCCGGCATCACGCTGCCGCTGATGATTTCCGGAACGATCGAGCCGATGGGCACGACGCTCGCGGGACAGAACATCGAATCCTTCTATATTTCCTTGGAGCATATGAACCCGATCTCGATCGGTCTGAACTGCGCCACGGGACCGGAATTCATGCGCGACCATATCCGAACGTTGTCGGGTCTTGCGAGAACGGCTGTCAGCGTGTATCCAAATGCCGGACTGCCGGACGAGAACGGCAACTATCATGAATCGCCTGCTTCGCTGGCAAAGAAAATCGCCGATTTCGCCGAGCATGGCTGGCTGAATATTGCAGGGGGCTGCTGCGGAACGACGCCGGCGCATATTAAGGCGCTTGCGGAAACGCTGGCAAATTACGAGCCGCGTAAGCAATTCGGCGATCATCCGCCGGCGGTTTCCGGAATCGAGACCGTTTTTATCGAAGAGGAGAACCGTCCGATCATGATCGGGGAGCGGACGAATATTTCCGGTTCGCGGAAATTCAAACGTCTGATCAAGGAAGAGAAGTTCGATGAAGCGTCCGAAATCGCCCGCGCCCAAGTGAAGGGCGGCGCGCATGTTATCGATATCAACCTTCAAGATACCGATATCGACGAGTCCTATGCGGTACACCGGTTCCTGCCGGAAGTCGTGAAGAAGATCAAAGTGCCGCTGATGCTGGATTCGACGTACGATCATATCATCGAGCTGGGCTTGAAATATTCGCAGGGCAAAGCAATCATCAACTCCATCAACCTGGAGGACGGCGAGTCGAAATTCGAGAAAATTTTGCCGCTGATCCATCGTTACGGGGCAGCTGTCGTATGTATTCTGATCGACGAGCGCGGTCAAGCGGTTTCGCGCGAAGCGAAGATGGAAGTAGCTACGCGATCGTACGAGCTGTTGACAGGAAAATACGGCATGCAGCCGGAAGATATTATTTTCGACCCGAACATGTTCCCGGTCGGCTCCGGCGACCCGCAGTACATCGGTTCCGCCGTGGAAACGATCGAAGGCATTAAGATGATCAAAGCCAAGTACCCGCGGGCGAAGACGATCCTTGGACTCAGCAACATCTCGTTCGGTTTGCCGGACGCGGGCCGCGAGGTGCTGAATTCGGTATACTTGTACCATACGACGAAAGCCGGCCTCGACTACGCGATCGTCAATACGGAGAAGCTGGAGCGTTACGCATCCATTCCGGAAGAAGAGCGCCGCTTGGCGGAAGAGCTTATCTACAATACGAACGACGAGACGCTTGCCGCGTTCGTCGCTGCTTTCCGCGAGAAGAAGGTCGTGAAGAAGGAGAAGATCTCAACCTTGACGCTGGAGGAGCGCCTGGCTTCTTACGTCGTGGAAGGAACGAAGGAAGGTCTGTATCCCGATCTCGATATCGCAATGGGCAAGTATTCGCCGCTCGAAATCATTAACGGACCGCTGATGCGCGGCATGGAAGAAGTCGGACGGCTGTTCAACAATAACGAGCTGATCGTCGCGGAGGTGCTGCAAAGCGCCGAAGTCATGAAGGCGTCGGTCACCTATTTGGAACCGCATATGGAGAAGACGGAAAGCGCGGTCAAAGGCAAGATCATGCTGGCAACGGTTAAGGGCGACGTGCATGACATCGGGAAAAACCTGGTGGAGATCATTTTGTCCAACAACGGTTACAAAATCATCAATCTGGGTATCAAGGTACCACCGGATCAAATCATTGAAGCGTACCGGAAGGAACCGGTCGATGCGATCGGACTGTCCGGCTTGCTCGTCAAATCAGCGCAGCAGATGGTCTTGACGGCGCAGGATTTACGCAATGCCGGCATCGATGCGCCGATCTTGGTCGGCGGCGCCGCGCTAACGAGGAAGTTCACGAAGACGCGGATCGGTCCGGAATACGACGGCCTTGTCTTGTATGCGAAGGACGCGATGGACGGACTGGATATCGCAAACAAGCTGATGGATCAGCATCATCGCCTTGCGTACGAGGAAGAAATGGCGGCGTACAAAGCTTCAGGCGGCTTGGAAGACGAAGTGAAGAAGCCGTTGCCTGAACTGACGCGCGCGGTGAAATCGAATATCTCGGTCGATGCGCCGGTCTATATTCCGCCTGACCTGGACCGTCACGTGCTCCGCAATGTGCCAGTCCCGCACATCGTGCCGTATGTCAACATGCAAATGCTGCTTGGGCACCATTTGGGACTTAAGGGAAATGTCGACACGCTGTTGAAAGAAGGCAACGATAAGGCAGTCAGCCTGAAGGCGACTGTCGACGGTTTGTTGGATGAAGCGGCGAAAGGCATGCTGCAAGCTCATGGGATGTATCAATTCTTCCCGGCACAGTCTTCGGGCAACGACATTATCATTTATGATCCGAAGCAGCCGGGAGTGGAAATCAAACGTTTCTCCTTCCCGCGCCAGCAAGTGGAGCCTTATCTCTGCTTGGCGGACTACTTGAAGTCCGTGGAAAGCGGCGTGATGGATTACGTCGGCTTCCTCGTCGTTACGGCGGGCGAAGGCGTGCGCGAGAAAGCGAGCGAGGCCAAAGACAACGGCGATTACCTGCGCATGCATGCGCTGCAATCCGTCGCGCTGGAAGTTGCCGAGGCGATGGCGGAACGCGTGCATCACTTGATGCGCGATTCATGGGGCTTCCCGGATCATCCGGATATGACGATGAAACAGCGCCATGGCGCCCGTTATCAAGGTATCCGCGTGTCGTTCGGTTATCCGGCATGTCCGAACCTGGAGGACCAAGGGCCGCTGTTCGAGCTCATGCATCCGGAAGATATCGGCGTGCAGCTGACGGAAGGATTCATGATGGAACCGGAAGCTTCGGTGTCCGCCATGGTCTTCGCACATCCGGAAGCGCAATATTTTAACGTCGAGAAAGTGTAAGCAAAAGCAGAAGTACCCTCCAAAGCATGGTATGAACCGTGCCCTTTGGAGGGTATTGTTATAAGTATTGCCGTCAGGCGAAGGAATGGAGGGAGCAGCTTGCAGCTAATGTTTCTTGGCACCAGCGCAGGAAGACCGACGCGATCCCGCAATGTCACATCGATTGCCTTGTCGCTGCCCGAGCCGCAATGCGGCTTCTGGTTGTTCGATGTAGGTGAAGGTACGCAGCATCGGATGCTCGGCAGCAAGCTCAAGCTGAACAAGCTGGAGCGGATTTTCATCACGCATTTGCATGGCGATCACATCTACGGATTACCGGGCTTGCTCAGCAGCCGGGGTTACTTTGAAGGCGCTGGGCCGCTGACAATATATGGACCGCAAGGTCTGCGAGCGTACTTGGATAGCATTTTCAATCTAACGGGCGTTCATTTGGGGTACGAGCTTCACGTCGTCGAAATCACCGAAGGCGAAATTATCGCCGACGACCGTTTCGTCGTGGAAGCCGCGGAGCTGCAGCATCGACTGCCCTCCTTCGGATTCCGCATTACGGAACGGCCGCTGAGCGGGCAGTTGAATTTGAAGCGGCTTGCCGAGCTTGGCGTCCCGGCCGGACCGTTATTCGGCAAGCTGAAGCGGGGGGAGGACGTTACCTTGGCATGCGGCACTACCGTCACGGCGTCCGACGTCGTGGGCAAACCGCATCCCGGCCGCGTCGTGACGATCCTCGGCGACACGCGCCCCTGCGAGAATGCGGTCAGGCTTGCCTGTAACGCCGACCTGCTTGTGCATGAAGCAACGTTCGCTGGAGGCCTCGAGGAGAAAGCGGCCGCGTACGGCCATTCCACCTTTACGCAGGCTGCCGAAATCGCCCGGGATGCGGGAGCGAAGCGGCTGGTGGTAACGCATTTCAGTTCGCGCTATGACGATGAAGAGGTCGCAGAGCTGGCGAACGGCGTAAAAGGGATTTTCGAGCAGATCGAGCCTGCCGTCGAAATGGCGGAAATCAACGTACCGAGGTTACCGCTTACAAATTCGTAACGATATCCGAATGCTCCCTTGACAGTCCGTTGTTACGATGATGGCGCAAACCAACAACGTTCAGAGGACGAAGGGATGATGATGCATGGACACCGGAAGTCATCTGTTGTTTGGCGTTACGTTAGCGGGAATGTCGCTGGCAGTTCCAGCAGTCGCAGCGCATTCTGAACTGCAGTACGCGATTCTCGCGGCCACGCTGCTGGGCAGCCACGCCCCGGATTTCGATTCCGTCATGCGGCTGCGCGGACCGTCTGCCTATATTCGCAATCACCGCGGATTGACGCATTCGCTGCCGGCGCCACTGGCTTGGGCTCCGCTTCTCGGCCTGCCGATCGCATGGCTGTTCGGCGCAGGAGCATGGAGCGGAATCGTCATACTCTGGACGCTGTTCGCGGTCTGTTTTCACATTGTCCTTGATTTATTCAATGCTTACGGCGTCCAATGCTTACGGCCGTTTACGCGCAAATGGCTGCATCTCGACGTATTATGCTTATTCGATCCTTACTTGTTCGCGGCGCACGGAGCGGCGGCACTGCTGTGGCTGTTCGGCTATTCGCAGGCGGTAGCCGTGTTCGAATTCGTGTATGCCATGACGGCGGCGTATCTCCTATGGCGGATTGTCGTTTACCGCAATGTGATGGCGCACATTAGTGCGCATTATAAGCTGGATCGAGCGCATATCACGATGCTGCCGACGTTCTTTGGCACCGCATGGCAGTTCGTCATCGACCTGGGAGACGAGTACATGACCGGGTATTTCAAGCACGGCAGAGTGAATGAAGTCACGCGCTTGTTGAAAGCGAAGCCGGAAAGCTTGGCAGAAGCCGCAAAAGCGACGATGATCGCCGAAGGCGTGCGCGCATTCCATCATTTCTCCGAACGGATCCACGTGAAAGTCCAGGAGGAAGTCGACGGATATCTCGTAACCTGGAGCGACGTTCGCTTCTGGCATCATCGCCGATTGCCTTTCACAGCAGCGGTCACGCTGGACCGGAATTTAAACGTACTCACCGACCAAATCGGCTGGAACAAAAAAACCTGGCAGCCGCCGTTCGTTTGATCGTGCATGAATGTTTGAAACGGCTCTAAGGAGTAATAAGACCCAAGGAAACCTGGCTGATGTAATCGGCCACTTCCAAGGGTCTTTTTGTTGCTCGAAACTAAAATTAGGCACCCAGTAAAGGAAGAACGCCACCTGAAAGTGTGTCCGCATCAGCGGACGAAAACGAGCCATCCACCAACGAAACTTCGAAGACGGCCCAGTAGAAGGCGCGCCAAATCCGGGTCCAGGGACGGAGTTCCTGGGGTCCCCCTTAGGCAAGGGGGATTTAGGGGGTTGTGAAACGCTTTAGGAGGTTGTGAAACGCTTTGAGGAGGTTGTGAAACGCTTTGAATGGTATCTTGGAAAGGTTGTGAAACAGGCACCCAGTAAAGGAAGAACGCCACCTGAAAGTGTGTCCGTGCCAACGGACGAAAACGAGCCGCGATCAATCGAAACTTCGAAGACGGCCCAGTAGAAGGCACGCCAAATCCGGGTCCAGGGACGGAGTCCCTGGGGTCCCCCTTAGGCAAGGGGGATTTAGGGGGTTGTGAAACGCTTTTAGGGGGTTGTGAAACGCTTTTAGGGGGTTGTGTAAAGCTTTTGAAGTTGCAATTTTTATAGGGTTAAATGTTTTAAAAGTACAGAATTATTTTCCACAAAAACGGTTTGCACCACTCTCTAGTCAAGCGAACAGATATTCGCTAAAATGATGCATATAAGAGGTGAGCCGTCTATGTTAAAAAAGAAACCGCTGCCGGAACTCATCGACGAGCTGCGCAGCAACGAAAACGTCATTCATTGGCATGAAATAGAGCCCCAGGAGGCAAACGCAAGACCCATTCCCGAAAGCGTGGATGTCCGAATCCGGGACGCGCTGACGAGACGCGGCATTACGGAATTGTATACGCACCAGCATTCCGCTTATCAGGCGGTGAGCAAAGGTGAGAATATCGTTGCCGTTACGCCGACGGCATCGGGCAAGACGATGTGCTACAACTTGCCGGTGCTGCAGGCCATTGCCGCAGACGATACGAGCCGGGCGCTTTATATTTTCCCGACCAAGGCGCTGGCTCAGGACCAGAAGAGCGAACTGAACGAGATCATTAATGAAATGGGCATCGATATCAAGAGCTACACCTACGACGGCGATACGTCCCCGACAATTCGTCAAGTCGTGCGCAAAGCCGGACATATCGTCATCACGAATCCGGATATGCTGCATTCGGCCATTCTGCCGCATCATACCAAATGGGTGAGCCTGTTCGAGAACTTGAAGTTTGTCGTCATCGACGAACTGCATACGTACCGCGGCGTGTTCGGCAGCCATGTCGCGAATGTCATTCGCCGCTTGAAACGGATTTGCCGTTTCTATGGAAGCAACCCGATCTTCATCTGCACCTCGGCCACGATCGCGAATCCGAAGGCGTTGGCGGAGCAGCTGACAGGAAATCCGATGCGGCTCATCGATGATAACGGCGCGCCCCGCGGGAGAAAGCATTTTGTCTTCTATAACCCGCCGATCGTCAACAAACCGCTCAATATCCGGAAAAGCGCTACCGTCGAGGTCAACCAGCTGGCGCGCGATTTTCTGAAAAATAAAATTCAAACGATCGTCTTTGCCCGCAGCAGAGTCAGGGTCGAGCTGATCTTAAGTCATTTGCAGGAACTCGTTCGCAATGAGTTAGGCGCGAAATCCATTCGCGGCTACCGTGGCGGATACTTGCCGCAGCAGCGGCGCGAGATCGAGAAGGGGCTGCGGGACGGCGGAATTCTTGGCGTCGTCAGCACGAACGCGCTCGAGCTCGGCGTGGATATCGGGCAGCTGCAAGTGTGCATCATGACCGGCTATCCCGGAAGCATCGCGAGTACGTGGCAGCAAGCGGGAAGGGCGGGCCGAAGGCATGGCGAAGCGTTGATCGTCATGGTCGCCAGTTCGACGCCGATCGACCAGTACATCGTTCAGAATCCGGACTATTTCTTTGAACGATCCCCGGAGTATGCGCGCATAAATCCCGAAAACTTGCTTATTCTTGTGGATCATTTGAAATGCGCGGCCTATGAATTGCCTTTCAAGGAAACCGAACAATTCGGACCGCTGGACGTAACGGATATCATGGAATATTTGGTGGAAGAGCGGGTGTTGAACCGGAACAAGGACACCTTTTATTGGGCAAATCTGGCTTTCCCCGCAAGCAATGTCAGCTTACGGTCCGCATCCCAAGAGAACGTGGTCATTATCGACCAGTCCGTTACGGGCGACGTGAAGATCATTGGCGAGATGGACCGGTTCAGCGCCATGACGCTGCTGCACGACGAAGCGATCTATTTGCACCAGGGCGTTCAATTCCAGGTGGAGAAGCTGGACTGGGATCATAAGAAAGCGTACGTTCGCGAGGTGGACGTCGAATACTACACGGATGCCAATCTGGCCGTCCATACGAAAGTGCTGGAGATTGACAAGACGAACAATCGGACGACAGGCACGATCAATTTCGGCGATGTAAGCGTGACGGCTATCCCGACCATATATAAGAAAATCCGGCTTTCGAGCGGGGAGAATATCGGGAGCGGACCGATCTTCCTTCCAGAACAAGAACTGCATACGAGCGCAGCCTGGATCGAGCTGAAGGACGTGGATCCGCAGCTAGGAGCCAAGACGCTGGAGCTGCTATTGATGGGCATCGCGAACGTCATGAATCATATCGTGCCCGTGCTGGTCATGTGCGACCGAAGCGACGTGCATGTGATTTCGCAAATCAAAGCAGACCATACCGGCCTGCCTACGATATTCATTTGCGACCATTACCCGGGCGGAATCGGGCTGGCGGACGATGTTTATAAACGATTCGACGAAGTGAAGGCGGCAGCCATGGAACTCATAAGAAAATGCCCGTGCGAAGACGGCTGTCCTTCCTGCATCAGCACGGAAATCGTAGGCATGAACGCGAAGATGAAAAGCTTGCTGTTATTGGAGGGGTTGTAGCATGCAAAGTTTCGTCCCTGTTTTCCATAGAGGCTGGCCGATTGGTATGCCGATGCCATTCGATTCCGCTAAGGAAGCGGGCGGGCTGTCATGAGCGGGCTTAGAGACAAGCTGCTGCGTCTTCGCAGCTCGCAAGCCGCGCAAGCGGAACGTCTTGCGGGCATGGTCGAGGTGCCTGCTCCGACAGGCGAGGAACGCGAAGGTACCTCGGTAACAATCAACGGCAATGATCAAGAGGCGATCGCATTCGCTCATTCGGAGCCTGATCATTCAGACCCGGTACATTCGATTGTTTCGGCCGAATCGACAGATGCATCCGATGGGTCCACAGAAGCCTTCAGTGACGGCGGGCTTGCTGCAACCGATGCATTCGCGACTTCTCCTTCCGATGAACTAACCGATGAGCTCTCGAAGGAATGGGGCGAAATGGGCGTCCGTCTGATTCGTTCGCCAGAGGGCGATTTCCTCGTGAGAGAGAGCCGCTATCCGTTGTCGCATCGCCATGGCGTTCATGGTCTGGAGGAGCTGCTCGAAGCGCTGCCAGCCTTGGCCGCCTTCGACGAGTTCGGCAATGTCCGCGGCAAAGGAGACAGACCCAGCCAGCGCAGCGGAATCGGCGACACAAAGATTGAAGCTACGGAGAACGAAGATACAGCAACCGAAGACGCAGCAACCGAAGTCGGCATTGGCGAAGACAACCGCATGAACCCGCTGTTCCTCGACCTGGAGACGACAGGACTCGGCGTCGGCGCGGGCAATTTGCCGTTCATGGTCGGACTGGCTTACATGCGGGAAGAGACATTCATCGTCGAACAGATGCTGATCCGTCATCCGGCGGAGGAACGCGCCATGATCGGCTATTTAAGCACGCTGCTGCCGAAGTTCACGCATCTCGTCACATACAACGGGAGAACGTTCGACTGGCCGGTGCTTTACAATCGGTTCATCCTGCACGGCTATCGTTCATTCGACTGGCAGCCGGTCCATATCGATTTGCTTCATCCTTCGCGTTCCGTATGGCGCAATACGCTTGTTTCCTGCAGGCTCAGCCATGTGGAAGAGGAACGGCTCGGCATTAAGCGCGACGACGACGTGCCGGGCTCGCTCGCGCCGGCGATTTATTTCCAGTACCTCGCCGACGGGAATCCGGAGCCGCTGCACGGCGTATTCAAGCATAATGAAATCGATATGCTGTCCTTGGCTGCGCTTGCGATCCGCTTCGGCCATTTTCTGGGGGGAGGCGTAGGATCGCGGATCCCCGTCCCCGAGGAAGCCGAAGAGATTTTACGCACGGGACTGTGGCTGGAACGGATGGGCAGACCGGAACTGGCAGAGCCCTTGTATGCTCGGTTTACGGCGCATCCGCGGCCGACCGCCAAATGCTTATGCCTGCTGGCTGAACGCGACAAGAAATGTGGAAATTGGCAACGGGCTGTGTTATTGTGGCAGAAGGCTGTTTTACTGACAGGCGAGACGTCGAGGCCGGACTATGAGGCGCATATCGAGCTTGCCATGTACTACGAGCATAAGACCAAAGAACTAGAGCAAGCGCTGCAGCTGGCAGAGCAGGCGTTAGAAATGGCTGCCAGAAGGCATGCCGGCCTGCGTTTGGACGGCAAGCGAAGAATTGAAATGGATGTTATACGCAAACGGATCGACCGGCTGCGTTTGAAACGATCGAAGGGGTGAGCGACATGGGGAAGGGCGACAATCACCTCCGCGGATTGCTGATTGATTTGGATGGAACGCTGTATCACGGGGGCAGGATGATTCCCGGAGCGGACGCGTTTATTCGCATGCTTCGCGAGGAAGAGATCCGTTATTTATTCGTAACGAACAATTCATCCGCTACGCCGGAAGCCGTCGCGGATCGGCTGAACGGGATGGGGATTCCGGCGGTTCCCGAGGATGTGTGCACGTCCGCGCAGGCAGCGGCTGCTTACATTGCGGAACAAATTCCCGGAGCGCGCGTTCATGCGGTCGGCGAAATCGGACTTACGACCGCGCTGCTGGCAGCGGGTCTGAAGCTTGACGATGAACGACCGGAGCTGGTCGTTCAAGGCATTGACCGGGAACTGACGTACGACAAGATCGCGGGCGCCGTGCGGCATATTCGCAACGGCGCGCAGTACATATTGACGAATCCCGATTTGCTGCTGCCATCGGACAACGGGCTGATCCCCGGAGCGGGTTCGATTTCTGCGGTAATCCGGGCGGCTTCCGGTGTGCAGCCGGTCGTCATCGGCAAGCCGTCCGCGATTCAAATGCGCTTTGCGTTGCAGCGGCTCGGACTGGAGCCGCAGGAGACATGGGTGATCGGCGACAATCCGGCCACCGATATCGCGGCAGGACATGCCGTAGATTGTCCGTCGGTGCTGGTTTTAACCGGGCTGGCAACGGGCGACAATTATAAAGAACTGCTTGCAGCGGCGGGATGCGAAGCCGACGAGGTTATCGCGGACTTGCGCGGCTTGCAGGAATGGCTGAGAAAGAAGCTGACCTAAGATGAAACGATCTGACGCCGTCATTTGGCGGCGCAGCGCGTTCATTCCGCAGCGATGCAAGCTAGAGGCAAGAGGAAACTTGCGTATTCTTGTATTTGAGCAAAGGCAGCGCCGATAGGAAGGAAGTTGCAGGCATGCCGGAATATCCGGAAATGGAACATTACCGCAGGCTGCTGGCGGAACGCATTGCCGGCCAGCCGATTACGAAAGTGCTCGTGACAAGGCCGAAATCCATCAACGTACCGGTAGAGACCTTCGAGCAAGAGCTCGTTGGACGCACCGTCTGGTTCGTGGAACGGCGGGGCAAGATGATTCTCTTCCATCTCGACAATGGAAAACGGCTGCTTCTGCATCTCATGCTGGGCGGCTTAATCCGTTATGAATCCCATACGCTGCTGACCCCGGAAGGGCTGCCGCACGAACGGCCGGACCGGACGGTCCAGGTGACGATCGGATTTCCCGCGGGCGATCTGTGCTTCATCGGCTTAAGGCTGGGTTATATCCATTTGCTGACCGTGAAGGAAACGAACGCGCAGCTTGCGGATCTCGGTCCGGAGCCGTTCGACGGCAGACTGACGCTGGAAGCTTTCAAAGCGCGTTTCAAGAGCAAACGAGGTTCCTTAAAGAATTCGTTGGTGGATCAGCATGTAATTGCCGGCATCGGCAACTGCTACGCCGACGAGATCGCCTTCGAAGCTGAAATTCGGCCGGACGTGCGGATTTCGGCAATCGATCCGGAAGCCTGGGAGCGCATATACAATGCCATGCACGCGGTGTTGAAGGACGCCGTCGCGCATGGCGGCTACATGGAACTGCCGCTGACGAACGACGATACATTGACCGGCGGGTACAATGAGCGCTGCCGCGTTTATGACCGCGGCGGGGAACCTTGCTTGCGCTGCGATGGCACGATCGTCCAGACAGAACTGAATTCGCGCAAATTATTTTATTGCCCGTCCTGCCAGAAGGAAGGGTAACCGGTCATGCGAGCCGGCGTTCATGTATCCACGCGTGGCGGCTATCGGGAAGCGGCGAGAAGGGCCGCTGCCTATGGCGCGCAAGCCTATCAATATTTCCCTAAGAACCCAAGAAGCCTGGCGGTAAAATCATTCGATCGCAGCGAAGCGATTCGCTGCGCCGAGTATTGTGCCGCGCGTGGCATCGTATCGATCGCGCATTCTCCTTATCCGACGAACGTGGCTTCGGAAGATGCCGAGCATCGCGCGCGTACCGTGCTTTCCCTGCTGAACGACCTGGAAATCGCCGAGGCGTGCGGATCGCTCGGCGTTGTCGTTCATTTCGGCGTTTATAAAGGTCCGGACCCGCTCGAAGGGTATCGGAATTCGGTCATCACGCTGAGCGCGGTCGCGAAGCAATGGCACGGCAAAGCGAAGCTGCTGATCGAGAACCAGGCCGGCGAACACACATTCATGGGCACGACGATGGAAGAACTGGCGCAGATCCGCGGCTTATGCGCCGACGCCGATAAAATCGGCTTTTGCCTGGACACCTGCCATTTGTTCGCGAGCGGCGTGTGGGACGGGAGTCCGAATGGGCCTTGGATGGAGAAAGCGATCGAGCTTGGCGTCATCGGAAATCTCGCGGCGATTCATTTGAATGATTCCGTTTATCCAAGCGGGGAGAAGCGGGACAGGCATGCGGTCATCGGCGAAGGATATATCGGGGAAGCAGGTTTGACGTGGCTGCTGCGGCACCCGCTGCTGGCGAACACGCCATTCGTATTGGAAACGCCTTCGGGGAACGACGGCACGCATAAGGGACAATTGGAACTTATCCGGCGTATGGGAGGCTCGTCAATCGTATGATTAATGTCTATTTGGATGATTACAGGCCGTGCCCGCATGGGTTCGTTCTTGCCAAGTCAGCGGCGGAATGCATCCTGCTGCTGGAGCATGAAGAAGTCGACGTGCTATCGCTGGACTACGAGCTCGGCTGGGGACAGCCGAACGGATTGGCTGTGGTGCAATATATCGTGGACAGCGGACGTTATCCGCGGACATGTTATTTTCATACGTCGAGTCCTGCCGGCCGCATCAATATGATTCATTTACTGACGCAGCATGCGCCGCCTGAAGTGGTCATCCATCATGGACCGATGAAGACGTAGTAACCTTGGGAGGGGAAAGCATGATTTCATTGCAAGACATTACGTTCCGCCGCGGGGACAGGCAAATCCTTAATGGCGTTAATTTACAGATGAACACAGGCGAGCATTGGGTCATTCTCGGACGTAACGGCTGCGGCAAGACGACATTGCTCGAAATGATGAACGGCTACGAGTTTCCGACGTCCGGCACGGTCGATGTGCTTGGTAACCGCTACGGCGAATGCGACGTGCGCGAAGTACGCAAAGAAATCGGCTATATCAGCCAATCCATCCTGGAGAAGCTGACGCTGCGCGACCCGGTCTGGGAAGTCGTGGCGACGGGGGAATACGCGTTTCTCCGGTTCTATCAGGAGATTGACGAAGCGGTGCGCTTGAAGGCATTGTCCTTTCTGGAAGAAGTGGGATTGCTGCATGTGGCCGAACAGTCGCTGGGATCGTTGTCGCAAGGCGAACGGAAGAAAGTGATGCTCGCCCGCGCGCTGATGCTGAATCCGAAGCTGTTGATCATGGACGAGCCGTGTGCCGGTCTTGATCTCTACGAGCGCGAGAAACTGCTGATTGACCTTGGCCGCCTTAGCGAGCGCGACATGATGGTCGTTTACGTGACGCATCATATGGAAGAAATCATTCCGCTGTTTACGCATGTCGCCTTGGTGCAGAACGGCGAAATCGTAGCGGCAGGACCGAAAAAAGAAGTATTAAGCGCCGAATGGCTGAGCACCGCATACGATTGGCCCGTGGAAGTTCATTGGGCAGACGACCGCCCGTGGATCCGGGCATTATCAGGAGGAAGAACATAAGTGACTGAATGGATTGGAACCGCGAATCACGGCTTTGCCTCGCTTGCGATGGAAGAACTTCGCAGAATGATTCAGGGGATTAAATTTACGCAGCTTATCGCAGGCGAGGTATTTCGCATCGAGGTTCCGTTAAGCCGAGAGGACATGCTCGAACTGATGCAGCGCAATGAGCCGATCTTTCTGCGGCATATACAGCCGATCGAACGGATTTTGCCGATTCATGGCGGGGCCGACGATCTGCAGGAGTTGTCCGATCTTGTTCGAAACGCGCGAAAGCGCTGCGAGGACGGCCTGACCGCTATCCATATCAGACGCGTCGAGGGAACGCTCTTCCCGTATTCCGCCGCAGATACGAAAGCGGTGTTGGATGCCGTCATCATGGAATTGGGCGGGGAAACGGCCATGCAGTCTCCGGATCGGATCCTGTCCATCTTCGCAGGACACAATGAATTGTATGTCGGCTGGGGAACGCCGGCCGAGCAATTGTCGGACTGGCCGGGCGGCGCCGTTCGTTTCCAGCGCGAGGAAGGCCAAATTTCGCGTGCGAAATTCAAGCTGCTGGAAGCGGAACGAGCATTCAAGCTCTATCTGGAGACGTTCCGGGAGGCGCTGGATATCGGGGCTGCCCCGGGCGGTTGGACGCAACTGCTCCTGGAACGCGGTCTGCGCGTGACTTCCGTCGATCCCGCCAATCTGCATCCGAAGCTAGCGGCTTATCCGCGTTTAACGGTATTAAAGAAGAACGCTTCGGACGTTCGATTCCCGCCGAATACGTTCGATCTGCTCGTGTGCGACATGAGCTGGAGCCCGATGCAAATGGCCAAGCTGGTGCTCGAGAAAACCGAGGCGCTGCAGGATGGAGCCGCGGCGATCATAACCGTCAAGCTGATGCATAAGAAGCCGCTGCAGACGATTCGTGACGTGGTCGCGAAGCTGGAGTCGCACTTCGAGCTGATCAAAGCGAAACAATTGTTTCACAACCGCGATGAAATTACGCTATACTTGAAATACAAGAAAGCATAGTTATCGTCTCATACGCAAGTTAGCAAATCAATATATGCCGCGCAGGAAAGCATCCTGGACGGACAGTTCTGGCACGCTGGAACTGTCTTCGTTCGGGGTGCTTTTTGCGTTCTTAGGAGGTTGGATCGAGATGGAACAGAAGGAACGTACGGAACGAATGGAACGCATGATAGGAACGCTCATAGGCGGCCGGTACCGTATTCAGGGATTGATCGGTCATGGCGGCATGGGCGAAGTTTACGCCGCGGAAGATCTGCGGCTGCAAGGCAAAATCCGCGCCCTGAAGGTGAATCGGACATCCGAAAACGACGGATTGTTCAGCGCCGAAGAAGCAGGTCTGCTGATGCAGCTGAATCATCCCCATGTGCCGCTGATCGTGGACTATTACCCGGCCGCGGAGAACGACGGCTATGAAATCATGGTCATGGACTACATCGACGGCATGACGCTTCACGGTTATTTGGAACGACAGGGCGGATTCATCCCTTCGTTGAAAGCAGTCGAAATCGGCCTGCAATTAGCCGAAGCATTGCGATATTTGCACAGCCAGCAGCCCCCTATCATCCACCGGGACTTGAAGCCTACGAATATCATGATCGATCGCAGCGGTTTCGTGCGGTTAATCGACTTTGGGATCGCGCGCCAATTCAAGCCGGGACAAATCAAGGATACGATAACCTTGGGGACGCCCGGATTTGCCGCGCCAGAGCAAGAGGGAGATCGTCAGAGCGATGCGCGCACCGATATTTTCGGCCTTGGCGCGCTGTTGTATTATTTGCTGTCCGGCGGCGGGAAGATCGACAGGAACGCCGGAGCGGGTGGCAGCAGGGGGAATGCGCCGCAATGGCAGCTCAGCGGAATGCCAGCTTTGACGACCATCGTCAGCAGAATGACCGACCCCGTTCCGGCCTGCCGATACGGGTCCATGGAGGAAGTCAGGCAGGCGCTGGGAGAATGTCTGCACGGCAAGGCTGCTCCTGAGAGCGGACGGGGCGGCGTCGGCGCGGGAGCAATTCTTCATACGCAAGCGTTATCGCATCTTCGACGTCAGCGGTCGGTTATGATCGCCTCGTTGTCGCCAGGTGCCGGGGCTACGTTCACGGCGATTACGTTGGCGCAGTTGTTGGAGCGTGCGGAAGATCGGAGCATCGCGGCTGTCGAACATCCTGACCTAGAGCCGGAATGGCATGCGCTAATACCCATGTCCGGCAACCGAGGGGATGCCAATACCAAGCCTTCGGCAGACGGCAGATACGCCAAAATGACGTCGCGCTCGGGCCGTTTGGAATGGTACCTGCTTGAACCCTCGGCCAATGCCGCTTCAGGGCAAGCAGCGGAACTGCAGCTTAAACATCGCATGATGCTGCAAACGATTCGCGCTTCGATCGTTGTGACGGACGTATCAAGCAAGTGGCTTTCGCCCGAGACGGGGAAGCAGCTGGCGGCTTGCGATTGCCTGCTGCTTATCGCGGATCCATTTCCCTCCAAATGGACAATCGAGCGCTTGGCTGCGGCGAAACGGATTTGCAGCGAACGAGAAGCCGAGGGACGGCCAACGTACTGGATCGCCAATAAGGACGGGAAGTTTGCCGCTCGCGGCGAATGGCTTGCGTCGATGCCGGCCAAGCCCAGCTGCTCGATACCGCTTCTGCCGGCGCAAGAATGGATGGATGAAGTGTGGCGCGGAGGTTGGGCGACCTCGAACAATAGCTGGCGATCGCAGCTGGAACGCGCCTTATTACCTGTATTGAATGCCATCACTTCGAATATTTGACCAAATGACTCGCTCTTCTGCGTATCCATAGTATCTATTAATCGGAGAAGCTTATCGTCTCTGAGCCCTGATTGGATGAGCGACTCTTATGAAAGAGCATGCCAGAGCGCTTGCATTGACGGACATGCTTAATTATGATTATGGGAACGGGTCCGCTGGGGCCCGTTATAGACTACAGCAAGGTAGGTGCAGAACGAGTATGAACGAACGCATTCTTGTCATCGAAGATGAAGACGGCATCGCGCGGATTCTCCAGCTCGAGCTGGAGCATGAAGGCTATATCGTCGGCCGCGCTTCGGACGGCAGGAGCGGTTTGGAGCAGGCGACGAACGGCGAGTGGGACATGCTGCTGCTCGACGTCATGCTTCCAGGACTGAACGGCATCGAGGTGCTGCGGCGCATCAGGCAGGCCGGCAATCCCATTCCGATCATTCTATTAACGGCGCGAGATACGATTCCGGACAAAGTCAGCGGATTCGAGCATGGCGCCAATGATTATATAACGAAGCCCTTCGCGATGGAGGAGCTGCTTGCGCGGGTACGCAATTTGCTTCGTATCTTCCAGCAGCAGCCGAAGGAGCCGGAGAGTCCGGACGTGTTGAAGGCCGCCGATCTTTCGATCGAGCTTCGCACGCGCAAAGTGTTCCGCAAGGATCTGGCGATCGAATTGACGCCGCGGGAATTCGAACTGCTCGTCTATTTGGCCGAGCACCGGAACGAAGAGAAGTCGCGCGAAGATATTTTATCCGAGGTGTGGGGCTATGATTTTATCGGAGAAACGAATCTCGTGGACGTCTATATTCGTTATTTGAGGCAGAAAGTCGACAAAGGCTATCGTCATAAGCTGATCCATACCGTCCGCGGCGTCGGATATATGCTAAAGGAGCCGGATGCATGACGCTTCGTCGCCGATTTACGTTTTTTACGATATTTTGGCTAATTTTTATATTGATCTTGTTTAATATTTTCGTTTACTTGTTCGTGATCAAAATCACGATCCGCAGCGAAGACCAATTACTGACGAATAAAGTGAATATTTTGCTGGAGGACCCCAGAATCAATGATCCCAATCAGCTAGCCAGCATGGATTTGCTGCGGGATTATTATAATGTGAGCGAATTGATGCGGATCGTCGATAGCAATGGCAAAGTGGTCAATACGCAGGGATCGGACCCGGAGTTGCTCGCGCTCAAGCCGGACTTCTCCATCAAGCACGACACGGGGATGTTCTTCATCGAAGGACGCCGCGTGCTCTATATGAAGGTGCCGCTCTTTCACGATAACGAAATTATCGGGACGCTGGAACTTTATCGCAAGCTTACGTTGCTAGACAGTTACTTGAAGGTTTTGGTCATCGCGTTGACGATTACGAGTATCGGAGCGATTCTGTTCGCGATATTCGGCACGTATTGGTTCACGTCGCGCTTAACGTCGCCGATTCAGCATATGGTGCAGACGATGCGGGAGATCGACCGGAGCGGCAAGCTGCGCAAGATCGAGCTGGCCCAGAGGGATCAGTCCGCGGAGCTGCTGCAGCTCGCACGGGCGTTCAATCAAATGATCGACCGGCTGGACCGGACCTTTGAACGCCAGAAGCAATTCGTGGCCGATGCTTCCCACGAGCTGAAGACGCCGCTTACGGTCATCAGCAGCTATGCCGGCTTGTTGAAGCGATGGGGACGCGATGACGCGAACATCCGCGACGAAGCGATCGAAGCGATCAGCAAAGAATCCCAGCGGCTGCAAAATCTCACGAAATCGATGCTTCAGTTGGCGCAAGCCGAGCAGGAAGACTGGTTGAAGCTCGAAACCTTCAATCTCGTTCAACTGGCCGACGAGACGGCGGATATGCTGCACATGACGTTCCAGCGGATGATCCGCGTCCATACGACGGGCAAGCAAGACATCCGATTGAGCGCGGACAAAGAGAAAATCCGCCAATTGCTCGTCATATTAATCGATAATGCCATTAAATACAGCAAGGAACCGATCGATATCACGCTGTCGCTTCATAAGAACGTCGTTCGTTTCTCCGTGACCGATAAAGGGATCGGTATTCCCGAGGACGAAATGCCGTATTTGTTCGAACGCTTCTATCGTGTGGACGGCGCCAGAAGCCGGACTACGGGCGGAGTCGGGCTCGGCCTGTCCATCGCCAAGCGGATCGTGGACTTGCATGAAGGCCAAATCGACGTATTCAGCAAGCCGGAGCAGGGGACGACGATTTCGATCGCGATTCCACAGCGAAAATAAAGAAACAGCCAAAGGGAGAGGACCATGAAAGGGTTACGCGTATGCGCGGTGCAATATAAACTCGCGGACATCGGTCATTTTGACGAGTTTGCGTTTCAAGTGCGTCATTATGTAAGGAATGCGTCGGAATACGGCGTCCAGTTCGTGTTGTTCCCGGAATTCTTCACCACCCAGCTGCTCTCGATCGGAGACGGTTCGGGCGCGGCACTGGGCATCGACCGGCTGCCGGATTTCACGGAGGCTTATGTGACCCTCTTTCAATCGCTGGCAGCGGAATATGGGATGCACATCATCGGCGGCACGCATGTCGTCGCCGCGAAAGACGGCAAATTGAACAATGCGGCGCATTTGTTCTATCCGGACGGCCGCGTGGAGAAGCAGGAGAAGCTTCATATGACGCCGACGGAGCGGGAAGAGTGGTCCATGTCGCCTGGGGAAGGGCTGCGCGTGTTCGATACCGAATTCGGCACCATCGCGATGCTGACTTGCTATGATATCGAGTTTCCGGAAATCGTGCGCATGGCTAGAGCCAAAGGAGCGGACATCATTTTCTGTCCGTCCTGCACGGACGATCGTCACGGATTCTACCGGGTGCGCTACTGCTGTCATGCACGAGCCGTCGAGAATCAAGTCTATATCGTAACGACCGGAACGGTCGGTTCGCTCCGGAAGGTGGATTTCATGCGGGCGAATTACGGACAAGCCGCCGTTATTTCCCCGAACGATATTCCGTTCCCGCCAGCTGGCATCATGACGGAAGGCGTCATCAACGACGACATGCTCGTTGTCGCGGATATCGACGTCAGTCTGCTGCACGATGTTCGCGCGGCAGGGTCCGTGACGACATGGCGTGACCGCCGTACAGATCTGTATGGCGATTGGTCTTAACCTGCGGCTGTCCGAGGAGGACTTAGAATGCGCAAGCAAATGATCGTTTACGCGGACGGGAAACCGGTTGAAATCACGATCCGCAACTATACGCAGTCGGATTTTTCCGGCATGATCGCCATTCAGAAGGAATGCTTCCCGCCGCCGTTTCCGTCCGACCTCTGGTGGAACGAGGAACAGCTTCGAGAGCATGTAACGCGTTTCCCGGAAGGGGCGTTATGCGCGGAACTGAACGGCCGATTAGTCGGTTCGATTACGGGACTGAGGGTCGACGACACGCAGTTGGCCGGCCAGCATAGCTGGGCATCCATGACCGACGGCGGCTATATTCGCAATCATGCACCGGATGGCGGTACGCTGTATATCGTCGATATTTGCGTCATTCCGGAGATGCGCAAAGCCGGCATCGGAAAATGGCTCATGCAATGCATGTATGAAACGGTCGTGTTCCTGGGCCTCGAACGGCTGCTTGGCGGGGGGCGGATGCCCAGCTACCACCGCTATGCAGTCAGCGTATCTCCGGACGAATACTTGGCAGGCATCGTTGCCGGCCGTTACACGGATCCCGTCATATCGTTCCTGCTGCGCTGCGGCCGCATGCCGGTCGGGACGGCCGCGAATTATTTAGAGGATGAAGAATCGTGCAATTATGCGGCGCTCATGGAATGGAGAAATCCGTTTCGAGATTCGCAAGGTTAACTTAAAGGAGCGAGAATAGTGGACTACATACGTATTCAATCGATCGATAACCCGTTGTTCGCGAAGATGCATGACCTAATGAAAACCGTCTTTCCTCCCGAGGAAGTGCTGGCGTACGAGAAATGGCAAGGCCCGCTCGAAGACGAGAACATCCATGTTTACGTTGCCGTGCATGAAGGGGAAGTCGTCGGTACGACGGAGTATCGGTATTATCCCGAGTTGAAAGTCGCGATGACGGACTTTACGATCGTCGGCCGTCCGGGTCTTGGCATCGGAAGATTCCTGCTGCGCAATCGCTCGCGGGATTTGCAGCAGCTGGCTGCGAAGAGCGGCACGGTATCCATCGGCATGTTCGCCGAAATCTATGATCCCGTGCAAGCTACGTATGAATTCGGCGGCATCTATCCGATGAATCCGTACGTTCGCCGTGAAGTGCTGTCCCACATCGGCTATATGCGACTGGATTTCCCGTACGTCCATCCTTCCTGGGAAGAGGACGGATCCGCGGTCGGCGGCCTGAACCTTTGCTTCCTCCCGGCGGACGAGGATCAATCGGAGCTGGATGCATCGCTAGTCGTTACCTTCTTGACGCAGTATTATTCCGCGCTCCCCAACAAGCCGGATGAATGGTACGGCATGATCGAACAGTTGAAAGGCAAACAATCGCTGACGCTACTTCCGTTGTAATCCTAATGAATTCTTGATCTAACTTGTCAAAGGAGGTCTGCACAAGATGTTCATCACGTTCTGGGGAACGGGCGACGCGATGGGCGTACCTCGCGTGTATTGCTCCTGCGACGTCTGCGAAGAGGCGAGAGCGGAAGGGAAAAACCGGAGATTCCGTTCCCTTGCGCAGCTTACGGATGATTCGTTCGGCACGATGCTGATCGACTGCGGTCCGGATTGGCGCAGCGGCATGGAAGCGTTCGGTCTTCGCGACGTCGATACGCTGCTCATCACGCACGCGCATTTCGACCATATCGGCGGCCTCCCGGAATACGCGGATTTATGCAGGTGGCTCGGGCGACGCGGCAAGGCGTACGCGAAACAGGAAGTCATTGAAGAAATCTTAGTCCGGTTTCCGTGGCTTCGCAATCAGATCGATTTCTTGCCGATCGGCGACAAGCTGACCTTCGGCGTCTGGGAAACGATCTGCTGGAGAGTCAACCACGGCAAGAATGGCTATGCTTACGCGTTCCGCTTCACCCATGCTGCCAGCGGCCGCAGTTTCGCTTATTGCTCGGACGCGATTGCATTGCAAGGCGAAGAACTGGAACCGCTGCGGGACCTGGACGTGCTTATTCTGGGAACGAGCTTTTACGAAGAGCCCTTTGCGTTCGAGACGCGTTCCGTTTATGACGTTAAAGAAGGCTTGCAGCTGATCGAACGGCTGCGGCCCGGCAGAACGATATTTACGCATATGTCGCATGACATCGATCTCACTCGCGACTACGGGCTTCCTCCGGGCACGGCTTTCGCCCGAACGGGCATGTCGATCACGCTTTAGGCGTTCTGCCACTTGACTTTAATCATATACAGCGGCTATGATAAAACTAACTTTATGCAGCAAGGGGAAATTTTAATGCGTGTCGGTGTTCTTAACTTCTAATTGGATATAGCCTGGGGCCAGAAGCGCCTCCAGGGACGGAACTGAATTCGCGTAACAAGTATGGCTTGCCCCAGTGGCGCAGGTTTATGTTGTTATCGCCGAATGCGGTCTCCGTCGCCAATGAGTTAAGAACATGACCATTTCCCGCCTGCTGGACGGCAAATGAGCGTGCTCTTCGAGCACGCTTTTTTCACGCCTTCGGACGTTCCCCGACATTGGAGACGTCCGTCTTCGCGTGATTGCCGTATCCTTAGACAGGACCGGAATGCGTTTATGCGCTTTCCGGTCCTGTTTTTTTATGCCTATAAACAAAAAACGATGACAAAAGGTGGATTCCGCAATGAATCAAACGACGATGAAAGCTTTAGAATTTCATAAAATCAAATCGATGCTCGTCTCCTTCACGGTTTCGGAGGCAGGCAAAGCACTGGCCGAACGGCTGGAGCCAAGCAGCCATTTCAAGCAGGTAACGGCGTGGCTGAACGAAACGGAAGAAGCGGCGGCGCTGCTCGCGACTGGCGCCAGCGTTCCATTGTCGGCCATGGAAGGGATCGGCCCGTTCATGGCGCTTCTCGGCAAGGGGAAAATATATACGGAGCAGGAGCTCGGACAACTGGCAGCTTGGCTGACGGCGGTCTCGCAGATGAAGCGCTACATGGACAGCAAACGGGCAACGGCGCCGACGATCAGCGGATATGCCGACTCGATGCAGGATTGCCCGGAATTGGTCAAAGAACTTGCAAGATGCATTCGGCATGGCGTGCTCACCGATCAGGCCAGCCCCGAGCTGGCGGATATTCGCCGCCACATCGCGGCAGCCGAAGACCGGATCGAACGCAAGATTAACCAGCTGTTGGGCAAATACAAGAACGCGCTGCAGGAACAGCTGGTCAGCAGGCGGAACGGCCGATTCGTCATTCCCGTCAAGAGAGATCTGCGCAAACAAGTCCCGGGCACGGTGTGGGATGAGTCGGCCAGCGGTCAAACCTTGTTCGTCGAGCCTGCCGACGTTTCGGACCTGCAAGGGGAGCTGCAGCTGTGGAAGAGCGAAGAAGATCGCGAGCGGATGCAGATTCTATCGCGCCTCTCGGACGAAGCGGAGACGTACGGCGCCGAGTTCCGATGGAACGTGGAAGCGATGGCTTTGTTCGATTTTATTTTCGCCCGGGGCAAGCTTGGACGCACGTACCGCGGCAGCGCGCCAACGGTCACGGATCGTCCGTTCGTCCGCTTAAACGGCGCTCGCCATCCGCTGCTCGGAGAGAAGGCAGTGCCGCTCACTGTCGAAATCGGCGGCGACTGGAGACAGCTCATCATAACGGGGCCCAATACGGGCGGCAAAACCGTCGCGCTCAAGACGATCGGCCTATTCGCCTTGATGTGTCAATCGGGCCTGTTGCTCCCGGCAGAGAAAGGGACGGAACTCGGGCTATTCGAGACCGTACTCGCGGATGTCGGCGACGGGCAAAGCATCGAACAGTCGCTCAGCACCTTCTCCGCGCATATGGAGAGCTTGAGCGGGATGCTTCGCAAGGCGAACGGGCGCTCGCTGCTTCTGCTAGACGAGCTGGCCGCGGGCACGGATCCCGGCGAAGGCATCGCCTTGTCCATCGCGGTGCTGGAAGAGCTGCTGAAGCGCGGCTCGCTGGTAGCGGCGACGACGCATTTTAACGAGATTAAACGTTTCGCGGCTGTCATGAACGGCTGCACGAACGCGCGGATGGCCTTCGATGCCGAGACGCTGAAGCCGATCTATCGCTTGGAAATCGGCGAAGCCGGCGACAGCTATGCGTTCGCCATAGCCAGACGGTTCGGATTGCCGGAGAGCGTAGTCGAACGCGCGGAACAGCGAGTTCGGCAGACGGCGGCGGCACCGGCGGCTGGAGAAGGCCGGTTCGAACCGATCATCGATAAGCAGGCGAGCGAGATCACGACCACGGTAGCAGAGCGGAAAATCAAACAAGCGAAGAACACGGCGAACTCTGAATCTTCACCTTCAACTTCAATTGCGCCTTCACCTTCACCTGAGGTGGCCGCGCAAACAGACAGCAAGAAGCGCCCTTTCGAAGTCGGAGATTGCGTCTGGATTTACCCGTTGAAACGAACGGGCATCGTCTACAGCGCAGCCGACGAGCGCGGCGATGTCGTCGTCCAAGTGCAGAAGACGAAAATGAGCTTCAACCGGAAACGGCTATCGCTCTATATTCCGCACACGGAGCTGTATCCGGGAGGAGGGTATGATATGGATATCGTTTTCGAGTCGAAAGAAAACCGGAAGAAGCGCAAGCTGATGGGGCGGAAATACGCGCCAGGCATCACGATCGTCACGCCGCCGGAGGAGAAATAACGCTGACTCGGAGAAAAGTCCGGCCTGTTTACGCAACTTCCGCTTGAAGTATGAGGCGGCCGCGGATAAAATAGGAAAGGATTTAGAATAGTGCGGAGCTGGCGGAGGCAACATGAGATGAATGCAGCGATGGATATGGACATTTTTACAGTTTTCAGCATTATCGGCACGATAGCGTTCGCAGTGAGCGGCGCGATCGTGGCGATGGAGGAAGAGTACGATATATTAGGCGTATACGTGCTCGGACTCGTCACCGCCTTTGGCGGAGGGGTTATTCGCAATCTCTTAATCGGCGTGCCGATTCCGACGATCTGGACACAGGGCATGCTGCTTAAGACAGCGGTCATCGCGATGACGATCGCGTTCATTCTTCCTTTGCGCTGGATCAAGACTTGGAAGAAGAGCGAAGCGTTCTTCGACGCGATCGGCCTATCGGCGTTTGCCATTCAAGGCGCGTTGTATGCGACGGGCAAATATCCGCTCAGTGCGGTAATCGTTGCAGCCATGCTGACCGGAATCGGCGGCGGGATGATTCGTGACGTGCTGGCGGGCCGGAAGCCCCTGGTGCTCCGTGATGAGATTTACGCGGTTTGGGCAATGAGCGCGGGTGCGACGATCGGGCTAGGGTGGTTCAAATCACCGGTCGAATTGCTCGTCTTGTTCGTCATCGTCATCGTGTTCCGCATGCTGTCCGTCCACTACGGCTGGCGTCTGCCGCGCAGATCGCTCAAGTACGCGCTCTCGCAGTCGGTCTTCGAAGACGAGAATCGGGCGGCAGCCGCCAAGAAGGAGCAAAAGGAAGGGGAACGGCAATGATTCGGGTTTTATTTGTTTGTCTGGGCAATATATGCCGTTCGCCGATGGCGGAAGCGGTGTTTCGCTTTCGATTGAAGGAACTGGGGCTGGAAGAGCGGATCGAAACGGATTCCGCCGGCACGGGCGATTGGCATTTGTGCAAGCCGCCCCACGAGGGAACGCGCGCCCTGCTGGATAGTCACGGCATCTCGTATGAGGGCATTCGCGCAAGACAGGTGCTGCTGGACGATTTTAACCATTTCGACTATATCGTCTGCATGGATAGCAATAATGAGCGCGACGTTAGGGAAGTGTTCGGAAGCAAGGCGGACGGGAACACGAAGGTGTTCAAGTTCATGGATTTGCTGCCGGAGCAAGAGAGCGACGACGTACCGGATCCGTATTATACCGGCAATTTCGAAGAGGTGTATGCGCTGGTGGCGGAGGGCTGCGATAATCTCCTGGTCAGAATCCGGGATGAGCATCCCGATCAAGTCTGAAGCGACAGCCAAGGGTAGGTTCTCCAATTACACTTAACAAGCAATTTTAAAACACGCTAACACGAAAAGCACAAAAAAGAAACCGTAAGTCCCCCGAGCGGGAACTTACGGTTTTTCTTGTGCTCGGCCCGCTCTGATCAACTCTCGGCACGCAGGAAGCTGCGAAGCGCTTCTGGAATATACTGCTGCCAGAACCCCCAGACATGATCGCCGTTATGTTCGCCGTACATCGTCGATGCGCCTTTGCTTTCCAGAATCCTGCGCATTTCTCGGTTCATGGCAACGAAATCGAAGACGCCGCGGTCGGATTTGAAGGCGGTCTCCTGCAGGCCGACGATCATATAGAGCGAGAGCTCGCTCAGATCGCCCGCCGCTTCGGCGATTTTTCGCGAAGCGGGATAAAAGGCCCCCGACAAGGCAATAATTTGATGGAACAATTTGGGGAAAGCGAGCGCGATGTGGAAGCTGACCGATCCGCCAAGGGAATCGCCCGCCAGAATGCGAGATTCGGACTCGCGGCGGATCGGATATTTGCCCTCGACGAATGGAATCAGTTCTTCGCCGAAGAAGGACACGTACGCCGCATGGCGTTCGCCGTCCGGCGCGTATTCCGCTGTCCGGTGATTAAGGTCAACATCGACCCCGACGATGATGAAGGGCTCGATTCCTTCGTCGAGAATAAGCTGATTCGCGATCGTCGCGATGCGCCCGAAGTTGAAGAACTGCTCGCCGTCCTGGCAGTATACGACGGGGTAACTCAGAAGCTCGTTATAGCCCGGCGGCAGAAAAACGCGCAGGTTGCGGGAGCCCTCGGGCAAAAAGTTGCTCGTGACGACTTCCTTCACGATCGTTCTTTTTAAATAGCGTTCATCCGTCATGTGATGAAATCTCCTTTCGATTGCATGGATTACGAGTCAATTGGGTAAACAAAAGGGAGGCCATTTCAGCAATTTTTATCGCATTTCCATGAAATACATGTAGGGGTAAGTTTATCCTTATCCAAGCCTGGATTTCCTCGGAATGAGACGAGCCGTGCCGCATGAATGCAGGCGTTCGCCGTTTTTACCTTGCTGTTGTATTATGCTGTACTATGAATAAATAATATCTGTTACATATACAATTTAGCAGGTTTATAGATAAAAAATTGCCGAGTTCAGCGGTTTTTATTACTTTATGCTTTGACCATATCGGTTAAACAGGTTTATAATCATTCTATAACAGAGCTACTCGTTTTTTCAAATATTCAACTGAGGTGAACAATATGAGCAAGCTGCCTTACGAAGTTCATTCGGAACCGGTAACACCGCTTTCCGTCTTGTCTCCTGAAGGAGAAGTCATTAACGAGGCTTACATGCCGAATTTGACTGACGAGCAATTGAAAGAAATTATGTACCGCATGGTCTTTACCCGCACGTGGGATGAGCGTGCAGTTAACCTGGGTCGTCAAGGCCGTCTTGGTTTCTACGCGCCGGTATCCGGTCAAGAAGCTTCCATGGTCGGCAGCGAGTACGCCCTGAACAAGGATGATTTCGTCTGCCCGGGCTACCGCGACATGCCGCAAATCGTATGGCACGGTCTTCCGCTTTACCAAGCATTCCTGTACTCCCGCGGTCATCAGCACGGCGGTCAAGTTCCGGAAGGCGTTCATGTTCTTATGCCGCAAATCATCATCGGCGCTCAAATCCTGCACGCGACCGGCGTAGCGATGGCCTTCAAGAAAAAAGGCGAGAAGCGCGTTGCGATCACGTATACGGGCGACGGCGGTTCCTCCGAGGGCGATTTCTACGAAGGCTTGAACTTCGCAGGCGCATTCAAACTGCCGGTTATCTACGTCGTACAAAATAACGGTTATGCCATCACGACTCCTTTCGCGAAACAAACGGCAGCGCAATCCATTGCGCACAAAGCGCTAGCGGCCGGCGTTCGCGGCGTGCAAGTCGACGGCATGGACGTTCTTGCCGTTATCAAAGCCGTATCCGAAGCTGCGGAACGCGGCCGTAACGGCGAAGGCGCGACTTTGATCGAGATGATCACATACCGTTTCCGTCCGCACTCCATGGCGGATGACACGTCGAAATACCGTACGAAGGACGAAGAAGGCGAATGGGGTCTGAAAGATCCGCTTACTCGTTTCGGCAAATTCCTCGAGAAGAAAGGCCTGTGGACGGAAGAAGACACGGCCCGCGTGAAAGAGGAAGCGAAAGCGACTGTCAACGAAAACATCAAAAAAGCGGAAGCGACCGAAAAAATGACGGTTGGCGGTTTGATCGATTCCATGTTCGAAACGACGCCTGCTCATTTGGAAGCGCAAAAAGCCGATTTTCAATAATGGGATGCTTATATAGAAGCTAGCTTAAGGAGGAACTCGCGACAATGGCTCAAATGAATATGAAAGAAGCGATCCGCGATGCAATGCGCGTGGAGCTTAAGAACGATCCGAACGTAATCGTCTTCGGTGAAGACGTCGGTAAAGTCGGCGGCGTATTCCGTGCTACGGAAGGCCTGCAAGGAGAATTCGGCGAAGAGCGCGTATTCGATACGCCGCTTGCGGAATCCGCAATCGCAGGTATGGCGGTCGGCATGGGGATTCAAGGCTTCCGTCCAGTAGCGGAAATTCAATTCGTCGGCTTCATCTACGAAGCGCTTGACCAAATGTTCGTGCAGGCGGCGCGCATGCGTTACCGTTCCGGCGGACGTTACAATTCGCCAATCGTATTCCGTACGCCTTTCGGCGGCGGCGTCAAAGCAGCCGAGCTGCACACGGACTCGCTGGAAGGTCTTGCGATCCAAACGCCGGGCATTAAAGTCATCGTGCCTTCGAACCCTTACGATGCGAAAGGTCTTCTTGTAGCGGCTATCCGCGACAATGATCCCGTGTTCTTCATGGAACACTTGAACCTATACCATGCTTTCCGCGCAGAAGTGCCTGAAGAAGCATACACGGTCGAAATCGGCAAAGCGAACATCGTTCGCGAAGGTGCCGACGTTACGATCATCGCTTACGGCCTGATGGTGCATACGGCGGTGAAAGCGGCTGAAGAGCTCGAGAAGAGCGGCGTGAAAGCCGAAGTTATCGACCTGCGCACGCTGCTTCCGCTCGATATCGAAACGATCGTCGCATCGATTCAGAAGACGAACCGTGCCATCGTAGTACAGGAAGCTCAGAAAACATCCGGTGCCGCTGCCGAAATCATCGCGCAAATCAACGAGAATGCCATCCTTCACCTGGAAGCGCCGGTATTGCGCGTTGCCGGTCCGGATACGGTATATCCGTTTGCGCAAGTCGAAGACAGCTGGCTGCCGAACGTGGACCGCATCGTGAAAGCCGCTAATCAAGTGCTGAACTTTTAGTTCACGACATCTATAGACGACAATTGGGCAGGTTGTGAGACCTGGAAGGAGGTCACGGGACGTGGCAAAGTTTGAATATCGTTTCCCGGAGCTAGGCGAAGGCTTGCATGAAGGCGAAATCGTTAAAATGCATATCAAGCCAGGCGATACGGTTACGGATGAAGATATCATCATGGAAGTGCAGAACGACAAGGCGATCGTGGAAGTTCCTTGTCCGGTGAACGGCAAAGTGCTTGAAGTGCTCGTTAAGGACGGACAAGTTTGCCACGTAGGCGAAATTGTTGCCGTTATCGACGCTGAAGGCGAAGTGCCTGAGCAAGCAGCTCCGGCAGGCGGAGGCCACAGTGCTCCGGCACCGGCTGCGGAAGCGCCGAAAGCGGTAGAAGCGCCGAAAGTCGAAGCTCCTACGGCGGCAGCGCCGGCAGCAGCAGCTCCAGCGGCTTCCAAGCCTGCTAGCGGTCTTGTCCTAGCTACGCCTAGCGTGCGCAAATTCGCGCGTGAACAAGGCGTTGACATCGCATCCGTTGCAGGCTCCGGCAAGAACGGACGCATTACTCGCGAAGACGTATCGGCATTCGCGTCCGGCGGCAGCGCAGCAGCGGCTCCTGCGGCAGCGGAATCTGCGGCAGCAGCTCCAAGCGAGTCGAAGTCGGCTCCGGCGGCAGTCGTATCGACGGGCGACCGTACGGAAGAGCGCGTACCGTTCAAAGGCATTCGCAAAGCGATCGCGAACGCGATGGTGAAATCCGTATACACGGCGCCTCACGTAACGATCATGGACGAAGTAGACGTAACGGCATTGGTTCAGCTGCGCACGAAAGCGAAACCGCTGGCCGAGAAGAAGGGCGTCAAATTGACGTACCTGCCGTTCATCGTGAAGGCGCTCGTAGCGGCTTGCCGCCAGTTCCCGATCATGAACGCGATGTTGGACGAAGAGAAGCAAGAAATCGTCTACAAGAAGTATTACAATATCGGGATTGCTACCGATACGGATAACGGGTTGGTTGTTCCGGTCATTCCGGACGCTGACCGCAAAAACGTATGGATGGTTGCCGACGCGATTCGCGACCTCGCCGTCAAAGCGCGCGATGGCAAGCTGAGCGCGAACGAGATGAGAGGCAGCACCATCAGCATCACGAACATCGGTTCCGCGGGCGGCATGTTCTTCACGCCGGTCATCAACTTCCCTGAAGTTGCGATCCTCGGTACGGGCCGTATCTCGGAGAAGCCGGTTATCAAGAACGGCGAAATCGTTGCAGGTTCCGTCATGGCTCTGTCCCTTAGCTTTGACCACCGTCTAATTGACGGCGCGACAGCTCAAAACTTCATGAACTACATTAAACAGCTGCTTGCTGATCCGCAATTACTTGTAATGGAGGTTTAAAACTATGGTCGTAGGTGACGCTTCACTCGATATCGATTTGCTAGTCATTGGTGCGGGACCAGGGGGCTACGTTGCAGCTATTCGCGCAGCGCAGCTTGGTCAAAACGTACTTATCGTAGATAAACAATATGTAGGCGGCGTGTGCTTGAACGTGGGTTGCATCCCATCCAAAGCGCTTATCTCCGCTTCCCATCAATACGAATCCATCAGCCACGCTTCGGAATTCGGTATCACGGCTTCCGACGTGAAGGTTGAATGGAGCAAAGTACAGGAGTTCAAGAACGGCGTCGTCAAGAAATTGACGGGCGGCGTGGCTTCACTCCTCAAAGCGAACAAAATTCAATATTTTGCCGGCGAGGTTATGTTCATCAACGAGAACGAAGCACGTGTTTTCAATGATCAAGAAGCGCCGCGCTACCGTTTCAAGAACTGCATCATCGCGACGGGCTCCCGTCCGATCGAGCTGAAAGCTTTCCCTTACGGCGGACGCATCGTGTCCTCGACAGGCGCTTTGTCGCTGCCTGAAATTCCGAAGAGCCTCGTTGTTATCGGCGGCGGCTATATCGGTATCGAGCTTGGCCAAATGTACGCTAAATTCGGCACGCAAGTGACGATCATCGAAGGTTCCGACAGCATCCTGCCTGGCTTCGATTCCGATATGTCCTCGCTCGTTGCGAAGAAATTGAAAGCAGCGAAAGCGGAAATCGTAACCGGCGCGCAAGCGAAGAGCGCAGCGCAAACGGACAACGACGTAACGGTAACGTACACGGTAAACGGCGAAGACAAGCAAGTTACGGCGGATTACCTGCTCGTAACCGTCGGCCGTCGTCCGAACACGGACGGCGAGCTTGGTCTTGACCTGATCAACCTGAAAATGTCGGATCGCGGCCTGATCGAGGTTGACGAGCAATGCCGTACAAGCATTCCGCATATCTATGCGATCGGCGACATCATCCCTGGTCCTGCGCTTGCGCACAAAGCAATGTACGAAGGCCGCGTCGCGGCTGAAGTTATTGCCGGACAACCAAGCAAGATCGACTACAAATGCATCCCGCTTGTTGTTTTCTCCGATCCGGAATGCTCCAGCGTCGGTTACAGCGAGAAGGAAGCCAAAGAAAAAGGCCACAACGTCAAAGTGGGCAAATTCCCGTTCAACATCAATGGACGCGCATTGTCGCTCGGCGTTAAAGAAGGCTTCGTTAAAGTGATCGCGGATGCGGATAACGGTCTTGTGCTCGGCGCGCAAATCGCTGGTATCGAAGCTTCCAACATGATCGCGGAGCTTGGTCTTGCGATCGAAATGGGCGCAACGCTCGAAGATATCGCACTGACGATCCATGCGCATCCAACGCTCGGCGAGATCGTGCTGGATGCTGTTGAAATGGCGCTTGGCCACCCGATTCACGCGATCGCGAAGTAATCACCTATCGCGGTACAATCGCATAACGTAACATTAATAAGAGCGAAGAGGTCACGCCGCAGTTGTTCTGCAGCGGGCCTCTTTTTTACATAACGAGTAATGTAATTTTTACAAGCGAGAAGGATGGTGACCGGCATGTCCGAGAACAGCAAACCGACCAGCGAATCCCGATCCGCCATGATGCAGCTTATTTTCCCGTCCGATACGAATTATCACGGTACGATGTTCGGCGGTAAAGTCATGGAATATATGGACAAAATCGCGGCCATCGCCAGCATGCGCCATGCGAGAGGCCCGGTCGTGACGGCTTCGACCGACAGTCTGGATTTCGTCGCGCCGATTCGGGTTGGCGATATGATCGACGTCGAGGCGTTCGTGACTTGGACGCATCGCAGTTCCATGGAAGTTTACGTGAAAGCGGAGACGGAGAACGTGTACACGGGAGACCGCAAAACGGCGGTTACCGCGTTCTTCTCGTTCGTCGCGCTGGACGAGGACGGGAAGCCGAAGCCGGTCGCGTCCATTATTCCCGAAACCGAAGAAGAATGGGCGCTTCATCGCTCTGCGCCTGCCAGATACGAACTTCGCATGCAACGAAAGCGGGACAGAATCGACAATAAGTGATAAAATAATAGAAATAACTACTGGCGTCAGTTGTCGCTAAAAAGCAGGAGTGAGCTTAGGTTGAGTAACAGCGAACAGCAATATCTGAACCTGCTCCGGCACGTTCTGGAGCATGGCGCGAAGAAGGAAGACCGGACCGGTACGGGGACTTTGTCGGTATTCGGCTACCAAATGCGCTTTGATTTGCAGGCGGGATTTCCGCTTCTGACGACCAAACGTGTGCCGCTGAAATTAATCGCAAGCGAGCTGTTGTGGTTTATGAAGGGCGATACGAACATTCGTTACCTCTTGCAGCATAAGAATCATATTTGGAACGAATGGGCGTTTAAGAAGTGGGTAGAGAGCGATGCCTATACAGGACCGGATATGACGAATTTCGGACTGCGTTCCCAGCAGGACGAGGAATTCAATCGTCTATATGAGGAACAAGCGAAGCTGTTCATCGACCGGATCTTGAACGACGAAGGCTTCGCAGCCGAGTTCGGCGATCTCGGCAATGTGTACGGGAAACAGTGGCGCAGATGGGAAACGTCGCAGGGCGAGACGATCGACCAACTGAAGAACGTCATCGCGGAGATCAAACGCAATCCGGATTCGCGGCGGTTAATCGTGACGGCTTGGTCGCCGGAAGACGCGACGCCGCAGCGTTCCGCGCTGCCGCCTTGCCATACGTTATTCCAGTTCTACGTGGCGGACAACAAGCTGTCCTGCCAGCTGTACCAGCGGAGCGGCGACATTTTCCTCGGTATCCCGTTCAATATCGCCAGTTACGCGCTGCTCACGCATATGATTGCGCAGGAATGCGGTCTAGAGGTCGGCGAATTCGTGCATACGATCGGGGACGCGCATATTTATTTGAACCATTTGGAACAAATCGATACGCAGCTTGCCCGCGAGCCGCGAGCATTGCCGGTGCTGAAGCTGAACCCGGATGTCGCATCCGTATTCGATTTCGAGGTTGGCGATATCAAGGTGGACGGCTATGACCCGCATCCTTCCATTAAAGCGCCGGTAGCGGTCTAAACGGTGAATCGAAGGGAGCTTATTCGGTACGATGAAAATTACGATGATTGCCGCCATGGCCGAAGATAGAGTCATCGGCGTCAATAATGAGATGCCTTGGCATTTGCCTGCGGAGATGGCGCATTTCCGGCGCTCGACGACAGGCAAGACGATCGTTATGGGCCGCAAAACGCTTGAATCGTTCGGAGGAGCGCTGAAGAACAGACGAAACGTCGTGCTGACCCGCAGCGAAGCTTATCGGCCTGATGGAGCGGAGACGGTTCATTCTGTCGAAGAAGCAATGACGAGATTCGGCGGCGAAGAAGAGCTGATGATCATTGGCGGCGCGCAAGTGTACAGCCAATTCCTGCCCTACGCAGACAAGCTGCTGCTCACCGAAGTCCATGCCGCATTCGAAGGCGACGCACGTTTCCCGGTAGTCGACGAATCGGAATGGCAGGCAGTAAACCGCGAGTTCCATGCGAAAGACGAGAAGAATGCCTATGATTTTACGATCATTACTTATATTCGCGTTCAGCGGCAGGATGAAAGTCGCGTTTAAGCAAACGTCGAACATTCTGTCACAAAGTGCAAATGATTGTACGGAAAATCCATATGATGACCCAAGCCTTACTGCTACGATATTGTAAATAGTTTATGGGAATGTTTGATATTGAATCTTGTTGGTTTTCTCGATATAGTTTTAGAGAGATAACGAACATTCGGTTCTGGGAAAATGGATGGAGGAAAGCGATCATGTCTACACCTACTGGATTTATGGACTACAAACGCGAATTGCCCGCTGACCGCGATCCGCTGGAGCGGATTAAGGATTGGAATGAATTTCATAAGCATTTCAGCGACGATCAGTTAAAAACACAAGGCGCGCGCTGCATGGACTGCGGAACGCCGTACTGCCATACTGGCATCGAATTGCCAGGCGGCACTTCGGGATGCCCGGTCAACAACCTGATCCCGGAATGGAACAATCTCATCTACCGCGGATTGTGGCGCGAGGCGCTTGACCGTTTGCATAAAACGAACAATTTCCCGGAATTCACCGGACGCGTATGTCCGGCTCCTTGCGAAGGTTCGTGTACGGTCGGCCTGATCGGCGATTCCGTAACGATCAAGACGATCGAATCCGCGATTATCGATAAAGGCTTCGAAGAAGGCTGGGTCGTTCCGCAGCCGCCGCATATGCGTACGGGCAAGAAAGTCGCAGTTGTCGGTTCTGGTCCTGCGGGTCTTGCAACTGCAGCGCAATTGAACAAAGCCGGTCACACGGTAACCGTATACGAGCGCGCAGACCGCATTGGCGGATTGCTGACTTACGGCATCCCCACGATGAAGCTGGAGAAGCATATCGTACAACGCCGCGTTGATTTGCTTGAGGCGGAAGGCGTTAATTTCGTCACGAACGCGGAAGTCGGCACGAACGTTCCCGCGGAACAGCTGATGAATGAGTTCGATGCGATCGTCCTCTGCGGCGGCGCTACTAAAGCGCGCGATGTAGAGATCGAAGGCCGCGACTTGAAAGGCGTTCATCTGGCGATGGACTATCTGAACGGCACCATCAAGAGCTACCTGGATTCCAACCTCGAAGACGGCAACTATATCAATGCAGAAGGCAAAGACGTGATCGTCATCGGCGGCGGCGATACAGGTACGGACTGCGTCGCGACGGCATTGCGCCATGGCTGCAAATCCGTTACTCAATTCGGTACGCATGCCAAAGCTCCACTGACGCGCGACAACGACAAGAACCCTTGGCCGCAATTCCCGAACGTGTATACGCTCGATTATGCACAAGAGGAAGCTCGCGCGCTATATGGTGAAGACCCTCGCGCCTTCTCCGTGTTGACGAAGAAATTCGTCGGCGACGAGAACGGCAACTTGAAAGAGCTGCACACGGTTCAGATCCAGCGTACGGTCGATGAAACCGGCCGTAAGATCTATCAAGAAATTCCGGGAACCGAGAAAGTTTGGCCAGCCGATCTCGTTATGATCGCTGTCGGTTTCGAAGGTCCGGAGAATACGCTGATCCAAAAGCTCGGACTTGAGCAAGACCGCCGTTCCAACGTGAAAGCTGCGTACGGCAAATATCAAACAAGCGTGGACAAAGTTTTCGCAGCAGGCGATATGCGCCGCGGACAAAGTTTGGTCGTTTGGGCGATCAACGAAGGACGCGAAGCGGCACGCGAAGTGGATCGTTATTTGATGGGAACTACGATGCTTCCTTAAGCCACTCTTTCGTCACATTAAACATGATACATTAATTAAGGTGAAACGGCTGGTGCCACCCCGTGGCGAGGCTCGACTCATCACAGAGAACGACTTGAACGATTGTAAAGTGAAACTTACAAAATAATCTTGTATAATACGTAAAGCGCCTTCGGGCGCTTTTTATTTCTTTTCCGAAGGGAGAACGTCCAAGATGATTCAATACGGTTCAGAGACGGTTACGCAGCTGAAGTTCCGATCGTTTCAACCACGGCTTGAGCGGCGCGATTCACAATGGGTGGATATCGAGCTTGCGATCGAAGTCGACGAGACGACGCCGGTTCCGCAGGACTTAATGGAACTGACGGTCCTCGTGATCTGCACGCACGGCGGCGTCATTGCGCAGATCGTTCCGCTGGACGAGGGAACGGATTGCGAGTTTCAATTCACGGCGGACGAGAAGGATCAAATCCGTGCCTATATCGAAGGTGCTGAAATTCAAACGGTTATCGCAAATCTGGCAGCCCAATAGGGACAAGCTGTGGTAAAATTATCCTGAGAGTCCGGAATGAAACGAGCCGTGCCGCAATGTCGGCGAAGGCTGGGTCAGTTCGCGTGATCAGGAGGCGATATCATGTACGGTCAAGCAGCCAGCGTATTGACGAGGGCCGATATTCATAAGATCCGGCATTATGTCCAGCATAAACATGGCGACCTGCCGACGGAGCGCCGCGCCGAGATCGTCGCGGATGCGATGCAGCGCATCGTGCTGCGTCAGCTGCCTGAATTTCAGAAGGATGAGCAGCTGATCGTCATGAAGAAACTGCTGCGCGAAGTCGTGGCCGGAGAGGGAATTCCGGTCAGCGAGGCGCATATTTTCGAAGCCAGCATGAGTTTGGATGTCGATCAGCCTGATGTGATTCTCCCCTTACATAAATGGACCGAGACGCGTTTGGGAATGACCATAGATTTCCGTCTGTTTCGGGAAGCGGTAAACGAAGGAAGACGCCTGGCGGCTGAACCGAGTCTTGGCATGCCGGCTTGGGATGCGGTCATCGGAACCGCCGGACTTCGCGGCGAGCAACGGAACGAAGAGGGAGTCGAGCTTGAGAAGCCGCTCGGCTTGACCGGCTTGCCGTTTAGCCAGCGCCAGCGAAAAGCGGTCGTATATTCAGCGATGATCGCTCTGTTATGTGCGGCAATGCTTCTATATGGCTGGCGGCTGCTTCACCCTCAGGCGGTCCATGTCGCTCAGCCTCCGGTGGTCATGAAACTGCCCGAGCCGATGCCGTCGGTAATGAAGCCGCAGAACGCGCTGCCGGACAATTTGCGTTTTGTCGAAGTCGATCGAACGCGGCTCGTACAATATTTGCGTGCCAAGAAATCATTGCTGGCCGAAGAGCCCTACCTCGGCGCGATTCTTCGCGCAGCGCAAGCGCATGATATTCATCCGCTGCTGATGTTCGCCATCACGGGCCAAGAGCAAGCGTTCGTGCCGAAGACGGCCAAGAATGCAAAGCAGATTGCCAACAACCCGTTTAATGTCTATTATAGCTGGCAGGCTTTCAATACAACGATTGAAGAATCGGCGAGAATAGCGGGCAACACCATTAACCGCTTGAGCTATAAACGGCCGGCTAACGTCGATGCGATCCAGTGGATCAATCGCGAATATGCGCAGGACGAGAATTGGTCGACAGGCGTGAACAGCATTCTGAGAACGATGGTTGCTTCTATTATGACGGACAAGTAACAGCCAAGCGAGACGCGTAGATTCTTGAATTTCATAAAAGAGGGATGGTCCTGAAAACATTAATCATTGCGGAAAAACCTGATATGGGCAGAACGATCGCCGCTGTCGTGGAGCCGCGAGCGCAGAACAAACGCACGTATTTGGAAGGCGAGCATTACATCATAACGTGGGCGATCGGGCATCTGGTCAGTTTGGCGGAGCCCGATCAATACGATCCGAAATATAAGCGTTGGAACGCGGCTGACCTGCCGATCATTCCCGATCGTTTCAAGCTGTGGCCGAATGCACGGACGAAAGATCAGCTCACGATGATCGGAGAGCTTTCGAAACGCTGCGGCCGGCTGGTCAACGCCTGCGATGCCGGGCGCGAAGGTCAGCTTATCTTTCATCTGATCCGTCAATATTTGAAGCTGCCGCAGCCGACAGATCGGCTATGGATTTCGGATTTGACGCCGGAAACGATTCGCCGCGGATTCGACGGGCTGCGCAGCGATACGGATTATGACGATTTAACCCGCGCGGCTCGCGCCAGGAGCGAAGCGGATTGGCTGGTCGGTATGAATGCCTCTCGCGCGTTTACGATTCGCCACAAGGCGCTGCTGTCCGTCGGACGGGTGCAGACGCCTGTGCTTGCGCTGCTGTATGACCGGCATCGGGAGATAACGGCCTTCGACAGCGAAACGTATTTCATCGTGCAGGCTGCCTTCAGCCAACGGGATTTCGATTACAAAGGCGTTTGGCAGGGCGATCGGATCACGAAGCGCGAAGAAGCGGAGAAGCTGGCTGCGAAAGTCAAGGACAAGCCGGGAACGATTCTTCGTTACGACGTGAATGAATCCAAGGAATATCCCTATCGTCTCTATGATCTAACGTTGCTGCAGCGTGAAGCGAACGGAAGATACGGTTATCCGGCGAAGAAGACGCTGGATATCGCCCAGGCGTTGTACGAGAAACATAAGGTCATTTCGTATCCGCGGACGAGCTCCAACTACGTAACCGAGGAGAACATTCCCGTCATGGGGAACGTGCTTCAAATGTTGAAGGGAACCTCGTATGCGGAACTCGCCAATGGGGCCGATCGCAGCCGGGTGCACAAGGGCAACAGGGCGGTTTGCAATCCGGCGAAGGTCGAGGATCACCATGCCATTCTGCCGACGCCTAAGAAACCGGGAACGCTCAGCACGGAAGAGCAGAACATTTACGATATGATCGTGCGGCGCTTCCTGTCGCATTACTATCCGCCTGCCGTGTATAACAATCACGAAGTGATCACGGAAGTCGAGGGCGAACAATTCCGGACGCGCGCGAAGGAACAGCTGGAGATTGGCTGGCGCATCGTGCTCGACAATGCGGATGGCAACAGCTCGAAAGGGAAGGCCAAAGGCAAGAAGAAAGACGGCGACCCAACGGCAGCGGATGACGGAGAGGATGATTTGATGGAGACGGATAGACCGTTCTCCGTAAATGCCGATCTGCCCGTACAGTGCGAGTTCGCCGCCGCGATCGAGAAGGAGACGAAGCCTCCGAAGCCTTATACGGAAGGTACATTGCTCAAAGCGATGGAGAGCGCCGGAAAAGCCATCGAGGACGAGGAGCTCCGCGATGCGATGAAGCAGACGGGACTTGGCACGCCTGCGACACGCGCGGCGACGATTGAACGGCTTAAACAGGTAGGTTACATCAATGCGGTTGGCAAACGGCTTGATATTACGACGAAGGGCTGCACGGCGATCGAGCTGATCCGGAGCGCCGGCGTCGAGCTGTTAGCCTCGCCGGAGATGACTGGACGGTGGGAGCAGCGGCTGCATCAAATTTCGAAGGGTGAAGCTTCGGATGAGCAGTTTATCGCCAAAGTGAAGCAGTTCGCCGAGATGATCGTCGCGAAAGTGCGGCTTCAACAGCCCGCGGCTGCCAATCTGTTCGACGAGCCGGAATCCGCGGGCAAGGGAGCGGCGAAAGGAAAAGGGCGCGCAGCGAAATCCACTGCACGCAAGGAAGGCGGCGCAGCCGAACGAAGCGGTTCGCGCAGTCGGACGGCCGCGAAGCCGAGCACTGCAGCATCTTCTAGAAGCGGCACAGCAGCGAGATCGAGCGGTACCACTTCGTCAGCGGGCAGCCGAGGAACGAGACGATCCTCAACAGTCGATGCTGCCGACGTAAGCGCGGGGAATTCCGGTGGCGGCATATCAGCGTTATCGGCCCAACGTTCGAGCTCGAAGCCGGCGGCAGCCGATCAGCCGGCAGCGCGCGGTACGATCGCACCTTGTCCGCGTCCGGGCTGCGGCGGCCAGCTTGTCGAAGGCAAACGCGGTTATGGCTGTCTGCGGTTTAGGGAAGGCTGCACCTTCGTCATTTGGAAGGAGCAGCAAGGTCGAACGATTACCGCTGCAATGGCTAAGGCACTGGCTTTAAACGGAGAAACGCGCAAATCGACGATTAAGCTCGTTAATGGTACGACCGTGTCAGGGAAATGGCGGTTAACCGATTCCACCACCGGAGCAGTCGTGTTCCAGCCGGTAAACGAATAACAAAACAGGCTTGACCGATGAAAGAGCATTATGCTCCTTCAGAAGTCAAGCCTGTTTCCGTTTGCTATTAGGACAGCCGTTGCGCGACATAGTTCCGAATGCTCTCCGGAATGTCCGAAAGCTGTTCAAGTGTCAGAAATGCGCCTTGCGGCTCCACGTCGACGCCGACAATGTTGTACACCCATTCCGAGTCGGTTTTCATGTGAATGGCATTGATGCCCGTCGTCAATGCGGGGATGACGTCGGTCCGAAGGGAGTTGCCGATCATCCAGGTTGACGGCCGATCGAACATGCCTTCCTGCAAAATGCCCTCCATCGCTTCGGTGTTCTTCTTGGAGCGAACGTAGATGCGAGGTCCGAAATAGCGCTCTAAATCCATTTGTTTGATTTTCTTCGTCTGAATGAGCAGCTCGCCGCCCGTATAGAGATGAAGCTCATGGCCGCGGTTCGCCAGCTCGTACAACGTTTCCTCCATAAATGGATAAGGCTCGGCTTGGAATTCATATACGCTTCGTCCGAGTTTCCATAGCAAGTCCTCTTCCATCACGGACGTCGAACGCCCGTACAGATTGGAGAAGTAACGATAAGTTTCGATAAACGATTGTGGAAAGTGATCGCTCTGGAAACCGACGATATGCACGCCGGCAATATCGATTTCCGTTTGTTTGTCGCGGATCTCCTCGGCGGTTACCCCATATCCTCGAAACCAGTCCATCATACTGTCCGTAAATTGTTCAATGACGAAGAAGAAATACTTGTTGCAGTAAATTAGCGTATCATCGAGATCGAATAGAATAGTTTGTTTCATCTTAGGCACGGCTCCTTCCCCAGATGATTTCGCTGTAGATTCAATCTACCGCATCTTGGGATTCGCCGTCAAATCGTATACGGTTGGGAGGATTTACAAATACTGTAGCCGGAGGTGAACAGTGCATGGTGCTGAACAAGAATAGCAAGCGGAATCGCAATGACGACTCCGGATTGAAGGAATATTACGTAGGGCTCAAACCTGAAAAAGCAGCAAACAGGCCGGCAAGCTTAAACGGCATTAACAAACAATTGCCGTAGCCAAACCCGAGTAGCGGCGCAGCGTGGAGTGGATCTCTAAAGGTCGGCGAGAATCCAGAAGTGGACAGATTGACCGCGGCCTTTAGAGACACCGTGGGAAAAGGGCTGTTCTTCTATTAAGCATATTTATTCATTTTGGCAGTAAGGTCTTGTTTAATGAAAGCGAGTCTCCGCCTGACGTAGAAATCGTAGCTTGCGCCCTTCAATTCGCGGGGGCTGATAATCGTATCCTCACTGTTGTCGATAATGGTCAGCGATCCGTTGGAATAAAACTTGAACGTTAAATCCCGAAACGGCCGGTGCGTCTCAATAAATCGGTAGCTTTCGCAGTTAGTCATGATGGTCAGCCTCCTTACGGTCAATGAGAGATTAGAACATTTGTTCTTGTTTTTATTATAGCAAACATTTGTTCGTATGGAAACTATTATTTTTATCCCTTACACTAGGTTGATAGATATTTCATCACCGCTTTGTTTCAGCTGCAACTTCAAGCGGATAAGGAGCCCAGTCATGATCAGAATATCGCAATTATCGAAACAAATACCGGGCGGGCCGCAAGTGCTCTCCGGCGTGAGCTTTAACATAGAGCCCGGCGAGTTCATCGCCGTGAAAGGCGCGAGCGGAAGCGGGAAATCCATGCTGCTCAAATGTCTGGCGCTGAAGGAGAAATGGAGCGGCGGCACATATTTCGTGGACGGCATCGATATTTTCAGCAAAGGCATACAAGGCCGTCTGAAAGTCCGCCGCGAGATCGCTTACTTGGAAGAGAAGCCGACGCTTTACGCGAACAAAACCGCGCTGAAGAACGTCATCATCGGGGCGGTCGGTCAGACGCCTTTCTGGCGCAGGATGACAGGCATGATGAGAAACGATGATTACATGGGCGCCATGGATATGATCGAGAAAATGGGACTGATCGACAAAGCCCATCAGAAAGGCGATAAGCTGAGCGGCGGCGAGAAGCAGCGGATCGGAATGGCACGGGCGCTTGCGCACGGCGCGAAGACGCTGCTGGCGGACGAGCCCGTATCGGGCCTCGACCCGCATCAAGCCGAGCAGGTTCTCTCGGATTTGAAGCGCATGTGCCGAATCCAAGGCGTATCCGTCGTTGCCGTCATGCACCAGGGCGACTGGGCGGAACGATTCGCCGACCGGATCATCGGGTTGAACGACGGCCGGATCGTGCTGGACATCAAGGGACGGAGAATGACGGAACGGGAGAAGAACCTGCTGTGACCGAAAATGAATCCGTTTACCCGTTCGAGCTGCGTCTGATGCGAGAAGAAGAGCTTCAAGCGGCGCATGAGCTGGAGCTCGCCTGCTATCCGGTCGAAGCAGCCGCGACAAGGGAAGCTTTTACGTTCCGGCAGAAACATTTCCCGGGCTATTTCTGGTCCGCGTGGCAGGAGGGAGTTCTCGTCGGTCTCGCCTGCGGCGTGCGGACCGCCGACAGCAGCTGCGAATCGGATGCCGTCAAGGGCGCCCATGGCGCCGACAACGGCGGCAGGCATCTGTGCGTGCTGTCCGTTGCGGTTGCCGAGTCATGCCGAAGGCACGGCCTGGGGATGGTGTTGATGAAAGCCTTGATTCGCCAAGCGGCGGCCGATGGGCTTGAATCGATTGTCCTGATGTGCGAGGAGCATCTGATCGCGTTCTATGAACGGCTTGGTTTCCGCTATGAAGGCCGTTCCGCATCCGAGCATGGCGGCATGCATTGGCATGAAATGAAGCTGCTGCTGGCCTGATAGCGGCTTCAAATAAATCCCGAAGGCAATGGAAGCCTATCTGCGGCATAGAATGGAGCATCAACCTAAAATAGGCAGGTGTTCCGACATGGCATTCCATTTCCAAAGTCCGGCCGTCGTTCAATCCTCGCGGGTGGCGTTTCCCAAAGCCGAGCTGTACGTTCCTGTCGTCAGCGGACTTCAGAGCGCGGCGTCGCGCAACGCCATCAACAATAAAATCCGTCAGACCGAACGCGAGCTCGTTCACGACCAAGGCTCGCTCTCCGATCCGCGGGCGGAGATGATCGGCTATTTCGAAGTGAAGACGAACGAGAAAAACGTGCTCAGCCTTTCCGTGTTCAATTATGCCTATACCGGAGGGGCGCATGGCCTGACGCTGCAGGAATCGCTGACCTTCGATACGGGGACGGGGAAATCGTACGCGCTAGCCGACCTGTTCAAGCCAGGCAGCGATTATGTGAAGCGGCTGTCGGATCTGGTGCGCGCGCAAATCGCGGCACGGCAAATCGAAACCTTCGAACCGTTCAAGTCGATTCGGCCGGATCAACCCTTTTACATCGCGGACCGCTCATTGGTCATCTATTTCGCGCTTTATGAAATCACGCCCTACGCTTACGGATTTCCGTATTTTCCGATTTCCGTATACGAACTGAGCGACATCGTGAATCCGAACGGGCCCCTTGGCCGCATGGACGTGAACGATTAATCGATTCGAAGGAGCTTATTATGATTTATGTTCTCATTCTGCTGCTTGCTTGCGGCGGGCTATTCTTGCGCTTGAAACGCCGGCAGCGAGAGAATAATAGACCGGTTATCACCGAGCATGTCCCCGCCGTGACGGAGACTTCCCTGCCTGACCGACCGCGGCAGGATGTCATTCCGATCGAGCCGGAACCGGAGCTGCCGGCTCGCGAAGGAGAATACGCGGTTCTCGTCGCAGACGATCAGCCCTTGATCCGCATGTTGCTGAAGGAGCTGTTCCAACAGGACGGGATTACGGTCTACGAAGCCGGGAGCGGCGTGGCCGCCGTCGAAGCTGTCCGCAACCATCGCGTCGATTTCGTGCTGCTGGACTTGAACATGCCCGATATGAACGGAATCGAGGCAATCAAGCAGATCAGGCTGCTGAACGAAACCGTGGAAGCGGCCTTCATCACAGGCTACGGCGATCCCGAGCTGCTGAACGAAGCCAAACGCTACGGGGTGCATACGTGCTTTACGAAGCCGTTCGATCTCGATCTGGTGATAATGCATGTTAAGGATTGCTGGAATTCGGTGAAATACAGGGATGGAGTCGTTTCCTGAGTTCAGCGATCTTGAATCACGGCAACCGCTGGCAGAACCGCTGCCAGCGGTTTTTTTGATATGGAAATGCGAAGCGCGGCTAAATCAACATGCTTGTGCTGATAGGAACGACTTCCTCATAAAGTCAGATAGGGAGGTGCTGGCATGATAATGTTGTGGATCGGTTGCGCGGTTTTCGCCGCGGTTTGTGCGCTTTCCCTCTTGCTGGCCGGGGCAGCCGAGCGCGGGACGCAGCTTTCGCTGCATCAGCCGCTGCACCGGCATAGCGAGTACATACGCTACATGCGCGATAAGCATGATTTGAACGGCTTCGGCTTCGCTCAGCAGCTCACAAGGCATAAGGGCATAGGGTCCGCGATCGGCTTAACGGCCTCGTCTTTGCCGCTGATCGGGGGAGCCGTATTTCTCCTCGGTCCGGCAATCGCCTTCGGCGGCCCCGCGGTCATCGGAATCGGCTGGCCGGTCCTCGGCCTGTTCGGCTTGTTGACGGCATGCTCCGTCGCGGCATTCGCTTCGGCGATTCCGACAGCGGGAGGCTGCTACCATTGGGCTGTCGCATCGGGAGGGCGCCGGGCCGGCTTATGGTCCGGGTGGCTGCACGCTGCAGGATCGTCAGTCATGCTGGCAACGACGAATATATACCTTGCGGACTGGATGAGCCGATCTATCGAGCGTCATGTGGGCTATACTGGCGGCGCAAGCTTGTTCTACATTATCCTGCTTATGCTGTTCGTTTCGCAGGCGGCGGCTAACGTCAGGGCATTCCGGCTGCTCAGCAGACTCTTGACGTGGACGGCTGCTTTTCAATTTGCGCTCATCGTTGGCATCTTCGCTATCTTGGCGTCAATAGCATGGCCCGGCGCGTACCCATTTCAGATTATGGCGTATACGTCGTCGTCCTGGATTCCGGTTGAACCTGCAGCCGGAGGGACGTCCATGCTCCTGGGCTTCCTGCTCCTGCAGCGGCTGTTCCTCGGCATCGGCGACGGCGCTCAAGCCGGAGAAGAAACGAGCGATCCCCGCATCACGCTGCCTTGGTCGATTTACTTGTCCGCCGCCGGACTTGCTTTTTTCGGATTCATTTTGTTCGCCTTCATCGTCATGCATGCGCGTATCGGGGATTTCGGCTTGACCGCGATGCCGGCGCTCGGGGATTGGCTGACCGATGTGTGGGAGCGATGGGGGGATGCCGGCGCATCGCTGTTCTTCGTGCTCGTCGCCGTATTGGTGTGGGCGAACGGCACATTGACGATGGGTGCGGGCGCGCGGACGCTCTTCGCGATGGCGCGCGATGAAGTGATTCCTTTCGCAAGCAAGTTGTCCGCCGTCTCCGTCCTATACCGCTCGCCCATGCAGGCATTGCTGACGATCGCTGCCGGAGCGGGGGCGATCGCGCTGCTCTCGTCCGCCATATATTCGTCCGCCATGGTTCAATCGCTGCTCCCGCAGCTCATTCTGCTGAGCATTGCCGCGCTGCATGCCGCCTATGCCATTCCCATTGGCGGCAGGGTGCTGCTGACGCTGAAGGAGCGGAAAGACAACCATCCCCTCCGTCCGGCAAACCGCAAACGTTCCAAGCTGCACGGTCCGTGGAACCTCGGGAAATATAGCTTGACCGTGGATGGCATTACCGTCTGCTGGTTGACGGGAAGTGCCGTGCTTGCCGTTTGCTTGTTGAAACCGGCCGCACTGATCATCGCATCGGTCTGCCTGATTGCCGGCACCGCCTGCATGGAGCGGATGCTGCGAAGGCTTCGCCGGAAGACGCCGGTCAAAATCGTCGGTTCGATACGCTTCGGAAAACGGACGATGGACGAATGTATCAGAATTGAAAGAAAATTCCCGCAATAAAGTTCGTCAAGGGATTGCCGAACGCTGCGAGCTCGGGAAATAGCCGGAAGGAAACCAGGGAAATAAATTACGAGATTTCCGAAATCATTTCCCGGGTATACGCAGAAAGCAACATGTTTAGCGGACTTTCGACACGCATTGTAACTATTTACAGCTAGTGGCAGTTTTTTGTACGGGAAATACCGCTGGTGATTGGCATCAGGAGGGCAATGCACGTATAATTTTGGTAATGATCGAAGCACACGCTTGCTATTTACGATGCTGTTTCGCTCCTTCCCGCTGGAATTCCGGACCGGGTTGCGCGTGCGAGACGTATGGAGGTTTGGGAAATGGAACTCGGAACGTTACAATCACTGAACGTATCACAGCTGGAAAACGTGCCTTTCGGGAAGAAGGAGGTCGTGACGGGCATTAACAAGAAGCCGCACGATAACGCGCTGCTGGTAAGCGCAGGCGGCATATCGGGCGATGCGCAGGGCGATCTCGTCCACCATGGCGGGAGCGACAAGGCGGTATGTGTCTACAGCGCCGTCCATTTCCCATATTGGGCGCAGAGATGGGGGCGAGAAGTTCATGCGGGCGACTTCGGCGAGAATTTCACGGTTTCTTCGCTGACGGAGCATACGCTGTGCATCGGAGACATCGTTGCCGTCGGACAAGCGCTCGTCCAGGTCAGTCAGCCGCGGCAGCCGTGCTTTAAGCTGGGCATGAAGCATGGCTTGCCGAGGCTGCAGCTTGACGTCGAGGAAAACGGGTTTACGGGGTTTTATTTTCGCGTTCTAGAGGAAGGACTCGTATCCCGAGGGGATACGCTCACGTTGCGGAAACGCCATGCGGCAGCCATTACGGTCGCGGAGGCCAATCGCGTTATGCATAAGGACAAATACGACCGCGAGGGCATTGCGAGCTTGCTCTCCGTTGCTGAACTTGCCGAGAGCTGGCGTCAATCACTGACCAAGCGATTAGCGAAACTGGATGAAGAAGCTGCATCGGGAGGATAGCCACGGAACATGATGAATCAAACTGACGGGAAATATGCTGTCATCGTCAATCGCTATGCATTCCCGGAACCGGTTCGGATCGAACGGGAAGACAGCGGCATGAACAACACGACCCGGATGATCTACGCCGGAGATGAACGCTACGTGCTCCGCGTGTATGAGAATCACCGTGACGAAGCCATTGTAAGCCTGGAGCATGCCGTATTGTCCGAGCTAAACAAGGCCGGGTTGTCCTTTCGCGTTCCGGCTCCCGCCGCGAATTTCGATGAGGCAACCGTAACGCGAACGCCAGAAGGCAAGCTCGCTGCAGTATTCAGCTATATCGAAGGCGTCCGGCCGGCGATCGCAGTTGCTTCCCACATCGAAGGATTGGGGCGTGCCGCGGGCGAATTAACGCGTAAACTCGGGGAGCTGCATGCTTTATCGGCGTTCAAGCCGGTATATCAACCGTATTACGAGTTCGAGGAGACGCATGCGGCGATGCATGTGGAAGCGATTCGATGCTTAAGTTCCAAGCTGCCATTGACCTCGGAGCAAGAGGAGAAGGTCGAGTCGCTGCTGGCCGCAAGAAATCGATTAACCGCATTAATCGCACGATTCAAGGAACTGCCAAGGCAATGGATTCACGGCGACATCGTGTTCGCGAACGCGCTGGCCGCAGGGAAGTCGATCGTGGGCTTGCTGGATTTTGAATTCTGTACGGTGGATGCGCGAGCGATGGAATTGGCGGTTGTCTGCGCGGAATTCCCTTGCGAGGACGATGCCTTGTCGCTGGAGCGAATCTCGCTGCTGTGCAAAGGTTTTGGATCGCAATTCCGGCTGGAAAACGAAGAAATCGCAGCATTGCCCGATTTAATCCAGCTTCGCATGATCGATGTATGGCTTCATTTCGCGGGACGGCTGGCCGAAGGTTTGGATGGGGAAGAAGTATGGATCCGTCAGATCGAACGCATCTCGTTCGTTTGCGATTGGGTCGAGCGCAATCGCGCACAATTACATACGGCGTTTCAAGCGGCGGCGGCGGTACAGCAGTCGACAGTCTAGGCGCTGCGGGCCGAGCCCGGTGATTCATTCTTGCGAATAAAGAATGATCCGCCGGGCTTTTGTCATATAAATGCTAGGAGGGGAGCTGTCACGATGCTACCGCGCCCGCGTCCGCAGCCGCAGGCGCAGCAGGAGGGAAAGCAGAGATGAAAAGCACGGCCGAGCAGCTTGGTTACGATCCGACGGACCGCCTCTTGATCATTAACGCAGACGATTTCGGAGTTTGCCATTCGACCAACCTCGGCATTCAGATGCTGCTGGAGGAGCGTACGGTTTCCTCCGCAACGATCATGATGCCCTGCGCTTGGGCGCGGGAAGCGGCGCAGTGGAGCGCCTCTCGCGCCCACTTGGACGTCGGGGTCCATCTGACGTTTACGAGCGAATGGGACGCCATGAAATGGGGTCCCGTATTCCGCGGCGGCGCGACGATGTCGATGACGACAGCCGAGGGATATTTTCATAAAGACGCGAAATCCTTCGAAAGGCGCGCCGACGCTAGTCAAGTGAAGCAGGAAATGATCGCGCAAATCGAAATGGCGCTGACGCTGGGCATCGACGTAACGCATGCCGACAATCATATGGGCAGCTTGTACGGCCTGCAGACGGGCCGGGATTTCCTAAGCGACGTCTTCGACGTGTGCGCCAAGTATGGGCTGCCCTTCAGACTGCCGCGTTATTTGCTGCTCGAAAGCGGGATGCCGGCGCCGCCCGAGCTAGCCGGACAGGCGATGAAGCAAGCGGAGGCGGCCGCGCGGAAAGGCGTACTGGTCCTGGATTATTTGGTCGGCCTGCCGTTCCGCACGCCGCGGCCCGAGACGTATGCGCAGTTCAAGGCGCAGATGATCGGCCTTCTTCAGCGGTTGAAGCCGGGCGTGACGGAAATCATCATTCATCCGTCCCTCGTGACCGACGAACTGATCGCCTTCCACGGCGAACCGCTGCGAAGAGGGATGGAACTGGATGTTTTTCGCGATTCGGACGTTCAGGACGCGCTCCGCAAGGAAGGGATTATCCAGATCGGCTGGCGTTCGCTGAGACAGGTTCAACGCAGGAAAGGTACACCTTGACGTAACGGTGGGGAATAGAGGCGAGGCGGAAGAAATTCTGTCCCAGCCTTGTTCTCGATAAACGGACGAGCTGTACTATCACAGACAGAAGGACAAAACGCTGTATTACCGTTTACGGTGCCCTGTTATGGAAATAAACGCTATTCGCCGTCTCGTTCTAGTGATATACTGACTGTTGTGAAAATAAAAAGTATTCAGTTAATTCGGGAAGGGAGTGGAGCAAGTGGCAATACTTCCAAAGCAGAATGATCTTGGATTCTTTGAAATTCGACTGGAATCGATCGGCGGACTCGGCGCGAATCTGGCGGGGAAAATGCTTGCCGAAGCCGGCGTTGTTGGAAGCGGTTTCAATGGCGTGAGCTTCTCTTCTTACGGTTCGGAGAAAAAAGGATCGCCGGTCAAGGCGCATATCCGTTTCTGCGATTTGGAGACGAATATCCGCGATACGACGCCGGTTGAACGTCCTCACATCGTAGGCGTGTTCCACGAAAACCTGTCCAAAACGATTAACGTCATCAGCGGTATCTATGAAGACAGCGTCGTCTTGGTCAACTCCTCCAAAACGCCGGAACAGCTGAAAGACAAGATCAAGCTGTCCGCGGGAACGCTCGCCGTCGTCGATGCAACAGGGATTTCGCTCGAAGAAAACAACCGCGTCAACATGGCGATGCTCGGAGGCTTGTTCCGGCTTTGCAACTTCCTGGATTTTGAGCATATGAAAGGTATTATACGCAAATCGCTGGAGAAGAAATATCCGCAGGCGGTCGACCCGGCTTTGCGGACGTTCCAGCGCGGCTACGATGAAGTGCAGTTCCAAACGTTCGCGCTTCCCGAAGGAAACGCCATGCCGCAGCCGACGCGCTGGGACGTGCCGAGTCTCGGTTACGCGACGCAGCCGATCGGCGGGATGATCGTCAATCCGGGCAACAGCGTGCTGAAGGACTTGAGCATCTCGAGGCAAGGCATGATGCCGCATTTCGACGAAGAGAAATGCATTCACTGCGCGGCCTGCGACACGGCCTGCCCGGATTTCTGCTTCGTCTGGGAAGAACAGCCGGACAAGAAGGGCCGGCCGCAGATGTTTCTGCAGGGCATCGATTATCAATATTGCAAAGGCTGTTTGAAATGCGTCGTCGCTTGTCCGACCGAGGCGCTCAATTCGGAACGCGAAACGGACGGGTACGGCGATGATCACCGGGTACCGCACAAATTTGTTTGGAGTGTTAGCAACTAGAATATTCCATATTCTAAAGCAGCTTATTCCTCCGGAATGAAACGCGCTGCGCCGCCAAATCCGGCGCTAACCGTTTCACCTTGGGCATCAGCGAATTAACGTCGTCAAGTGATTCGAAGCGGGATCGGCCGCCGCTATGTGTGCGGCACGGGCCATTTCGCTTCGTCACAACGAAAGAGAGGAGCTTCCACATGGCCATTGAAATCAACAAAGAAGTGAGCACGGGTACGGTCGAGCAGCGGATGGTCTACGAGTCAGGCAACGAGATGGCTGCGTATGCCGCGCATCAAATCAATTATCACGTCATGGGTTATTTCCCGATATCGCCGTCGACGGAGGTCGCGCAGTTCCTCGATCTCATGAAAGCGAACGGCCAGCACGACATCAAGCTCATTCCGGCCGATGGCGAACACGGCTCCGCGGGCATTTGCTACGGCGCATCGGCCGCAGGCGGGCGCGTTTTCAACGCGACGAGCTCCAACGGCTATCTCTATATGCTGGAGCAGATGCCGGTCCAGTCGGGAACTCGCTTTCCGATGGTCATGAACCTCGTCTGCCGTTCCGTTTCCGGACCGCTCGACATTCACGGCGACCATTCCGATCTGTATTTCGCCCTCAACACGGGCTGGCCGATCCTCATGTGCCGCGACCCGCAGGCCGTGTACGACATGAACATCATGGCGCTGAAGCTCGCGGAGGATCCGCAGGTCCGGCTGCCGGTGCTTGTCGCTTCCGACGGCTATTTCACCTCCCACCAGAAGCGCCGCGTACAGACATTCGCGCATCGCGCGGACGTACATGCCTTCGTCGGCGAGCATTCGCCGGAAGGGTTCCTGCATGTGCTTGATCGCAACAATCCCATCACGGTCGGACCGTATATGAACGAACCGGACTATATCAACAACTGTTATCAGCAGTCCATGGCGATGTACAATGCGGCCGAAGTGTTCGATCGGATCCGTCAGGAGTACGAAGCGCTGACGGGCCGAGATTATCCGATTCTGGATCAGTACCGCATGGACGACGCGGAAGTGGCGGTATTCTTGATGAACTCGGCATCCGAGATTATTAAGGACGTCGTCGACCAGCTGCGCGCCAAAGGCATCAAGGCCGGTTCCATCGCGCCGAACATGATCCGTCCGTTCCCGGCGAAGCAAATCGCCGAAGCGCTGCGCGGAGTAAAGGCCGTGACGATCGGCGACCGCGCCGACTCATACGGCGCCCATGGCGGCAACATGACGAACGAGATCAAAGCGGCGCTCTTCACGCACGGGGCCAAGGATACGCTCGTCATCAGCCGGATCTACGGCCTTGGCGGCAAGGACTTCTATGCCGAGGACGGACATCATCTGTTCGAGCTGGCTATCGAAGCCGCGAATTCGGGCAAAGTCGATGTGCCGTTCGATTATTGGGGCCACACGCCGGGCGATCCTTCCAAAGCGCCGAAGCGCGTGCTGGAGCCGTTGAAATACGAGGATCTCAAGACAGGACTGATCACGGTTGACCGTGACGAAGCGACAGGCAAGCTGAAGGTGAAGGTACCTCCGGTCCGACAGCTGACGAAGAAGCCGAAGCGGCTCGCTCCGGGGCATGGCGCTTGTCCGGGCTGCGGCATTTTCTCCGGGCTGGAGCTGTTCTTCAAAGGCATCGAAGGCGATATCGTGGCGCTGTACCAGACAGGCTGCGCGATGGTCGTCACGACGGGCTTCCCGTATTCCTCGCATAAAGCGACGTACATTCACAATCTGTTCCAGAACGGCGCGGCCACGCTGTCCGGCGTCGTCGAAATGTTCTGGGAGCGCAAGCGCCGCGGCGAGCTGGACCAGTACGGCTTGAAGGATGATTTCACGTTCGTCATGATCACGGGCGACGGCGGCATGGATATCGGCATGGGGCCGGCAATCGGCAGCGCGCTTCGCAACCATAAGATGATCATTCTGGAATACGATAACGAAGGCTATATGAATACAGGCGCGCAGCTCTCGTACTCGACGCCGCTCGGCCATCGCACTTCGACATCGAACGTTGGGAAGCATCAAGGCGGCAAGCTGTTCCACCACAAGGATACGGCGCAAATCATGGCGGCCACGAACATTCCTTACGTATTCACCGGCTCGGAATCGCTTCCGCAGGATTTGCTGCGCAAAGCGGCAAAGGCACAGTATTACGCGCAAAACGTCGGTCTAGTGTACGGCAAAATTCTCATTACTTGTCCGCTGAACTGGCTGTCCGAGGAGAAGATCGGCCAAACGCTGATCGACGAAGCCGTGAACAGCTGCTTCTTCCCGCTTTACGAGGTGGAGGAGGGCATTACGTCCATCACCTTCAATCCGGAAGACAAGGGCAAACGGATTCCGCTGGCCGACTGGCTCAAGAACATGGGCAAAACGAAGCATATGACCCGTCCGGAGTATGCCGACGCGCTCAAAAGTTTCGAAGACGAAGTCGATCGCCGCTGGCAGCGGTTGAAAGCAAAGCACGAGAACGCGTATTTATAGAGCGTGAAGCATGTGAAGAGAAATTGAAGTTGTTTAGTTGCTCAGACAAGGCGCGGCGTCGCAAGTGCCGGGCCTTGTTTGATTTTCGCCGCGTACGGGAATTGGATCCCGGCAGAAGGGAGCAGCGCAGATGCCGAACGTATTGCGTCACCGCGCATCCGGGGAAATCGCCTGCGGGATGCTTAAGAATGTGTATGATTTTGCATATTATGGCGCGCTTTGGTGGGACGATAATGAAACGGCGGAGCGCTCGGCCGCTTCGGCGCTGGCGGCAGCCGGCTACGAGGACGATACCGCATGGGATGTCCTGGAGGTTAAGGAAGAGCGGCTGAAGCTGTTCAACGTCAAATTGAACAATGACAGCAGGCGGACGCTGCTGCTGGAGCCGGACGGCACGATCTCCGTCGTCAAAAGCTAAACCGGTCATGAGCGGGAGGGCAGAGCAGGGATGAACAATACGAGCGTTGACGATTATTTCGCACAGCTGAGAGATTTGAAGCCAGGAAGCGACAGCGACGCGGATCATTTCGGAGAAGCGCTGCGGTCGGCTGGATTTACGCCGATGCGCAGATTTCTGGACGAGTTTCGGCTCTATCTCCGGTCCTACTTGGAAGCGGAGAGCGGGGCGGCGTCGGAGCTGCTGAAGCGCGCGATGAAGGCCGTTCCGGAGCCCGGGCGGATCAGTCCTTCGTGGACGTATGTTTGGCGCGAATATGAAGGCATCATCCGCACGAAAGCGCAAGTGTTCCGGGACATTCCCGAATCGGAGCGGGAAGGCGAGTGGCAGGTGCTGCTGGATAATCCGTTTTCGAACCAGAACATCGCCGTTTATCCGAATCTGACTTTTATCGAGGCGGCTTACATGTTCGCCTATTTCCGGACAGATCTCACCAATAGCGAGTACGTTCGGCTGCAGAAGATCGCGACGTTGATGACGTTTTCCGGCGCGGATTCGGATGGCATTCAGCCGATCGTCAGCCTTTGAGTCGTCGATCGCAAGCAAAAAGGCTTTGATTCCCTCCATGTGTCGCAGGAGCGGGAATCAAAGCCTTTCTGTTAGCGAGCCTTACGGATCCTGCCGGTTTCCAGCAAGTGCGCGGCTATCTTACGCCCATGGAACCGGCCGGATTCGATGAAGATTTCGTTCGCTTGGTGACGCGAAGCGACGACGCCAGCCAGATAAACGCCCGGCACGTTGCTCTCCATCGTCTCGTCGTCGAAGGTCGGGTATCCTTCGTCCTCCATCGTGACGCCGAACGAGTTCAAGAACGCGCGATCGGGGCGGAAGCCGGTGAGCGCAAGGACGAAATCGTTCGCGAGCTCTTCGCGTTCGCCCGCATGCTCGATCGTAACGCTGCCGGGGCCGATCGCGACGATCCGCGATGCGAAACGCATGTCGATCCGTCCTTTGCCGACGAGCCCTTCGAAGCCCGGGCGAACCCACGGCTTAATGCTCGATGAATAGTTCTCGCCGCGGTAGACGACGGTGACGCTGGCACCGACGCGCTCCAGCTCCAATGCCGCGTCGATCGCGGAGTTGCTGCCGCCGATGATCGCGACTTTCATGCCCGTGTACGGGTGCGCCTCGCGGAAGAAATGGGTCACTTTGTCCATGTCTTCGCCGGGGATGCCAAGCAGGTTGGGGTGGTCAAAATAGCCTGTCGCCACGATGACGGCATCGGCGCGGTACTGTCTGGTTTCACCGTTCCGGTTGGAACTATGCAGCAGGAAACTGCCGTCCCCTTGCGGCTCCACGGCCTTAACGGTCTCATACGCGTTGATCCGGACATTGCGCCGGAGCGCGACATTGCGGTAATAATTCAGCGCTTCCAGCCGCGACGGCTTCTCGTTTGCCGTCGTGAACGGAATATCGGCGATTTCCAGATTCAGCGGCGTGCTGAAGAAATTCATGTACGTCGGATATTGCGAGATGGAATGAACGACGTTCTGTTTCTCGATGATAAGCGGGTTAAGCCCGACGGCCTGTAATTCGATCGCCGCGGCAAGCCCGCATGGACCGGCTCCGATAATAATGACTTGTTCGTCTGACATTTGCATCTTCATATCAACTCCAATACTCATTTAATTCAGGAAACAATAATACATATTAGTTTAACATATCCTCGGCGGTAGGGCGCGCTGCATGCAGGGTTCTAGGGAACACTGCATGTCTGGGTGCAAGCGCGCTGCATGCAGGGTTCTAGGGAACACTGCATGTCTGGGTGCAAGCGCGCTGCATGTATAACCGCAATCCTTCTAGTGGAGCTGAAGCTGCACGGATAAGAGTTTCAATCGAGGCATCCCGTGCGGAATCAAGCATTTGGCTCTGTGTGGCGCGAACAATATGTTGTATAATAAGCTAACACTGCTTGAAAGGGGAGATAGAATGCGACGGCGATTCGTTATTGAAGCCGTGATGGTTGCTACTTATGGTCAATTGCTCGTGCCAAGCCGGCCGGTCGATTTTGTCTTGCCATATTCCACGATCATGGAACTTTACGATATGAAGGACGGTCCGGAGCCCGTAATGGACGATCCGGAAGACGATAAGCATGTCAAAAGCAAGATCCAGGAACTGATCGCTTTCTTCGAAGATCCGTTCAACCGCAAGAAAATCGAGCGCTCGCTGCAGATGCCTTGGCGCGAAAGCTCGCCGCTGCTGCTGAGCGAGATGGTGCAGTTCACGGTCGTGCATGCGGTCGATAACGCCCAGTACGGAGAATATTTCGATCCGATCGAAACGGAGCTGCTGCTGACGTCGATGAAGCTGAGCGTGCCGCTGCTGTCGGACCAATTCGAGTTTCAGGATAAACTGCTGGAAGCCGAGGTTCCGGTCCAAGTCTACGATATCGAGGATTACGAATTCGCGGTCGAACAGGGCATAACGGCATCCGATTTCGAATCGATGCGCGATCTGTAAGCGTCGAATGGGCGAGGTATTCGCAGAAATGACTGCGAACGAGCCTTCAGAAATAAACATTTTTTTTCAGTTGAGCCTCTTGCGCTTGACTGGAAGTGATGATAAGATTTGGATGTTCCAAACGAACAATAACAATGAAAAGGAGGGCGATGGATATGATTTTCTTCGTGAATGACGTGCGCGATTTCAAGATGAATGCAGTCCATCGGCCCGACTTCTTAAACGCATGAGACAGCTGTAACCAGCTGCCCTGTTTCAGGCGTGTGAGGAGACTTTGAGCCGTGCGGCTCGAGGTCTCCTTTTTTGTTGTCTATCGTTGGAGCCGTTTGTTGATAAAGGAGGCATGCAAGCTATGAACATGTTGTTGCGCTTGCTGAAGTATTTACGTCCGAGCATGAAATGGGTCGTCATCTCGGCGCTGCTGCTGGTGTTCGGGACGATCGTCGACCTGGCAGCTCCGTGGCTGTTGAAACAAGTGTTCGATAAGGGGATTACAGACAAAAACGTAAAATTGGTTCTCGGTTTCACCTTGGCGCTGGCAGGCATCCAGGTAGCCAAAAGTTTGGCGATGTTCGTGCAAGGACGTTCGCAGGAATTGGTCGGACAGAACGTCGTCTTCAAGCTCCGGGAGGAAATGTATACGCATTTGCAGCGGCTGTCCTTCAGCTACTACGACAAAGCGCAGACCGGACAACTGATGTCGAGAATGACGGGCGATATTGAATCGGTCAAGAACTTCATCGGGTTCGGCGCGATGGCGATGTTTACCGGCGTCCTGACCTTCGTGGGCACGATCGGGTTCATGCTGTTCATGCAATGGCAGGTGACGCTGCTCAGCATGGCGACCATTCCGCTGCTGATGTACGCGCTGTATCGGTTCAACAAGAAAGTCGGTCCTGCATGGGGTCAGGTTCGGGAGCAGATGGGAAAATTAACGACGACGCTGCAGGAGAACATTTCCGGCATTCGGGTCGTCAAGGCGTTCGCGCGGGAGAAAGTCGAACAGCGCAAATTCGAGGATCGCAACGACGATAACTTCACGACCAACATGGAGCGCGCGAAGCTGGAAGCGGCCGCGTTTCCGCTGATGAACTTCTACGGCGGCATCGTGTTCGTGACGATGGTATGGTTCGGCGCGCTGTACGTGGCGAACGACAAGATGTCCTTCGGAACGTTCATGGCGTTCCAATGGTACACGTGGGGCATCATTTGGCCGCTCAACATGCTCGGCTGGCAGATCAACATCATGCAGCAGGCGATGAAAGCGGCGCCGCGGGTATTCGAAGTCTTGGATACGCCCGTCGATATCGCCCAAGACGATGCAGGCAGCGTAGACGTCAAACGAATCGAAGGCAACGTGATCTTCGACGACGTCGCGTTCCATTTCGCGGATCAAGATCCGGCGAACGAAGAAGGCGTGCTCGAAGGCATTTCGCTGAACGTGAAACAAGGCGAGGTAATCGCGGTGCTTGGAGCGACGGGTTCGGGCAAAAGCAGTCTCATCGCGCTGATGTCGCGGTTCTACGATGTCACCCGCGGGACATTGCGGATCGACGGCACCGACGTCAAGGATTACGAGCTGGACGGACTGCGCCGGAAGATCGGCATCGTTCCGCAGGAAACATTCCTGTTCTCGGCAACGATCCGCGAGAATATCGCCTACGGCGTACCGGAAGCGACGCAGGAGCAAATCGAGTGGGCGGCAAGCAAAGCGCAAATCCATTCGTTTATCGAAGGCATGCCGTTCGGGTACGACACCATCATCGGCGAACGCGGCGTCGGACTATCCGGCGGTCAACGGCAGCGCGTCGCATTGGCGCGCGCGATTCTCATGGATCCGCCGATTCTCGTCCTCGACGAGGCGACGGCGAGCGTGGACACGGCAACGGAGTCCGCGATTCACGAGGCTTTGCTGGAAGTAATGAAGGGCCGCACGACGTTCATTATCGCCCAGCGGTTGTCATCCGTGAAACGGGCGGATCGCATTATCGTGCTGGATCGGGGCCGAATCGTGCAGCAAGGCACGCATCGGGAGCTGTTCGCGCAGGATGGATTCTTCCGCAATCTGTTTCAAATGCAAGAAGCCGCGGCTTCGCGGTAATCGGTTAATGGCACTAATTATAAACATAGAGAACAAAAACATAAACGAGATGAACGGGTTAAAGGAGGGGGCTGGACTTGAGTCAAGTGGAGTGGGATTCCGGCGAAGAGATCGAAGAAAAGCCGTTTAATCGTACGTATCTTAAACGGCTGTTCCGCTATGTGCTTCCCTATCGGAAAGTAATCGGCTTCGTGATCGTCATCGTATTGATTAACATGGCGTTAAGCTTAGCGGAGCCGCTGCTCGTCAGATACATCATCGACGACGGCATTATGGATAAAGACTTCATGGTCATCAACATCCTCGGCGCAGTGCTGCTCGGATCCAAGGCAATCGGCTGGCTGCTGGGCTATCTGCATACGAAGATGATCAATTTTACGGGACAGCGCATTCTGTTCGATTTGCGTCAACAGCTGTTCAATCACCTGCAATCATTATCATTCCGATTCTTCGACGGCCGGCCGGCAGGGAAAATCATGTCCCGGATCACGAACGACACGAATGCCATCGGCGAGCTGATTAACGGCGGCCTCATCACGATGGTCATGGAATTCACCCATCTGATCGGTATTATTGTGATTCTGCTCTGGATGGACTGGAAGCTGGCGCTGCTATCTTTCATTACATTGCCTTTGCTCTATCTCATCGTGGGCTTGATGCAGCCGAAGATCGAAGGATCCTGGTCGCATTCGCGCAAAACGATGTCCGCTATCAACGGCAACCTGAACGAAACGATTCAAGGCATTCGCGTCATTCAAGCGTTCTCCCGCCAGAAGGAGAACAACCGCCGGTTCGAGCAGTTGAACACGCGCAACAAGAATGCGTTCATGCGCGCCATCACGCTGGAATCGATGGTATGGCCTTCCGTCGAGATGATCGGCATGATCGGTACTTGCATCGTGCTGTGGTTCGGAGCGAATGCCGTCATGGACGGCGATCTGACGCTCGGCTTCATCATGGCGTTCATCAATTATCTATGGCGGTTCTGGGGCCCGCTCAGCGCGTTGTCCAAGGTGTACAGCCAAGTGCTGTCGGCCATGGCCTCGGCGGAACGGATCTTCGAGATCCTGGATACCGAGCCGGAAGTGAAGGACCGCGAAGGCGCGCTGGTTATGAAACAGATCAAAGGCGAAGTCATCTTCGACAATGTATCCTTCCGCTACGCAGAGGATAAACCCGATGTGCTGCGCAACGTGAACGTGCACATCAAGCCGGGACAGCGCGTCGCGCTGGTCGGCCCGACAGGGGCGGGCAAGAGCACGATCGTCAATCTGCTGATGCGCTTCTACGATACGACCGGAGGCCGCATCTTGATCGACGGCGAGGAAGTAAAGTCGGTCACGCTAGAATCGCTTCGGAGGCAGATGGGTATCGTGCTCCAGGATTCGTTTATCTTCTCCGGCACGATCGAAGACAATCTGCGCTACGGAAACGAAGATGCGTCGGACGAAGCGCTTCGCCGAGCCGCGGAGAGCGTCCGCATCGATAAATTCGCGTCGCAGTTCGCGGAGGGCTACATGACGCAGGTCGAAGAGCGCGGATCCAAGCTGTCCGTCGGCCAGCGTCAATTGCTGGCATTCGGCCGCGTACTCCTGTCCGATCCGCGGATTCTGATCCTCGACGAGGCGACGTCCAGCGTCGATACGGAAACGGAGCAGCATATCCAAGCGGCGCTGCAGACGGTGCTTGAGGGTCGGACCGCGTTCATCATCGCGCACCGGCTGTCGACCATTCGCGATGCGGATATCATTCTCGTCGTGAAGGACGGGCAAATATCCGAGCAAGGCTCGCATGACGAGCTGATGCAGCAGGGCGGCTTATATAAGAAGCTTTACATGACGCAATTCGAGATGCAGCAATCGCTTGCGATGCAAACTGGCGCTTAAGAGGCCGCTTGCAAGGGCAGTTCTCTTCTAATAGGAAGGGGGCTGCCCTTTGTCATCCTATTGGAAGTCATAGTAATGCGCTTACAAGTTTCTATCCGATTTACAGGGGGAAACTCGGCAGCGCCGCGGAAGGAATCGGCAGCCGTTGCTTCGCAAGGGTTGAGAGGCGGCCGTTCGGGGTAAACTGTATAAATAAATTGACATTCAGTCGCAAATTTAATAAGCTTACAAGGAATTTTCAAATCTACAAAACAGGAGATTGATTATGAAATTCAATATGAAATTTAAAGATTTTGCAGCGGCTGATGTGAATCCGGCAGCAGGTCTATATCATTTCGTCGTTACGATGTCTGATAATACGCAAATTCGCCTTATTTTCACGAAGAATCCAGAGTGGAAGCTGATCGGCGTAAACCGTCTTCTGACCGTGCCTTGCCCGATCTGCAGAAGAGACTACTATTGCAACTGCATGTCGAAGTACTTAGAAGCATTCGAGCGCGAAGTATTGGACAATGAACTGATTTCTTCCGTTCTCTAATTCATTCTTCAACGTCCGGGGCGATGCCGCTTGCGCCGCTGATGAAGCTCTGCTATACTTACTCCAATATGCAAACAGGCCGATGATGAGTATCCAACTCGGAGGCGCTGCGTACAGAGCCAGGCATGACGAATGCCGCGTTCTCCAAGCAGTCCGGCACCGTGCCGTTACCCGCGGAACCGAGAGAGTCAATTGCGATTGACTAATTTGGGTGGCACCGCGAACGCGTTCTTCGTCCCATTATGATGGGACGGGAGCGCGTTTTTTTGTTACCTAATAAATGACAATCGAGGAGTGTTGAACATGTTGGAAATCGGTTTAGTACGGGAACGGGCAGCGGACATACAGGAGGCGGCAGATCGGAAGGGGATTGCGCTGTCGATCGCCGAGCTGTTGTCGGTGGACGACCGGAGAAGAGCGTTGAAGCGTGAGACGGAAGAGCTGCGCGCAAGCCGCAACCGCAGCTCGAAAGCGGTCGAGGGGCTGATGCGGGAAGGCAAACAGGAAGAAGCGGAGCAGGAGAAGCGGCAAGCGGCAGCGCAGCTGGCGATGCTTAAGCAGGCGGAGGAACAGTTCCGGGAAGTCGAACAGATATTCAACGTGCTGATGCTGCAGGTGCCGAATCTTATTTCCCCCGATACGCCTCAAGGCGCGAGCGATCGCGACAATGTGGAGGTGCGCCGCGAAGGCCGGCCGCCGGAATTCGCATTCGAACCGCGCAGCCATGTGCAGCTTGGGGAGTCGCTCGGCATCGTCGATATTCCGAGAGGCGTCAAAATTGGCGGCACTAGGCAGTACGTGCTGAAGAACGGCGGTTTGCAGCTTCACCGCGCCGTGCAGCAGCTGGCGCTCGACCTGCTGTTGAACAAAGGCTACGAGCTGCTGGACGTACCGGTCATGGTCAAGGAAGGAACGATGATTTCGACGGGGTATTTTCCGGGGAATCGCGATCAGAGCTATGGCATCCAAGGTGAGGATAAATGGCTGGCCGGAACGTCGGAGGTGCCGCTCGTATCGTACTACGGCGGCGAAATCGTCGATTTGAGCGCGCCGAAGCGGCTTGGGGCGGTAAGCGCCTGCTTCCGCAGCGAGGTCGGATCGGCGGGCAGAGACGTGCAGGGGCTTTACCGCGTCCATCAATTCGCCAAGGTGGAGCAGGTCGTCATCTGCAAGGCCGATCTCCCGGAAGCGCTGGACCACCTGGAGCGAATGACGGCCAACAGCGAGGAGCTGCTGCGGCTGCTCGAGCTTCCCTACCGCGTCGTAGCTGTCTGCAGCGGCGATCTGTCGCAGAAGAATTACAAGCAATACGACATCGAGACATGGATGCCGAGCCGAGAGAGCTATGGCGAGACGCATTCGGCGTCGCTGCTGCTCGATTTTCAGGCTAGACGATCGAATATTCGTTACCGGGACGAGGACGGCCGGCTTCGGCACGCGTATACGCTGAACAATACGATGGTCGCAACTCCGCGCATTCTCATCCCGCTGCTCGAGAACCACCAAAGGCAAGACGGCTCGATATACATTCCGCCGGCGCTCCGGCCGTACATGCGAGGCATCGACATGCTGGGTCCGGATAATCAAACGAAGTAAAGGGATAGCTCCTCCGGGCGATTGCAGGTATACTACAAGAGAAAGCACTTACATTTCGCTGGAAAATGAGAGGAGCTCTGTAAGATGAATGTGGGAAATATTGCGCAGACGGCGAACGCCATCCGCGCGAACGTAAGCAAAGTCATCGTCGGCAAAGAAGAAATTGTGGATCAATTGATTATTGCGATTTTGGCCTCTGGCCATGTCCTGCTGGAAGACGTGCCCGGCACGGGGAAGACGCTGCTTGCCAAGGCGGTAGCGAAATCGATCAGCGGGGAATTCAAACGAATTCAATTCACGCCGGACCTGCTTCCGTCGGATTTGACGGGCATTCATTTCTATAATCAGAAGCTGGGCGAATTCGAATTCAGGCCGGGTCCGTTATTCGCCAATATCGTGCTCGCCGATGAAATCAACCGCGCTACGCCGCGCACGCAGTCCAGTTTGCTGGAATGCATGGAAGAACGCCAAGTGAGCATCGACGGCACGACGCATGAGCTGGGTCGGCCGTTTCTCGTCATAGCGACGCAGAACCCGGTGGAGCAGCAGGGGACGTTCTCCTTGCCGGAAGCGCAGCTAGACCGGTTCCTGTTCAAGTTGAAAATGGGATATCCGACGACCTCGGAAGGCATCGCGATCATGAAGCGTTTCATGGCGGACAGTCCGCTGGAGCAGCTGGTTCCGGTCGTGACGACATCGCAAATCGAGGAAGCGAAGCAGCAATACACGAGCGTGCAGGTGACCGAGGAGCTGCTCGGTTACATGCTCGCGATCGTGGAAGCGACGCGCAAGCATCCCGACGCGGTGTTGGGCGCGAGTCCGCGAAGCAGTCAGGCTTTGCTGCGCGCTTGTCAAGCCAGGGCGGCGATTCAAGGCAGAGACCACGTTCTGCCCGACGACGTCAAAGCGATGGCGGTACCGGTTCTGGCGCACCGGATTTCGCTGCGAAGCGTGCAGCGGATGCGTCCCGAAGCGGCGGAGAACGTGATACACAGCATCTTGTCCTCGATTTCCGTGCCAGCAGACGAGCCGCTTATCAGCCGGGCTTAAACGGCCTGCGGAGGGAGGTAAGCCATGGGCATACTTTGGTATATCATTAGCGCCGTCATCGTTATTTTTCTTCAGCGTTTCTTATTTCGCTATTACGGCATGCGCAAAGTCAGCTATTCGCGATCGTTCAACGTGCAAACCTGTTTCGAAGGCGATGCCATCGAGATGGTGGAGAAACTCTCGAACGGCAAACTGCTCCCGGTTCCGTGGCTGCGCGTGGAATCGCTGCTTAACGCGGGACTGAAATTCGAGAGCGACGCCAATTTCGCCGTCAGCAACGGAGAGCTTTTTCAAAATCACCGCAGTTTGTTCAGCTTGATGGGCAATAAACAGCTGACGAGGAGACATGTCGTACACGCCGCGCAGCGGGGCTGTTATCGGATCACGGGCGCCTCGCTGACGTTCGGCGATTTGTTCGGCTTGTTCAGCACGTGGAAGTCCATTCCGCTGGAGGTTGAACTGCTCGTCTATCCATTGCCTGCTGACCGCAGCTTGATTCAATTGCCTTCACGAAGCTGGCAGGGAGATATCGCGGTGCGGAGATGGATCGTGGAAGATCCGTTCGCCATCAGCGGCGTTAGGGAATACCGTCCCGGCGATCCGCTCAAGATGATCAACTGGAACGCGACGGCGAGAACGGGAAACATGCAGGTTCACCGGCGCGATTATACGGCGGATTTTCGGCTGATCGTGGCGTTGAACGTCGAGGATCACGCCGGGATGTGGCATAACGTCACCGATACGTCCGTCATCGAGCAAGGAATTCGGCTTGCGGCAGGCATTATGCAATTGGCTACGGAACAAGGGCTTGAAACCGCTTTCGTATGCAACGGCCACGATATGGACAAACCGGGCGAAGTCATGGTTACGGAGCGGGGCGGCGGGCACGAGCATTTGAATTATGTGTTCGGGCAGATGTCGAAGCTGGTCATTGCCCGCACGCTGCCGTTCCACACGATGCTGGAGCAGCTCTCGCCTGAATGGGGAGAGCGCAGCGACGTCGTCGTCATTTCCGCGTTCATCAGCGAAGACATCGAGGAGATGATGGGGCAGCTTCGAAGAGACGGACATGCAGTCGATTGGCTTCCCATCGCGGAGAAGGAGGCGGAAGCGGTATGAGCCTCAAACTGCGCCGATTAATCGGCAGCCTGCTTATTGCAAGCGTGCTGGAACTGATGCTCTTCTTCCCGATCGTGCTCGCCGAGTACATTTGGATGCCTCCGGGTACGCTGTCGTTGGCCGCGGACGCACTGCTGCTGCTAGTCTTGTATTGGCTGGGCTACGGGATCAACGCGCTGCTGAAGTTCAAGCATCCTTTTCCGAAAATCCTGCTTGCCGCATTGGTCTCCGGGGCATGCGGCATCGTGCTGCTCGGCGTATCGAGTTGGAGCATCATCCTGATGCTGCTTGGCGTATTCGCCGTCTACCGGGGCACCAGGCTTCCGGGCGCGCCGCTTGGAATGAGGCTGATGTCGCAGGATTTCATTATCGGCGTCATCTTCTACTTCGTCGTAGCGGTCGTGAACAACGTTAACGGCGAGTTCGACGATTACCGGACGGTGTTCTTGATCGCGGGCGTCTTGACGCTGTTCGCCGCGCTGTTCCTGACCAACCGCAACATGGTCGGCCGGGAGACGCTGTCCGGCGCGGAGAGACCTATGGTGGAACCTTCCGTCAGACGAAACAATCGAATCTTCGTCGGCTTCGCGATGATCGTGACCGTGCTGATCTCTTTGGCCATCCAGCTTCAGCAAGCGCTGAGCGATGCGTTTCACTCCGTCCTCACCTGGCTGATGGATTTGCTCAAGTACCACGGCGCGCAAAGGGACGTACCGAAGGAAGAAGTCAAGCCGATCGAGAATTTCATGCCGCCGGCCGAAAGTCCGCCGAAGAATTGGGCTTGGCTGGACTATACCATGTACACCATCGCCGCGATAATCGCGATCGCACTCTTATACGTCCTTGCGCGTAGACTCAATCGTCTGCCCGGTTGGCTGAAGGAGCTGCGCAAACGGTTCGTCGCCATGTTTAAAAGGGACAAAGGCGTCGCGGCACGCGGCTACGTCGACGAGATCGAGCGTATCCGGAAGAAAGAAGGTTCGTTCCGCAGGCTCTTCGGCCGGTCGAAGGAAGAACGGTTGAAATGGAAAGATTTGAACGACAACGAATCCCGGGTCCGCTATCTCTATCGCCGCTGGATCGGTAATGCCGTCAAGAAAGGTTTCGCGCATCAGCCGCATTTAACGCCGCAGGAGATTCAGCGCAAGCTGGACGGGGAGCGCATCGAACATGTTTCCCCAGCCGTTACGGAATCGCTGATTCGGCACTATCAACAGGTACGATACGGAGCCGGGAAGCTGAGCGACGAAGAGCTTCAGAAACTGGCGGCACAGCTGGGACAAGTGAAATCGTAGCGATGCGGCCCTGGCATACATAATTATCCATGGACGGGGTATGCTACAGCAGAGCAATCCGTTGCATACCGAGGAGGGACGTCCATGAATAACGATCTGTCAGGCCAATCGGCCAACAGCCAGCAGTTATCGTACGAACAGTTTCAGGAGCAGGTAAAGCTGAAGCAGGAACAGGAAGCGCAGCGTGCCAAGGAAGCGCTCAAGAGCGCGGGGCTGGACCAGAAGTCGCAGCACTTGCAGTCCATCGTTCAAGCGCTGTACGGCGTAGAGAAGGAACTGCAGCTGGCGGAAAACCAAATTCAAATGCAAATGGATGCGCAGAAGCGCCAGATTCAGCTCATTCAGCAGAAAATCAATCAAGCGATGGCGCAGGTTCAAGGTTCGGTGCCGAGCGTCGGCAACTCGCAGTCGATGGCTCCGAACTATATGCAGTAAAGCTGGAAATAACGGACGAATCCTTCTTGCTTCCCGGACCAGGGCGGCGAGAAGGATTTTTTGTCGCGTCAAAACGACGAATTTATGTTATTTAATTTAACTCATATCTAACATTTGCGTTCACTAATGAGGCGTTATGTAATATAATATAACATAGATAACTAAGATGATACCGTTATCCGCATAGCCGCGCACTTGACCGCTGTCCGCCATGCGGCGGAAATCGGGGCGGAAGAAAGGCTGGTTACGTATGAAAATCGGAGCGGTTTATTTGGCAGCCGGCTGCAGCCGGCGGATGGGCGAGGCGAAGCTTCCGCTTGAGCTGGCGCCTGGCGTAACGGTCGGAAGCCGAGGGCTGCTGGAGCTGCGGCGGTGCGGGTTTCAGTCGACCGTTGTCGTGGTGCGGCCTCAGGACCCGTTATTGTGGTTGTACGACAGAACAGGCAGCGGCGCGAAGCTTCCGAAGTTCCGGATTTCGCCCTGCAAAGATGCGCGGGAAGGGATGTCGCGATCGATCCGGCATGGGGTGCAGGCGTTGCTGCCCGAAGAGCCGGACGCCGTGCTGCTTGCGCTGGCCGACCAGCCTTTCATCTCCGTGAGTATGCTGCAGCGGCTAGTCTCGGTTTATCGAGAAGATCCGACGGTTGATTTCGTCGCGAGCGGGTACGGCGGTATCGCGGCGCCTCCGGTTATTTTCAGCCAGTCGGTATTTCCGCAGCTATGCCGGCTGGAAGGCGACGCCGGAGCTTGGAGCGTGCTGCAATCGCCCGATTATCGGGGGAAGGTTGTCCGTTATGCGGCGGAATGGTCCTTCATCGATGTCGATACGCGAGAACAACTGGATAAAGCCAGGCGATTATGGTCGCGCGTGCATGCAAGGGCAAAATGAACGTTAGACAATGAACGAATAGACGATAGACGATGAACGATGGGCGTTCGCAAACAGCGAGCGAGTGCAGCGATAGATCAAAGGAGGGAAGCCCCATGAATCTGCATGAATACCAGTCGGGATTTCCATGCGCGAGCAAGAAAGGATACCGGCCGGCAGGTACGGCCTGGGAGGCCTCTTTATGACGATCCAATTGTGGCAGCTGAACACGTTAAGCCGCGAGATGTTCGTCGCGCAGCTCGGTTCCGTATTCGAGCGTTCGCCATGGGTGGCGGAAAGCGTCTGGCAGCTGCGCCCGTTCCATTCCGTGAACGAGCTGCACGAGGCGATGATGCAGGCGGTGATGGAAGCGCCGGAAGAGAAGGCGATCGCGCTTCTTAGGGCCCATCCCGATCTGGCTTCGCGCGCCGCGATGACGACGGATTCTATCGAGGAACAGCGACCGGCAGGCCTTGACGCATTGACGCCGGAAGAATACGACCGATTTGCCAGTTTGAACGCCGCTTACGCGGAGAAGCATGGATTTCCGTTTATAATCGCCGTTCGCGGGAAGACGATAGAAGATATTTTGGCCGCGATGGCCATGCGCTTGCAGCATGACGGGCAGCGGGAACTTAGGCAGGCGCTGCTTGAGGCTGGGCGCATTGCGGAGCTTCGGCTGCACGGGCGCATTGAAGAATAACGCCGACAAAGGTGTTAACGTCATGCATGCTGAAATTGAGCAGCCGCAGCGCACTTTCTTATTCTTATGAGGAAGGTGATGTGCTGATTAACCGGATGTATGCCGGCGCGTTTGCTTTGCAGTCTTTGCCTTGGAATGCTAGAGTGTTATGCATACCGATATTCCCCCAAGGAGAGGACTGAAACTGTGAGCAAACCGCCTGCAACACATGTGCATGCTTATTATCAGCATGCGGAGGAAGCGTTTCGCGAACTGCCTGACGCGATCGGGCAGCTGGAGCGGCTCCGAGATGCTTTTCGCAAAGCCGACGAGGATTTCCTCGCCATCGAGATGAAATCGATGATCGCCAGGTTGGAAGAAATCCGGACGCTGCTGGGCGAAGGGCCGCAAGGCTGATTATGATTATGTATGCCATTGTAAAGCCATACCGGAGAGACATTCCTGATTAACGGGAGTGTCTCTTTTGCTTTTGCCGTTGCTAGAGCTGCTGCTTGCCGATTCTAACTCCAACCGTACGCTGCAATAGCAATCTACCAATTCGTTATGGGAAGCTGCCCTCTCCAATTGCGCCAGCAGTACATAGAATAGAGGAATGGAAGAGTAGAGGAGGCCTACCTTTGCCGGTATTGGACACAGGACTTCTGTATAATCGGGAAAAGCGGCGTACGGCGAGTTTGAACATCAGCATTTTGAATCGGGGCCGACAGCGGGCGAGGGCCGTCATCCAGCTGTATACGATTTGGAATGGCGAGCATGGCGACGGGGCGGCCGGTCTGGAGAAGGGGTTCGGTTCCGTGCAGACGGAAACGCTCGGGAACGTGGTTCTCGGTCCCGCCGGTCGTTCGAAATGCATGTATTCCGTGATGCGCGAGGTGCTGCTGCTGCCTGTGTTCGGCATTCGCGTGACGGTCAGCGGAATGGCTGCCGGAGAAATTTCCGCTTCGATGGCGGAGCTTGACGAGTCGGGCAGCGTGATCGATCAGCAAGTATTGACGCCGCAGTCGGCGAATACCGACGACCTGCTGCATGCTTACGTGGCCAACCACACTCACCACACGCTGACCGTCATTCAAACCGATACGAATGCCAGAGTGGCGACCGTTAAGCTTCCGGCGGGAAGCAGCCCGCGGATGCTTGATTTCACCCCTGACGGCAGGGAGGTCTACGTCGTCTGCCAAGGCGATAAGACGGTCAAAATCATCGATACGCTCACGCACGAAGCGAGCGGCGAATTGTCGTTCCCGCAGGAAGCCGTGCCGCTTGCGCTGGCGGTGTCCCCCGTCGGCGCGAGAGTTTACGTGACAACGGTCATTCAGGATTACGTCGCCGTCTACGATACCGATTCCAGATCGCTGATCAAGCTCATTCCGCTTCCGCGCGGCAGCGATCCGTCGGCGCTCGCCGTATCGCCGGACGGCAAGAAAGTGTATTGCTGCATGATCAATCGCGGCACGATCGCCGTCATCGACGCTGAAACGCTAACGGTATCCGTGACCGTCAAACTGCCGCGCGGGTCTCATCCCTCGTCGGTGGCGCTTACTCCCGACGGCGCTTACGCCTACGTATCCGACAGTCATCATGATCGCGCCTATTGCCTGCAAACCGCTACGCATACCGTGATCGCCACCGTGCAATTGGATGCCGGGAGCGAACCGCAGCAGCTGCTCATTACGCCGGACGGCTCGCTCGTTTATTTGGTATGCCGGGGTTCGGACGAGATCGTAGCCGTCAACATGACGCGCAACGAAATATTGACGAAGATCGAGCTGCCGAAAGGAAGCAACGCGAGCGGCATCGCCATTACCGCCGACGGACTCAAAATCTATGTCACGATCCTGACGTTCGGCTATGTCGCCGTGATCGAGGTGGCCAGCCAGCTGCCGATCGCCATTCTCCCGACGGGGAGTTTCCCTTCCGGCGTGGCGATTACGCCGATCCTGCTGCATGGTTAGCACTGAACAGCACAAAGCCGCAGAGGCATGGCTTGCGCCTGCTTCTGCGGCTTTGCGTCGGTGTCGGCTAGCGGCGCGATAATCGCGTGCAAGCGGCGTGCGAACGGTGCATATGTATGCCCTCCACGGCCGATTACTCGCCGAGCGGCAGCCATTCGAGCACATGCTGGATGTATTCATCCCAGTATGACCATTGGTGGTCGCCAGGCGCTTCGACATAGGTGAGAGGGAGGCCCAGCTCCTGCGCATGACCGCGGAATTTGACGTTGGCGTCGTACAGGAAGTCTTCCGTCCCGCAGTACTGGTACAAGCTTGGGATCGGCTGGCCGGATTCCTTCAACGTTTGCGCGGCCAAGAACAGGTCGTTCGGCAGCGCGTTCGCCGCTTCGGCCGATCCGAAGATGCGTTTGAAATCGGCGGGCGCATGATTCTCGAACGAGGAGATGTCGAGCGCTCCGGACAAGCTTGCGGCAGCCGCGTATTGCTCCGGTTTATTGAGCGCGAGCTTGAATGCGCCGTAGCCGCCCATGGACAATCCGGCGACGAAATTATCTTCCCGCCGGTCCGACAGCGGGAAGAAGGAACGCGCCAGCGCCGGAAGCTCCTCGCTGATGAACGTCCAATAATCGCCGCCGCCGCTCGCCATATTGGAATAGAAGCTGCGGTTCACCGCCGGCATGACGACCGCCAGGCCGAGCGAAGCGACGTACCGTTCAATGGACGTGCGGCGAAGCCAAATGGTATGATCGTCGGACAAGCCATGCAGCAGATACAGCGTTTTATGCTTGGTTTGCGTCGCTTTCGACGTCATGCCGATTTGCGATTGCGCGTTTTGAGGCAAGATAACGTACATCGAGCTGGAAAGGCCAAGCACATCGGAATAGAAATCGCACTGGATAAATGCCATGATCGAGAGAGCCTCCTCAAGGATGGGATTGGAAAGCCGCGGAATTCCGCAGTGGCTGCAAGTCCGCTCTTTCTATTGTACACGTCCGGCATGGAACATAAAGTGATATTTTATCGAAAGGGAGGTCCCGGTTATGAATTCATCTGCCTTGGAACAACGGCCGGCATTCGTCACGGACGAGCTTCTCGCCAAGCTGCAGGCTTGGAAAATCAAAGACGTCCTCGTCTTGCAGGGCGGCGAACGGCTGTGGGAATGGCATGAGAAAGGCGCGGATCGGCTGGGCGCGGTCTATTCGTGCACGAAGAGCTTCGTATCGGCGCTAATCGGCATTGCCATCGATAGAGGCAATATTACGAGCGTGGAGGAGCCGGTGTCGACCTATTTCCCTTCGCTTGCAGACGCAGAGGACGCGAGATACGGCGAAATGACGCTGCGCCATCTGCTAACGATGACTTCTGGCCTCGATTGGCCGGATTTCGATAAACCGTATTGGCAGATGAAGCGCTGCGACGACTGGGTCGCGTTCATCCTGTCGCAGCCGATGGCTCATCATCCCGGAAGCGCGTTCGCCTACAACACCGGCGGCTCGCATCTGTTGTCGGCGATCTTGACGCAGGCGACGGGGATGTCGACGTTTGATTTCGCGCAAGCGAATTTGTTCGGCAAGCTGAACTTCCGTAAACCGAGATGGAACAGCGCGTCCGGTATCCACGAAGGAGGAGCGGGCCTGCATCTGACCGTTTGGGATATGGCGAAATTCGGCCAGCTGTACTTGCAGGGCGGGGAATGGGAAGGCGAACGCATCGTCTCGCGATCGTGGGTCGAAGCATCGACGACTTCCCATCATAAAGGGCTGCAGCATTACGATCCGCCGATCTTCGGTGAATACGGCTATCATTGGTGGGTCTCCGATGCGGCGCATAACGGCACCGTGGATTGTTATTTCGCCAAAGGCTACGGAGGACAGTTTATCTTCGTCGTTCCTTCGCTCGAGCTCGTCGCGGCTATCCGGAAGGAACCGGACGGCAAGCGAAACGCCATGTACGCCAAACAGCTGCTCTTCCAGCATATCGTACCGTCCTGTTCATAATCCGTTCATGATCCGTTGGTATCTTGGTTTCAACAGCAAGCCAACTATGCGTTAACGGAGACGAAAGGATGGAATCGTATGAAATCTTCACGCGATACAAAGCAAGACGATAATCAATCCAGCCCAAAAAAAGGCAGCTGGAAGCTGTTTCTGAAGCTGCTCAAAAGGACGAAGCCGTCCAAAAGCCTAATCGCGACCGCGGTCGCCATGAGTTTGGCGGGAACGCTCATTTCGCTCATCATTCCGTTGTTTACGAAGAAACTCGTCGACGGCTTCGATATCAGCAGCTTGTCCTTTCAACAAATCGCGACGTTCGGCGGCGTGTTCATTCTGCAGGCGGTCGTCAGCGGCTTGTCGATGTACATGCTGAATGTTGCCGGTCAGCGGGTCGTGGCGAATCTGCGGGATCAGCTCTGGAGGAAGCTGCTGAGACTGCCGGTATCCTATTATGACAACAACCGGACAGGCGAGACGATCAGCCGAATGACGAACGACACCGGCGTCGTGAAGCAGCTCATCGCCGAGAATTTCACCGGGTTTCTCACCGGGATTATTTCCGTCATCGGATCGATCGTCGTGCTGTTCTATATGGACTGGCAGATGACGACCGTCATGCTGGCCGTCATTCCGGTTGCGGCGCTGTTCATGGTACCGCTCGGCAGGCAAATGTATCTCGTCTCCAAAGGGCTGCAGACGGAGACGGCGTCTTTCACCGCGACATTGACGCAGGTGCTGTCCGAAATTCGCTTGGTGAAATCGATGAATGCCGAGCCGCGCGAGTATGAGGCGGGAGAAAAGGGAATCGCGGGGTTGTTCCGCTTCGGCCGCAAAGAGGCCAAAATCCAGGCCTTGATCGCGCCGCTCATGTTCTTCGTGATGATAATGCTGCTTGTCGTCATCGTCGGCTACGGCGGGATGCGGGTATCGTCAGGCGCCCTAACGGCGGGCGAGCTTGTGGCGTTCATTTTGTACCTCATGCAAATCGTCATGCCGATGTCGCAAATTTCCACGTTCTTCACGCAGTTCAAGAAAACGGTCGGCGCCACGGAACGGATCATCGATATTCTCGACGCGTCCGAAGAAAACCATGATGCGGGCAAGCCGGTCGAGAAGGCTGACCAAGCGATCCGTTTCGAGCAGCTGAGCTTTGGTTACAAGGACAGCGAGCCCGTGCTGCACGATTTAACGTTCGATGTGCTGCCCGGCAAAGTATCGGCGATCGTTGGACCGAGCGGGGGCGGCAAGACGACGCTGTTCTCGCTGCTGGAACGGTATTATGAACCGACGGGCGGCAGCATCAAACTGGGTTCGGACGACATAGAAGACTACTCGCTGCGTTCCTGGCGCAAGCAAATCGGCTATGTATCGCAGGAAAGTCCGTTGATTGCAGGCACCATTCGCGAGAATATTTGTTACGGCATCGATTATGAGGTCGGTCAAGAAGCGCTTCGGCACGCGGCGGAAATGGCGTACGCGCATCACTTTATCAGCGAGCTGCCGCAGGGGTACGACACGGAAGTCGGCGAGCGCGGCATCAAGTTGTCCGGCGGCCAACGCCAGCGGATCGCAATCGCGAGAGCGCTGCTGCGGGATCCGCAGATTCTGATGCTGGACGAGGCGACGTCCAGTTTGGACAGCAAGTCGGAAGTGGTCGTGCAGGAGGCGCTCACGAACCTCATGGCGGGAAGGACGACGCTCGTCATTGCGCACCGGTTGTCGACCGTCGTGGATGCGGATCAGATCGTGTTCGTGGAGAAAGGCCGGATGACGGGCAAAGGCACGCACGAAGAACTGCTGGCAACGCATCCGATGTATCGCGAATTCGCAACGCAGCAGCTTCGGCTGAGCGGGCAGAATGCCGAATCGGCGCAAATCGGATAGCGTTCGGCGAAGGGGAAGTTGGATCGTGGGAACGAAAAAAGAAACTTATCGGGCACCGTTTAAATCGGCCGGATAAGTTTCTTCTTATTCTCACTGATAATTATTATCATCGTTGGTTATACTACCGATAGACAGACATCGGACCGCCTTCTAGGAAAAGGCGGCCCGATGCAACGATTAAATTTTCGATTCGAATGTTTTGCAGTCTGTTTCTTCGGAATTGTTCGCTTGTTTACCGCGATTGCTGACTACGTAAATCGAGGAAGCGTTGCATTGATTGCCCGCAGCCCAATATTTGCACGAATTCACTTCGCATAACACGTCTTTAGCCATTGGTTGTATTCACCTCCATCCTCCGTTTAGGATGGGCGTTTTTGCATGCCTTTTATACCCCTTCGCCAGAAGATTGTTGCCGGATCCCCTTGGCTGCCGCTATCATTAGAGAAAACGAAGAGCGCGCAGACGGGCGGTCGGAAAGCGGAATGAGGGTAACATGCGTAAATTATTGGAATGGATCGCGTACAGCGCGATTATGGGCGGACTGACGGGAACCGCTTCGGCGCTTTTTCTGGCGGGGCTGGATCGGCTGACGGACGTAAGAACGAACCAGCCATGGCTGCTGTGGCTGCTGCCTCTCGGCGGCGCGCTGGTAAGTCTGATTTATAAGAACTACGGCGCCAATGCGGGCAAAGGGAACAATCTGATCGTGGAACAAATCCGTGCCGGCGATGAACCGGCCGAACGGTACGAGCGCGTACCCGCGATCATGGCGCCGTTCGTGCTGCTGGGCACATGGGCAACGCATCTGTTCGGCGGGTCCGCCGGGCGGGAAGGTACGGCCGTTCAAATGGGCGGTAGTCTCGGAGACGTTGTCGGCCGGCTCGTAAAGGCGGGAGGGAGCGATCGGCGGATGCTGCTGATGTGCGGCATCAGCGGCGGTTTCGCCTCCGTATTCGGGACGCCGATGGCAGGGGCGGTATTCGCGCTCGAGGTGGTCACGATGGGGCGATGGATTTCGCCCCGCATGATCATTCCTTGCTTGATTGCGGCATTTACGGGCGATTACGCGACACGCGCTTGGGGCATCCATCATCTGCATTATTCGATGGGCGCCATCCCGCATTTCTCGTTGTCCGTGCTGTTGAAAGTACTGGTAGCAGCCATTCTGTTTGGTTTCATGAGTTTGCTGTTCACGCTCGGCATTTCCTACTTGAAACGAGGCATGGCCCTCGTCGCTTCGCATGCCAGCGCGAGAAGCTTCATCGGCGGGTTCATCGTCGTCGGCCTCGTCTATGCCGTCGGATCGAGGGATTATCTGGGCCTAAGCCTGCCGCTGCTCGTTCAAGCTTTCCAAGAGCCGTTGTCTTCGCTAGCCTTCCTGTGGAAAACGATTTTTACAGTCGTTACGCTGGGCAGCGGATTCATGGGAGGCGAGGTGACGCCGCTGTTCGTTATCGGCGGAACGCTCGGCAATGCCTTGGCGCCGCTTCTTCATCTCGATCTGCCTTTTCTGGCCGGACTTGGCTTGATCGGCGTATTCAGCGGCGCGGCCAACGCGCCGGCGGCTTGCTTCTTCCTCGGACTGGAGCTGTTCGGCTTGCACGGAGCGGGCTATATGGGCGCCGTTTGCCTGGTCAGCTATATGTTCTCCGGCCATGTGGGCATCTACAGCTCGCAATTGGCAGGCGTGAAGCGGCCGCGTTACTTCGTCCGGGTGCCGGGGCTTGCCTTGCTGGCCCGTTGGCGCAAGGATTGATTGACTTTAACAGGTTGGTAAATAAAACGGCCCGCTGTGCAGGCAGCTGTCCGGTCGCGGCCGGAGCACGGCCACGGCGCATGCTAAGCATGACCAGAGCGCAGCTTTGCACTCCCAAAGAATATTTTGGCGGCCACAGGAGCCGCTATACGTATGAAAATGGGGTTATTAACGAACGAGCGGCCACAGAATCCGCTATTATCCTAAATAATCACCGCAAACCAGCTTTCTCATCTTAATAACGGATCTCCTGTCCGCCAACGGTTTCCATTACCAGCGGCCCCTTCGGCCGGCCATTTACCCGGTATACCTTCTCACTATGCAGGTCTTTCAAGCCGTGCAGGCTGAGTTGTCGGATTTACCTGACGCCGATCGCGTCAGGTTTTTTCTTTCCCGGCAATGCAAAAGCCTCGTCCCAATCGGAACGAGGCTTGGAAATGTTAGGGATACGAACGGGAGCGAGAGCGCTCTCAGGCGACTAAACGCGGCGAGCGAATGCGTAATGCGTTTTCCACCAGCCGGAGTTGATGGTGCTGATCGTAACGCCGGGGCTGCCGTACGTGTGAATGATTTTGCCGCCGCCGATATAAATGCCGACATGGTGAACCGGTTTATAGAAGAAAACAAGATCGCCCGGTTTCAGATTGCTTTTGCTGACGTACGAACCGACTTTGGATTGCGCTTTGGACGAGCGCGGCAGCGTAACGCCATGCATCGCGAAGACGCGTTTCGTGAACGAAGAGCAGTCGAAATAACGCGTAGTCGAAGTGGAAGCGCCGTATTTATAAGGTCTGCCCATATATTGTTTAGCGGAAGAGATAATGCCCGAAGCTTTCGAAGCAGAGATTGCCGCGTGCGCCGGCGTGGCTTGAAGCACGGCGGTGCCGCCCAGGAGCAGCGAGAAGCTGACCGTTACGCTCATCATCAATTTACCGAATTTGTTCTTCATCATTTGTAGTTCCCCCTTGGTGTACGTGCATGATCGTATTCATGTTTATGGATAAATGGCCGCATGTCCCCAGGACTTTTAACCTAATCCAACTATACCACAGGATTTTTTGCCAACATTTACTTGCAACCTTTTGAATACAAGGCCTGCAAGGCTTTCGTGCGTTCTATGAGAATTCGATTAGAAATTCTTCATCTGCGAATATTGACAGCGCTTTACGAATACGATCTTAGATACACGATTGAAAGGGGCCGCAAACGATGACCGTTTTCTACCTCGTTAGCATGGCAGCGGTTACGGGTTTGTCCGGACGTTCGATCCTCTTCGCCTATCGGCGGCGCGCTGCGATCAGCTGCATGGCCGGGATGATGATCGCGATGACGGTCGGCATGATGCAAAGTCTTGCGGCGGGCACGATCGCCGGCATTCTGTACCCGCAAGATCTGGCGGTTTCCACGGCTGGAGCGGTGCTGCTCGGGATCGTATGCGGTTATCTGGCAGGCAAGCCCGTGAGTACGATGGCGGCTCTCGACGGCATGCTGGCAGGCATCATGGGCGGCATGATGGGCGCGATGCTGGGGGTAATGCTGGGCAGTCACGCGGGAATGATGGTCCTGTTCGTCGACGTAATTTTCGTATTCATACATATAGTACTGCATCAACTGATCCTGGAAGAAACGGTCTCGCTTCTTAAATCGGAGACATCGGAAACACAGGACAACGTCCAGGCTGGCACTGTTCTGCTCCATCCGTACGTATTCGGGCTTGCCGTATTCGTCATGGCCGCTGTATTCCTATACCAAGGCTGATGGAGCCGATTGTATACCCCCCTCAGGTATGATATAGTGAGAAAAAAAGGAGGGTGACGGGAATGGATCAGTCTTGCCACAGCGGAACGGACGTTCATGAAGGCCATGCGGCAGAGCGCAAGAGCTCGCACAGCCAAGAGACGAAGAGCAATTTGATATCGCGATTGAACCGGATCGAAGGGCAGATTCGCGGGATAAAAGGGTTGATCGAGAAGGACACGTATTGCGACGACGTTCTGAACCAAATCGCGGCGGCGCAATCGGCGCTGAACAGCGTAGGGAAGCTGTTATTGGAGCATCATATGAACAGCTGCGTCATCGACCGCATTCAGCAGGGCGACCACGAGGTCGTAAAGGAATTGATGGTCACGATGAACAAACTGATCAAATAACGAGAAGGCCGGCAGCGAAATCGGGGTTGCAGGGTCTTTTTTTTGTCTATTGAAATACCCCTATGGGGTATGTTATAGTGGACATACGGAAGATACCCCATGGAGGTATACGGCAGGGAAAGGGATGGTTAGCCATGACGAAGCAAACGACGACTTTCCAGATAAGCGGCATGACTTGCGCGTCGTGTGCGGCCCGGATCGAGAAGGGGCTTAATCGGATCGAAGGCGTCTCGAATGCAGCCGTGAATTTAACGATGGAGACGGCGCGGGTGGAGTTCGACGCCGAACTGACCGGTCCTGCGGCGTTGATGGATAGAGTCGATTCGCTCGGTTTTAAGGCGGAGCTTCATAAGGAAACGGAGCTCCCCGGCAAGTCAGCGGAGCTGAAACGGTTGCGTATGCGTTTCTATATCGCCGCGATCTTGTCGCTGCCGCTTCTGGCCGCGATGGCGGGACATTTCGAATTCTTGTCCTTCCTTGCGCTGCCGGACTGGCTGATGAACCCGTGGTTCCAGCTCGCGCTGGCAACGCCGGTGCAGTTCTGGATCGGCGGACCGTTCTACGCCGGCGCGTATAAAGCGCTTCGCAACCGCAGCGCAAATATGGATGTGCTGGTCGCGATGGGAACATCGGCCGCGTATTTATACAGCTTCTATGAGACGGTGGCATTCGCAGGGGACGGCATGCATAGGTTGGAACTGTATTATGAAACGAGCGCGCTGCTCATCAGCTTCCTGCTGCTTGGCAAACTGCTGGAGTCGCTCGCGAAAGGCCGTACTTCGCAGGCAATAGGCGCGCTTATGGGCTTGCAAGCCAAGCATGCCAATGTCGTTCGCGATGGACAGGAGCTCAGACTCCCGCTTGAAGAAGTAATGCCGGGAGATCTCGTTCTCGTGAAGCCGGGCGAGAAGATTCCCGTGGACGGCACGGTTGTCGGGGGCAGCTCCTACGTCGACGAGTCCATGCTGACCGGGGAGAGCGTGCCGGTCCGGAAGGAAGCGGAAGACCGCGTCATCGGTGCGACGATGAACGGGAAGGGCGCGCTGACGGTTCGAGCTGTCAACGTTGGCCGAAACTCCGTGCTGGCGCAGATTATTCGCGTCGTAGAAGAGGCGCAGGGATCGAAGGCGCCGATCCAGCGAATCGCGGACGTTATCTCGGGCATATTCGTGCCGATCGTTATCGGCCTGGCCGTCGCGACTTTCTTGCTGTGGTACTTCGCCATCCGTCCAGGAGAATTCCCGGATGCGCTCCGCACGGCCATTGCGGTGCTGGTCATCGCCTGCCCGTGCGCGCTCGGCTTGGCGACGCCGACCTCGATCATGGCCGGCTCCGGCCGCGCTGCCGAGCTCGGCATCCTGTTCAAGGGCGGCGAGCATCTCGAGCGGGCTCACGGCATCGACGTTATCGTGCTGGATAAGACGGGCACGGTGACGGAAGGCAAGCCGCGCCTGACCGATCTGGAGCTTGAGCCGGACTTCGAGCCCGCTCCGCTCCAAAGCTGGATCATGGCGGCGGAGGGCAGCTCCGAGCATCCGCTCGCGGAAGCGATCGTTGCCGGGCTGCGCGAGCGAGGCAGCGTGCCTGCCGCGGAGGTGGAGCATTTCGCCGCCGTGCCGGGATACGGCATCGAGGCAGTCGTTGAAGGCCGCGCGATCGTCATCGGCACCCGTCGGTTTCTGTTGGGGCGCGGCATCCCGATAAGCGATGCGAAGCTTGAACGGCTCGCGGCGCTTGAAGCGGAAGCCAAGACCGTCATGCTGGCAGCCGTCGACGGCGTCTATGCCGCAAGCATCGGCGTTGCGGATACGATCAAGCCGACGTCCCGCTCGGCAGTATCCGCATTGAAGGCGCTCGGCCTGGAGGTTATGATGGTAACAGGCGATAATGAGGCAACGGCGCTTGCGGTTGCAAGGCAGGCCGGCATCGAGCATACGCTGGCCGAAGTGCTGCCGGAAGGCAAAGCGCATGAAGTGAAGCTGCTGCAGGCGCAGGGCAAGAAGGTGGCCATGGTCGGCGACGGGATCAACGATGCGCCGGCGCTGGCGGCGGCGGATATCGGAATCGCGATGGGCACCGGCACCGATATCGCGATGGAAACGGCGGACATTACGCTGATGCGCGGCGATTTGAACGGACTTGCCGATGCGATGGATCTCAGCCGCCGGACGATGTCCAACATCAAGCAGAACCTGTTCTGGGCATTGGCTTACAACGCGGTCGGCATTCCGATCGCCGCGGCCGGGCTGCTGGCGCCTTGGGTGGCCGGCGCCGCCATGGCGCTGAGCTCCGTATCGGTCGTGCTGAGCGCGCTTCGGCTGCAGCGGTACCGAAAGCAAGGAAAGCAAGAAATCGCGTAGGTTGGTTTGATTGTTTAGACGATTGTACTTATTTAAATCCATTCGAATCGAAGGAGATGACGGATCATGACAAGCGTAATCGAAGTGAAAGGCATGTCGTGCCAGCACTGCGTCAACAGCATCGAGGGCGCGCTCAAGAAGAAAGGCGTATCCGCCAAAGTCGACCTGCTGAGCAACCGGGTGACGGTTGATTTCGAAGAGAAAGCCATCACGATCGCTCAGATCAAATCGACGATCGAAGATCAAGGCTTCGATGTCGTCTCTTGATTAAGGGGCGCTGACGCCGAAAGCGACGTTATGCAGAGGCTAATCCGCAAAACGGGTTAGCCTTTTCTTGTGCTGTCGTGCTATGATTAAGGCTTGATTGGAGGCTCTCGAGAAGTGAATACGTATCCCTTTGAATTTGACCCGAAAGTGCCGTTTATCCAGCAGGCAAGCGACTGGATCGCGGATGTGTTTTATGAAAGGCTGCCCGAAGCGGGCTTCGAGCTGAGGGACGAGCAGATTTATATGGCGTTTCAGCTGGAACGCGCCTATAACGAGAAACGGACGATTTTCGCCGAAGCCGGCGTCGGCACGGGAAAGACGTTCGTGTATTTGCTTTACGCCATTAACTATGCGCGGTACACGCGCAAACCGGCGATTATTGCCTGTGCGGACGAATCGCTGATCGAGCAATTGGTGAAGCCGGAGGGCGATATCGCCAAGCTGGCCCGATACCTCGATTTGACGATCGATGCCCGGCTCGGCAAATCGATGGACCAGTATATTTGCCTGAACAAGCTGGACGATGCGCGCGGCGGACTGGACAGTCTGGAAGCGTTCGGAGACGTATATGCCTCGCTGCCGGATTTCGTGAACAGCCCGGGTGCGATGCAAGCGTTTCAGCCCTATGGCAACCGGAAGGATTATCCGCATCTGACGGACGAGCAGTGGGGCGCGATATCTTGGGACGTGTTCCAGGATTGCCTCGTATGCAGCCGCCGACATCGCTGCGGGCAGACGCTCTCGCGCGAGCATTACCGTAAAGCGGCGGATATCATCATCTGTTCGCATGACTTCTATATGGAGCATGTGTGGACGTATGAAGCGCGCAAGCGCGAAGGACAGCTGCCGCTGCTGCCGGAGCATAGCTCTGTCGTCTTCGACGAAGGCCATCTGCTGGAAACCGCCGCCCAGAGCGCGTTGACCTACAAGTTGAAGCACAGCGTGTTCGAGTCGATCATCACGCGCTTGCTCCAGGGGGAAATCCGCGAATCGCTGGCTGTCGTCATTGACGATGCGATCGAACAAAGCGAGAAGCTGTTCAGCCTCCTCGAGTCGGGCAGCATTGCCGTCGAAGCCTCGGACCGCCGGGAGGTTCCGCTTACCCGCGAGCTATTGAACGAACTGAATCGTTTCAGCGCATTGCTGGGCGGCATCGAAGAAGAACTCGTCTTCGAGAGCGGCATGTACACGATCGACGCCTATCAGCTTACGATCGTGGAAGAGCATCTGGAGATGCTGCAGCTGGCGCTTCGGCTGTTCAAGGAGCCGGAAGGACTCATATCGTGGGTGGAAGAAGACCGGGACGGAACGACGCTTGTCATTATGCCGAAGCTCGTCAAGGAAGTCTTGAAGGAGCGCGTATTCTCGAAACAAATACCGGTCGTGTTCTCTTCCGCGACGCTCTCCGTAGGCGGATCGTTCCAATATATTGCGGACAGTCTAGGCATTGAGGACGCGCTGAGCTTCTCCGTCGCTTCGCCTTACGATTACGAGGACCGTATGCGTACCGCCTATGCAAGCGAGACCGATCGCGCGGTTAAGCTGGACCTGGCGCTTCAACGGCTGCGGCTGTCGGAAGGCCGCGCGCTCATTCTGTTTCCGTCCAAGGAAGAGCTGCACCGGTTCCAAGCCGACATTGCGGGCAAACCGGAATTCTCGGCTTATCGTTTCTTATTTGAAGGCACCGCGGAGATCAGCCATTTGATCGCGGATTTCCAAAATGACGAGCAGAGCGTGCTCTGCGCCCTTACCTTATGGGAAGGCTTGGACATTCCGGGACCGTCGTTATCGCATGTCATGATGTGGTCGCTGCCTTTCCCGCCGCATGACCCCGTCTTCACCGCGAGACGCCGCGAATCGGCCGATCCGTTCGGACAGGTGGACATGCCTTACATGCTGCTCCGCCTTCGCCAAGGGCTAGGTCGTTTGATCCGCAAACGCGACGACGAAGGAATCGTGACGATTTTCGGCCGCGAGCTGGAGGATGCTTCGATACTTGCGCAGGTCGAGGCCGTTCTGCCGCAGGGCGTAACGCTCACTAGCTTGACACGGCCGTCGAATTGACATCTAAGTTGGAGGCTCATACAATTCAAGTAGAATGATAGAAAAGGAAGGGAAGCGAATGACACAACCGGTTAAGAAGACGGCGTACAAAAGCCAGCGCAAGGCCGAGCAAGAACGGCTGGAGAAGCAGCGCAAAACGATGAGAAAATTGATTTGGGGGACGTCGATCGTCGTCGTGCTCGGCATCATCGCCGCGATTATTTTCACGCCGAAGTCGGATCCGACGGATTTCGATTATGCAAGCCTTCCGGTTCTCGGCCAAACCGACGCTCCGGTCAAAATCGTCGAGTTCGGCGATTTCAAATGCCCGGCCTGCCAATATTTCAGTCAACAGGTGAAGCCGCAGCTGGAGAAGGAATATATCGATACGGGCAAAGCAGCCATGTATTTCATGGATTTCCTGATCATCGGACCTGACTCCGAGACTGCCGCATTGGCCGCTCATTCCGTGTTCCATCAGAATAACGACGCGTTCTGGAAGTATTACGACGCGCTTTACAAGAACCAGCCGGACGAGAAGCTGAACTGGGCGACGCCGGATTATCTGCTGCAGCTGGCGAAGGACAACAAGATCGACGTCGATTACGACAAGATGAAGACGGATATCGAGGATAAGACGTACATCAAGGAAGTCGACAAAGGCTCTTCGACCGCGCGCAAAGCAAACGTGCAATCAACGCCTACGCTGTTCATCAACGGCAAGGAATATAAGGGCGACTTCTCCAACTACGGACAGTTGAAGGAAGCGATTGATAAAGCACTAGCGGCAGATAAGGCCGAATGATGAGAAAGTCGCCTTTTCTCGCGTTTTTCCAGAGGTACGCCTTGTATTTCGCATGGGTCGTATCGATTGTCGCGGTAGGCAGCAGCTTGTACTTAAGTGAAATCATGAAATTCATTCCATGCAATCTATGCTGGTATCAGCGGATCTTCATGTATCCGATCGTCATTCTTCTCGGAATCGCCTGCTACTATCAGGACCGCAAAATCATCCGGTACGTGCTGCCGCTCTCCGTTCTAGGCGGCTGCATTTCCTTGTACCATTACCTGGAACAGCAGATCCCGGCATTGGCCCGGGCGATACCGTGCACGGTAGGCGTACCCTGCAGCGAAGATTATTTGGACTGGTTCGGCGGACGCGTCACCATACCGCTCCTCGCTCTGATCGCCTTCATCCTGATTACCGCACTGCTCATTAACGGCGTTATGAAGGAAGAAGACCGTGACCAAGACGACGAAGAAACCGAATTCGCTTCTGCATAATTTCGTCGAATCGGATACCCAAGGCTGTCTAAGCCGTCAGAAATGACGCTTGGCAGCCTTTTTTTACGACTTCTCCCAGCAATGTCGAATGAAGGGACGCCTAAATATGAAGATTATGAGGACATTCGTCACATTATTTGTTCCTCCCAATTAGTTCTGTTATCATGGATGGATGAACAATATGACGGGTTATAGGAATAAGCAGAAGTGAGTTGAATTCCCGTTGTACAATTATTGATGGAGGTAGCCGTTAATGACAGCAGACAGTATTGACCGCAAGTCGCCATGGGAGCTCTATTACGGTCCGAACCTAGGGTACATTGAAGAAATGTACGAGCGCTTCCTGCGCGATCCGAACGAAGTAGATGCCGCCGTTAGAGAATTATTCGAGAAGTGGGGACCGCCGCCGTCCGTAACCGCGGGCAGCAGCGCAAACGTATCATCACCTTCGAAGGCAACGACGGACGGTTCCAATAGCATTAAAACTTTCGATCCGAACTATTTGAAGAAAATCGTCGACGCCGGCAAGCTGGTCCGCAACATCCGCACGTTCGGCCATTTGGCCGCCGATAACGATCCGCTCGGTTTGACGCCGCTGCCGGACACGAGATTGATCGAGCAAGCGACGTTTAAATTGACCGACGAGGATCTTGAAGCGATTCCCGCATCGCTCATCTGGGAAGAAGCGCCGGGATCGATCGTGAACGCCAAGCAAGCCATCAAGCACTTGAAGGACGTATACACGAAGTCGTTCGGCTTCGAATTCGCCCATATCCATGAAATAGACGAGCGCACCTGGCTGCGCCGCCAAGCCGAAATCGGCATGGCAAGCAAGCCGATGACCGCCAATGAGCGCATCGCGCTGCTCAAGCGTCTGATCGACGTTGAACAATTCGAAACCTTCCTGCACCGCTCGTTTGTCGGTCAGAAACGTTTCTCGATTGAAGGAACTGATACATTAGTACCGATGCTGGACGAAGTCGTGAGAGAAGTGGCTCATGACGGCGCACGGCATATTCTGATGGGCATGGCGCATCGTGGACGTCTGAACGTACTGACGCATGTGCTTGGCAAATCGTATACGACCATTTTCTCCGAGTTCCACCACTCGCCGAACAAGGACAAGGACCTGTTCCCGTCCGAAGGCGCGATGGGCATCAATATCGGCTGGACCGGCGACGTGAAATACCATTTGGGCGCGCATCGTTCCGTGAAGGAAGGCGAGACCGTCGAGACGCGGATCACGATGGCCAACAACCCGAGCCACTTGGAATACGTCAATCCGATCGTCGAGGGCTTCACGCGCGCGGCGCAGGACGACCGTTCGAAACCTGGCTATCCGGTAGCGGATCTGGGCAGCGCGGCGGCCATTCTGATTCACGGCGACGCGGCGTTTGCCGGCGAGGGCATCGTGGCGGAAACGCTCAACTTCAAGAAGCTGCCCGGTTACGAGAACGGCGGTACGATCCACATCATCGTAAACAACCGTATCGGATTCACGACGGAGAGCCGGGACTCCCGCTCTACGTACTATGCCAGCGACTTGGCTAAAGGCTTCGAAATTCCGATCGTGCACGTCAGCGCGGACGATCCGGAAGCTTGTATCGCCGCAGTTCGCATCGCTTGCGAATACCGTCAGAAATTCCGCAAGGACTTCCTGATCGACATGGTCGGTTATCGCCGTCACGGCCATAACGAAACGGACGATCCGGAAACGACGCAGCCGCTGCTGTACCAGAAGCTGCGCAAGCATCCGGTAGTAACCCGTATCTACAGCGAGAAGCTGAAGGAGAAAGGGCTGCTCAGCGAGGAGCAAGTCGAGGGTCTTCGTCAAGAAGGACTGTCGAAATTGCAAGCCGCGCTGGATGAAGTCAAAGGAAATGATAAAGCCTATAAGCAACCGAAAATGGACGATGCCGGCAGCAAACGCCGCAAGAAAGACATCGTCACTTCGGTTCCGATGAAGAAGCTGGCCGCGATCAACGAGGAACTGCTCAAGTGGCCGGACGGCTTCAAAGTGTACGAGAAGCTGGAACGGATTCTGATGCGCCGCGCGAATACGCTGGAGCCTGGCGGCAAGGTCGATTGGGGCCAAGCGGAGGCGCTTGCGTTCGCGACGATTCTGTCCGACGGCACGCCGATCCGGCTCAGCGGCCAAGATTCCGAGCGCGCAACGTTCGCGTTCCGGAACATCGTGCTCCACGACGTCGAGAATAACAAGACGTTCTCGCCGATGCATACGCTGCCTCAAGCGAAAGCTTCGTTCGGCGTCTACAACAGCCCGCTGGCAGAAGCGTCCGTGCTCGGCTTTGACTATGGCTACAACGTCTTCTCGCCGGAAACGCTCGTTATTTGGGAAGCGCAATACGGGGATTTCGCGAACTGCGCGCAAGTTATCATTGACCAGTTCATCACGGCTGGCCGCGTGAAATGGTCGCAGAAATCCGGTCTGATCATGCTGCTTCCGCACAGCTATGAAGGCCAAGGGCCGGAGCACTCCAGCGCAAGGCTGGAACGGTTCCTGCAGCTGGCCGCGGAAGACAACCTGACGATCGTCAACATGACGGCGGCATCGCAATATTTCCACCTGCTGCGCCGTCAAGCCGCGATCTTGAATACGGACGAAGCGCGTCCGCTGATCGTTATGGCGCCGAAGAGTCTGATTCGGAACCCGAACGTTGCGTCGGATCCGTCCGAATTCACCGATGGCACCTTCAAGCTGGTGCTTGAACAGCCGGGTCTCGGCAAGAAAGCGGACAAAGTGGAGCGCTTGATCTTCTGTACGGGCAAAATGGCCATCGATCTGGAAGCGGCGCTTGAGCTCAAAGACGGCCAAGCATCCGAATCATGGGATTGGGTGCATATCGTTCGCGTCGAGCAGCTGTATCCTTTCCCGAAAACGGACGTCGAGCAGATCATCGCGCGTTACCCGAACGTGAAAGAAGTGCTGTGGGTACAAGAAGAGCCGCAAAACATGGGCGCTTGGAACTATATCGAACCGCGGATCCGCGCTCGCGTAACGAACGAAACTTCCGTGCGCTACATCGGCCGTCCGAAACGGTCCAGCCCGGCAAGCGGCTTCCAATACATTCACAACATGGAGCAGCAGCGGATTATCTCCGTCGCGCTCAATAAAGGCAAACTCAATTAATTTCCTGATTCATCTAAATTAGATTCGGCAAGGAGAGAAACAGCCATGAGTGATATTAAAGTACCCGAAATGGGCGAATCCATCGTAGAAGGCACCATCTCCAAATGGCATGTCAAAGTCGGCGACAGCGTTAATGTCGGCGATGTATTGGCAGAGCTTGAAACGGATAAAGTCAACATTGAAATCAGCGCAGAACAAGCAGGCTCCGTGGAGTCTCTGCTGCGCGCTGAAGGCGACACCGTCGCTGTCGGCGAAACGATCGGCATGATCGGCAGCGGTGCGGGAGCGGCAGCTCCGGCGGCGCCGGCCGCACCTGCGGTTCCGGCTGTTCCGGCGGCGCCGGCAGCCGAGCCGACCGAAATGAAACCGGCGACGCCTGCGGCACCTCCTGTAACTGCAGCGCCTGCAGCGGAATCGAATGCTTCGGTTTCGTCGGCAACGCCGGCTGCCCGCAAGCTGGCAAGAGAGCGCGGCATCGACTTGAACCAAGTTCAATCGCTTGATCCGCTCGGCCGCATTCGCCAATCGGATATCGAAGCGCATGGCACGAAGCCGGCGGTTGTTGCTGCTCCTGCAGTGGCACAAGCGCCAGCAGCTTCCGCTCCGGCAGCCGATCCCGGCAAACCGGCAGAACGCCGCAAAATGTCCCGCCGCCGGATCACGATCGCGAAGCGCCTCGTTGAAGCGCAGCACACGGCAGCTATGCTGACAACGTTCAACGAAGTCGACATGACGGCGATCCTGGACGTTCGCAAACGCCGCAAAGATGCGTTCAAAGAAAAGCACGAAGTCGGCCTCGGCTTCATGTCCTTCTTCACGAAAGCCGTTATCGGCGCGCTGAAAGCATTCCCGCTGCTCAACGCGGAAATCCAAGGCGACGAAATTCTCGTGAAGCAATATTATGATATCGGCATCGCCGTTTCGGCGAAGGAAGGTTTGGTCGTTCCGGTCGTTCGCGACGCGGATCGTCTGGGCTTCGCTCAAATCGAGAAACAAATCGGCGAACTGGCCGGCAAAGCACGCGCGAACACGCTGTCGCTGAACGATCTGCAGGGCGGCACGTTCACGATCACGAACGGCGGCGTCTTCGGTTCCCTGTTGTCGACACCGATTCTGAATGCACCGCAAGTCGGTATTCTCGGCATGCACAAAATCCAAATTCGTCCGGTTGCGATCAACGCGACGGAGATGGAAAACCGTCCGATGATGTACATCGCATTGTCGTACGATCACCGGATCGTCGATGGTTCGGAAGCGGTACGTTTCCTCGTAACCGTTAAGGAACTGCTGGAAGATCCGGAATCCCTGCTGCTGGAAGGTTAATCCTCCTGCAAGTTCGTTCCGTTTTAACTTAAACCTCACAAACTGACGTCAGGCGATCTGTCCTGATTCGTCAGCTTGTGAGGTTTTTTATTTGCTATTCCCGAACATTCTACATAAAATAAAATAAACTACACTAGCGAAGACGGAGGCGGATGAACATGAACGTACGTAAAATGCGGTTGTTTGATTTCGAGAACATCCACTCCAGCGAAGATCGGGATGAGTTTGAGAAGGACTATGCCAGATTAATTCAATCGCCGGCTTTTCGGCGGCTGCAGGGGAAATCTCAGGTGTTCGGAGCGGGTTCCGGGGATTACTACCGGACGCGTTTGACGCATTCGCTCGAAGTGTCGCAGATCGCCCGCGAAGTGGCGCGTAAGCTGCATAAGACGAATCCATTCTTGGCCAAACGGGAGCATCCGGGGCTCGTCATGGATCCCGAAGTCGTGGAAGTGGCATCGTTAGCCCATGACCTGGGTCATCCTCCATTCGGGCATAAGGGCGAAGAAGTGCTGAACGAAATCCTGATGAAGGAATGCGGGCTCAAATACGAAGGAAATGCCCAAAATTTCCGCATTCTGATGTTTCTGGAGAAGCGCGCGGGCAGCGACAGCGGTCTCGATCTGACAGCCGCCGTCCTGCTGGCGATCAATAAATATCCGTACTGCCTGGACGATCCCGGCCGCTTGAAAGGCGTCTATGGCATGGAATGGGAGGGCATCCGTTCCCTGCGCCAAGCATGGGGTATGCCTGACGGCTGCGCGACGCTGGAAGCGCAGCTGATGGATCTCTGCGACGATATCGCGTATTCCACGCATGATATCGAGGATGGGATTCGTGCCGGCAAAATCCAAATGAATCCCAGCTTGTTCGAAGACGACCGGCTAGTCGCCAACGTCATGCAGGAGATCATCGACGATCCCGGCAATGCCGTCATGCACTGGGAACAAGTAGACATGAAGCAAATGGTGAAGCAGGCCTTGCATCATTACTTGCAGCAATGGGAAAGCATCTACGTGGAGTGCGGCAGGGAGCCTTCCCGGACGCGTCGTGAAATGAAAGCGCGCTGGGTGCGCAAATTCGTCAGCGGCGTCGGCATCATCGACGATCCCGCGACGGGCTGGAAGCGGGTCACGTTCATCCGCGACGGCGTGCAGGATCTGGAGCTGCTGCGCACGATGGAGATTTTGAAGAAGCTCGCTTGGGTGACGTTGATCAAGGACTTCCGTGTTCAACGTTTGCATAAGCGCAGTGAAATCATGATTACGCGGCTGTGGGAGAGCTTCCGTACGCAGGAGACGGGAAGGCTCATCATTCCGCCGGACTGGCTGGAAAGCTACGAACGGCAGCGCAGCAAATGGCCGTGGGAGCGGATGGTGGCCGATTACATCGCCGGCATGACCGATGCTTACGCCGAGAAGGTGTATGCGGAGTTTTTCGCCAGCCGGTCGGGATCGATCTATGAGCGCGATTAGTCAGGGGATAGCGTGAAAAACTTGATATGCAATGCCGAGGGAATCCGAATGCGGGTTCCCTTTTGTTGTACATCTTAAGTAATTCATCATAGCAGCCGGGCATTAGCTGACGTCTTGTACTTCAGTAGTTGAGACGGAAAAAACCGGAGCAAGTATGACTTGGAGCTAGATATTCTTGAAATGGGAATAGTAGGCACATACGAGTTTTTTCTTCCAGGCGTTTTCGATTTTGAACGATCTTTATTTCATCTTCACATGATCTCCATGTGGTCTTGATTCGAAACCGATACACTGGTCTAATAATGACGCTAAACGGGAGCCCATATGAAAACCATACTGATCGTCGAAGACGAGGACATTCTGCGCGAAATCAGCAAAGATTATTTCTTGAATGAAGGATATAACGTGCTGGAAGCAGCGGACGGGAAGACTGCGCTTGATCTGTTTCAGAAACATGATGCGGATTTGATCGTGCTGGATATCATGCTGCCGGAGTTGGACGGCTGGTCGGTATGCCGCCGTATCCGCAAATCATCCGACGTTCCGATCATTATGCTGACTGCCCGCGTCGATGAGGACGATACGCTGCTTGGGTTCGAGCTGGGCGCGGACGATTACGTGACGAAACCGTACAGCCCGCCTGTCCTGCTCGCAAGGGCGAAGCGCCTGCTTGAAAGCCGCAGCAAGAATGGCAAGCTGGCTAAGCCGGAGGACGCCTTGGCCGTAAACGGAATCAAGGTTCATTATCCATCGCGGACCGTCGCGATTGAAGGAAATATCGTGAATTTCACGCATACCGAATTCGAGATGCTCACTTACCTCATGGAGAATCGGGGAATCGTCATCACGCGCGAGCAGCTGATTACCAAGATATGGGGCTACGAGTATGCGGGCGACGACCGTACGTTGAATACGCATATCCGCAATCTGCGTACGAAGCTGGGCGAGAAAGCCGCTATGATTGTCACGATCGTACGGACGGGCTACAAGTTCGAGGCGCATTCATGAGAAGCTCCATCGTGCTCAAATTGTTCCTTTTGACAACGACGTTGTGCCTCCTCATACTGGCCGTCGTTTATTTCGGCCAAACGTATTTCTTCAAAGACTATTATGCGAATCGTAAAGTGAGCGACTTGCAAGCGAAGATGGAGGCGTTCAAGACGGCCTATAAGGATGCAGGCGGAAATTCGCTTGCGATCCAATCGCTTGAGCAAGCTTTCTACAGGAATAACAACGTAACGATTACAAGCTTGGATCACGATGGCAATCTTAAGGATGTAAACGACTTTTACCTGGAAGTCAGAATGCCCAAGGCTGTGACGGAGGCGGAAGAGAAGGCGCGCATTAAAGTCCCTCTCTATCAGCTCATGAGCGTGGAGGAAGCAGCTTCAGGGCAAGTATTAATCAGAGTCGGAGATCAATTGACGATTACTGGAGTAGAGAGTAACTCCAAGCTCATTCCTATTCTGGTGCAGGTTCCGACCGGGGAATTGTTGTATGCCAACGAGCCGTTCAAGCGTAAAGTTCTCAAAGGCGGCGAGAAGCCGGAATCTATGGAGGAGAGGGATTTAATCGCGTCCCACCAATCATCGATCGTGAATCTATTCGGGGCTGTCACGGACATCAAGCTTCCGAATGGAGGAGGTTCGTCGGACTTTATTTATGCCAACAAGCTCTTTCTGGAACAAATCAATGCCTTTCAAGCGAAGCTGTTATTCGAGGATCTCCAGCTTAAGGATGCGCTTGTCATCCAGGATTACGAGCAAAATAACGTGAAGTACAAGTTGTTCATCCAGCCGGTGCATTTCGACAATGGTACGACCAATTATATCTTCGCCATGGCATCGCTGCAGCCCGTAGACGAAGCCGTGCAGATGATGAAGGACTACTATGTCTACATCATCGCGTTTGTCATTGTGCTCATTCTGATCGCGGCGTTGTACTTCTCCATGAAGATCGCAAGGCCGTTGCTGCTCATCAATCGGACGACGAAAAAAATCGCGAATCTTGATTTCTCGGAGACGATTCCCGTCCGGTCCAAGGACGAGATCGGAGACCTGTCGCGCAATATCAACCTGTTATCCGCTACATTGTATTCGTACATCGGCAAGCTGCAAGCGGATATCGCGAGGGAGAAGCAGCTGGAAACGACGAGGAAAGAGTTCATCTCCGGCGTATCCCATGAACTCAAGACGCCGCTGAGCGTCATGAAGAGCTGCCTGTCGATCCTCAAGGACGGCGTGGCCGCGCATAAGAAGGATCATTACTTCGAAGCGATGGAGAAGGAAGTAGACAAGATGGACCACCTCATTGTCGATATGCTGGAGCTTGCGAAATACGAATCCGGAACGTACAGGATGCAGATGGACGCCTTCTGCCTGGATAAGTTGATCGAGTCCGTCTGCGAACAGCTCGCGCACGAAATCGAAGCCAAGGAATTGAGGTTGAACGTTCGGCTTGTTCCTGCCCTTGTCGCTGCCAACCGACACCGGATCGAACAAGTCATCACGAATTTCATGACGAATGCGATCCGCTACACGCCGGAACAGCAAGAAATCGTCGTTTCGATGACCGAAGAGGCGAATCAATTCGTCGTCTGCGTCGAGAATAAAGGAGCACGGATTCCTGAGGATCAGCTTGATAAAGTGTGGGATCGCTTCTATCGGGGCGATACGGCGCGGCAGCGATTCGATGGCGGCACGGGGCTTGGACTTGCTATCTCCAAAAATATATTGGAGCTGCACGGAGCGAGGTATGGCGCAGTCAATACGAAGGATGGCGTCGCTTTCTTCTTCTGCTTGAATAAACAACGTTAATATCGGGTGCTAATTTTGTCCCCCGCATGTCTTGAAGGTGATTTTCGCCTGCTCGACATGCGTTTTTTTTGCGATTCAACCATTCTTTATTTCATCTTTATTTCGGCTCCACCTCTTCTTAATCGGCTGTCATTATGCTGTATTTATGAAAACAACGACTAAATATACAGCTATTGCAATTGTCGGAGTCGTATTGTCAACAGGTCTCTACCAAATCCAAACCGAAGGGGCGACGAGTGCGAAGTCAAGTGTCAGCGGGTCAAAGACTACAAGGGGGAATAAAGAGACGAACCTGCCTTTGAGGGGCAAAACGATCGTTCTCGATCCCGGTCATGGCGGCAAGGATGTCGGTTCCATCGGCGGCAAAGGAACGTACGAGAAAGACGTTACGCTTCGTACGGCGCGGCATGTGAGACAGAAATTGATCCAAGAGGGTGCGACAGTGGTGATGACGCGCGATGCCGATAAGACGGTTTCGCTGAATGACAGAACAGTCGCAGCGCAAACGGAGAACGCGGATTTATTCATTAGCATCCACTTCGATGCTTATCAAACCAGCGATGTGCATGGAATGACGACTTATTATTACAAACCGCAGGATCAGCATATCGCCGAGGAGATACATGATCAATTATTCAAAGCGGAGATGAATACGAAGGATAGAGGCGTGAGGTTTGGCGATTATCATGTGATCCGCGAGAACGCGAAGCCGGCAGTTCTGCTCGAGCTCGGTTATATTTCCAATAAGGACGAAGAAACAAGGATGATGACACCGTCGTTTCAAGATCAGGTATCGGCGGCAATCGCAAGCGGCGTTGTCAACAGCCTTCGCTGATAGGTGGAGGGAGAGAGAAAGGCCATGTTTCGTAAAATCATGCGGCGACACAGCGTCGTTGCCATCTGGTTTCTTGCCCCCAGCGTACTTGGATTCTTGGTCTTCTACTTGATTCCTTTCGCGATGGGCGTAAAGTACTCCTTCATGGATCGGCCGAATGACGGCTCATTCGTCGGACTCGCCAATTACAAGGCGTTGCTGCACAGCGAATCCTTCCGGAAAGCTGCTAAGAATACGTTTCTGTTTACGTTGGGCGGCGTTCCGATCACGATCGCATTATCCTTATCGTTAGCCTTGTTATTGAATCAAAGTATCTACTTGCGCAATTGGCTCAGAACCGCTTACGTCATGCCTCTTGTCGTGCCCGTAGCTTCCGTCGTTCTCATCTGGCAAGTGCTGTTCGACTGGAATGGAGCGGTGAATAGCTGGCTGCATGGACTAGGGGTGTCGCGGACCGATTGGATGAAGTCGGAGTGGGCAAGAGGCGTGCTCGCCGTCGTTTATGCATGGAAGAACATTGGATACGACATCATCCTGTTCTTGGCCGGCTTGCAGCATATTCCGAGGGATTATTACGAGACGGCGGACCTTGAAGGCGCCGGATCATTGCATAAGTTAACCCGCATCACGCTTGTTTATCTGACGCCGACTTTGTTTTTCGTCGTCCTGATGGGTCTCATCAGCTCGTTTCGGATATTCAGGGAAACGTATTTGATCGCGGGGGATTATCCTCATGACAGCATCTATATGCTGCAGCACTACATGAACAACATGTTCTTGTCGCTGGATATGCAGAAGCTTACGTCTGCTGCTGCAGTCATGGTCGTTTGCATGCTCGTGCTGGTATCCGGAATGTTCGCGTTGGAACGGCGATTTACGAAGGACTTGGATTGAGGGGAGTGCATTGAGATTGAGAAAGGCCATTACGAAAGGCGCGATCACGTTCGTTCTTGCCTTGCTTGCCGCGCTGATGCTGCTGCCGGTCATCATTTCCTTCACCAATTCGCTCATGACGGAACGGGAGATCGGTTTGAACTATGATTTGATCGGGCAGATGACGAACGCGGCAGCGGGCGGCAAGGACGCTTTTGTCAATTTGAAGCTTATACCCGACTGGGTATCTTTGGAGCAGTACTACGCGGTGTTGATCGCGACGCCTAATTATTTGAACATGTTCTGGAATTCGGTCTATATGGTCGCGCTCATTATTGCAGGACAGGTCATCGTCGGCGCTCTTGCGGCTTATGCGTTTGCAAAGCTCCGCTTTCGGGGACGAGACCGGATGTTCTTCGTTTACCTGCTTGCGATGCTGATGCCGTTTCAAGTGACGCTTGTACCGAACTATATCGTTGCCGATTATCTCGGTCTTCTGAATCGTGCGAGTGCCATCATACTACCCGGCGTCTTCGGCGCATTCGGCGTGTTCATGCTGCGGCAGTTCATGCTGTCGATTCCGAACGCTTACGTCGAAGCTGCTTATATGGACGGAGCCGGACATTTTCGCATCTTTCATCGAATCATCATTCCGCTTATTAAGCCAGGCTTCGCGGCGCTCGTCGTTCTCTTGTTCGTCGATTATTGGAATATGGTCGAGCAGCCGCTCGTTTTTCTGGAAGACGACTTCAAACAACCGCTGTCCGTCTATCTCTCCGTCGTTCAGCAAGAGGCGAGGGGCGTAGAGTTCGCGGCGTCTGTCTTCTACATGCTTCCGATGGTGCTGTTATTTCTATATGCGGAAAAATATTTCATTGAAGGCGTTCAAATGTCCGGCATTAAAGGATAGGAGGCGGAAGAACTGGAGAGGCAAGATGTGGAGCAGGCAGTCACTGGAAGGAAGAGGAAGATCCGGCTGATTGCCGTTTTATTTGTTAGCGGCGTCGTTCTGCTTACCTTGTTCAGCAACACGCTGCAAACGATGACGTTAACGAAGGTATGGACAACCGTCGGCAGGCAGGAGGAACTCGTTCAGCGATACGCCGGCAATGGCGTGCTGGAGCCGGTTAAGGAAGGCTCGTTATCGAACCAAGCGGGTTGGACCGTCAAGGACGTCAAGGTCAAAGAAGGAGCAGTCGTTCATAAGGGACAGACGCTCGTCGTTTATGAAAGCGTTGAGGCCGAGAACCGTTACCTGGACGCCAAGACGCAGCTGGAGCAGCAGCAATTGGCTATTCAAGGGCTGCAAGACCGGTATATAGAAGCCGCATCTAGCGGGGATGACAGCCAGCTGCGCAGCGCGAAGCGGGATCTGGAGAGCGCGCGTCTGACGAAGGAGATGCAGCAGCGGAATCTGGAGAGCATGAAGGCTGATTTAGCCAAAAATCGCGTCTTGAAAGCGCCGTTCGACGGCATTGTGATGCAGGTGGGATCTGTGGCTGGAATGGTTTCCGCCGGCGCCGAACCCGATGTTCAAATCGTTTCGTCGACTGAAGGTTATCGGTTCTCCGTGCAAGTACCCGCTCAAATTAGCGAACATCTGCAGAGCGGACAGCAACTGGACGTCCAAGTCGAAGTTGCGGGCAGCTCGGAAACGCTGGTTGGGATCGTTTCGAAGATCGAGAACAAGGAAGCTCAAGTGAACATCGTAATCACGGTGAGCGACGAATCCCTTCGTGGAGGCGAACAAGCGCGACTGGATCTTAGGTTTGCATCCTCTGTCATCGACGGCATTGTCGTTCCAAGCAGCGCGATTCATAAAGAAGGCCATATCGCATACGTGTACGTCGTCGAAGAGCATAAAGGTCCGCTCGGAAATACGAGCCATGCTCGCAAGACGCCTATCGAAACCGGCGAATCGAATGAGTCTGATACCGTCGTATTGAACGGGATTTTTCCGGACGCGCCGATTATTCTGGCGAGCAGCGAGCCTGCGGTGATGGACGGAGAGCGTGTTCGGGTTATGGCTCCTTGATCGTAATCAAATTAGGAAAGCGGGAATGAGGATGAAACGAGTAGTAACGGTACTTATAAGCTGCATGGTGATGGTCGCTTTGTCAGCGTGCAACGGCGGCAATAACAATGACAATGGCAATGGCAATGGCAATAACAATAACAATAACAAAGCTTCCGAGCCGGCAGCATCATCGAAGGCAACAGAGCAGCCTGCAAATTCGAGCGATCAATCAAGCCCAAACGGGAATGCGAAGGCTGATCCGCTCCCGCAGGGGCTGGAACCGCTAGACGATAAACCCAAAACAATCGTCGTATCCATTCTTGGCGTTACCCCTTTCTATAAGCTGGCGAAAGAGAAATACGAGAAGCTCCATCCGAATGTCACGGTTCAATTTAAAGAATTCACTTCAGAGAGCATGCTGAGCGCCTCCGAATCCGAGAAGTACGTGAAATCGACGACGACAGCGGTTTTATCAGGCAAGGGAGCCGATTTATTCGCGCTAAGGCCCGGCGAACTGCCGATTGATAAGTTCGAGAATAAAGGAGCGCTCGAGAATCTGGATGATTGGATGAAGCGGGATGCCGGATTTGATCCACGGCAATACCAGATGAACGTTATGGAAGGTTCCGAAACGAATGGCGGCCTTTACATGATGCCTGTCGAATTTTACTTGGAAGCTTTGTTCGGCGATGCTGACGGGCTTGAGCAAGCCGGCATTCAATTCGACGATCGGAACTGGACGTGGAACCAGTTCAACGAGCTCAGTAAACAGTTAACGGCCAAGAACGGTACGACCTACTCCTTGAACTTTTTGCCGCCAGAGAACATGATGAATGACCTCGTGTCCGACAACTATGATCGATTGATCGACGGGGCCAGCGGCAAGGCATCGTTCGATTCCCCCTTCTTCAACGAATTACTGACGGGAGTGAAGCAAAGTTACGATGCGAAGGAGTTAAGCGGCGATACCGCCCAATTTAGAAAAAGCCTCTTATCGTATTCATTCATGACCAGCCCAAGCGATTACCTTGTACGGCTTGCCTCATACTTTAAGCATGGAAAGGTTTATCAGAAGCCGCATGCTGCCGACGAAGAATCAGGCATTTCTTTCCTCGTGACGAGTCAAATCGCCATGAATGCCAATTCGAAGGTCAAGCGGGACGCATGGGAATTCATGAAATTTCTTCTGTCCGAGGAAGCGCAATCCTATCCTCGTCAGTCGGGCTTCTCGATGAATAAAGCGGTGAATGAGAAGGCGATCGCAGATATAAAGGAAAAGGGTGTTGATAAAGACGCTGCCGCTAAGAGTGAAGGCGCGGCAGTCGAAGTGACCGACGAGAAGCTCGAAGCTCTCCGGGACATGTTGTCCGAAGCCAACCTAAGAGACAGAGGCTATGAGTCGACGACGATTCAGCAAATCATTGCGGAAGAGGTCAAAGCGTTCTTCGCGGGGCAGAAATCTGCCGACTCTGTCGCCCGGTTGATACAGAATCGAGTTACGACGTATTTGAATGAATAATCAGGCGTGAAAAGGAGAACAACGCACCGATCCGCGCTTCCACAGCCGAGGACAGGTGCGTTGTTTGTCTTATCTATTTCCGAACCTATTTAGCAGGAATCAAAGCATCCAGCAATTCCTTCCGATACGCGTTAGCTGACGGGTCATATACGCCGAAGCCCGCGCAAAATTCCCAATAAGACCAGCCGAAGCCGTGCTTCTCTGCTTGTTCGCGCACGAAGCTCGTCCAGCGTGCCCGCGAAGCCATATCGGCATTACTGTACGCGCCGAACTCGCCGAGCCAGATCGGGCGTTTATTTTCTTTGACCCAACTCTCCGCCTTATCGAAGGCTTCCGCAATCGCATGGGGCCCTGCCGGATTCGACTCGGCCGGCTGCGTATTGTAAGCGTCGAACCAATCGTTCGCCCACTGTACCTGCTTGGCGGCATCGACCGGTTCCACCTTCTGCGCCGGGGGACCCGGCCAAACGACGCCGGTGGTTCCGTTCTCCGGGCCTACCCAATTTGCACCCTGGTGAGTGAAGAGAAAAGGATCGTAATAATGGAACGAAACGATGACGTTATGTTCGTTATCCGGAATATCGAGCGACACGAGCGCGGCATAATTGCTCCAATTGGCGGAATCGATAATGACCGTATGCCACTGATCCTCGCTCCGGACCGTATCCAGAGCTTTGTTTAGCATTTTATTCCACTTCGACCAGGTCAGGGAACCGTTCGGTTCGTTGGCCAGCTCGTAGTAAACATTGCCGGGAAGCTCCTTATACCGGGCCGAGATTTGCTTCCATAACGCCAGAAAACGAGGTTCTTGCTCATCTGCGTTCGCATTGAATTCATCGTAACCGTGCATGTCGAGAACGACGTTCAGCCCCTGCTTCAACGCCTGGCCGAGCACCCAATCGATGCGATCGAAGAACGCGGCTTCAATGGCGTAAGGAGCATTCGCATCCGCATGCCCCGACCACTTGATCGGTACCCGGACCGTCTCGAAGCCTGCATCCTTGATCGTCTTAAAGTAGCTTTCCTCTAGTGTGACTCCCCATTGACCTTCTACCGGCGCCTCGAGCGCATTGCCGAGATTGACGCCTCTTCCGAGCTGCTTCGACTGTTGAAATACGTCAAGCGGCGCCGACTGCGGGTCGCGCTTCGGCAGCTTCGGGTCCGGCGTGGTCAGAGGAACTTCAGCCGTACTGGGAGCCGGGTCTGGAGCTGAATCGGCAGTCGAGTCAGGAGCCAGGTCGGGAGCCGGGTCGGCTGCCGGGACCTGAGATGGCGTAGTCTTCTCCTCCTTGCTTGCCGGCGGCGTGACATTCCCCGCTTTGACAGTAACTGCCTTTTCTTGGTTGTGCGTGCTGTCCGTGCACCCCGCTGCGCCGCCGAACACGAGCAGCAAAACAGAGAGCGAAACCATCATTTTTTTCAATATCACGGGCCTCCTACAGTAAATTCCTTCTATTATAAACCGCTTTCATTGGTAATTAAATACCTAATTCTTCTTCGTTTGTTAGGCGATTTCTAAACCGCATAATCTGCTCGTGTTTAGATAATCTATCCAAAAAATATGCGAAAGAAGGAGTAGATGGTATGCCGTATGTCTTCGTTCTTTGCTTCGTTCTTTGTATAGGGCTCTTTTGTTGCGATAGCTCGGTTGCAAATGCGGATGGAAGAGCAGTAATGCCGAGTATTCAAGGCAATCCCTGCGAAGAGGATAGACCTCCGTTGTTGTTTATCACTGTGCTTGAAGACGGCGCAAGTTTGAAGGTCGAGGCGACTCGGGATTTAAACAGGCGCGCTGTGCGGAAGAGCATACGGACATCCTTGCGAACACGAGAGCTGCGGGGAGGGAGAGGCTTCATACGCGAAGAGGTCGTTTGGTCGGATAACAAACATTTTGAGGTGAAATTTCATGATTCGATCCGGGGGAGTCGCTCCGGCTCTCGTTAGTCGACGCGACCTCAGCTGGGGGCGAATCCTTTCGAAGCGTGGAGCAGCCATTCCGAGGGTGAACCTTATTTTTTTAACGTTCTCCGATTCGGGACATCCCGCCTTGATCTCTCAAAATGACGGAACAAAGACTGCGATAACGATCAGCCCATGGAACAATGCAGCTCGTCCATTCGATAACGATTACGGGCTAGCTCTCACGGGCTAGCTCTCATGTTCTCGGACCGTTTCCAGCGCGAAACGACTTATGCGGCCGTAGGCAACAGAAGCGTTTACCGGTTAAATTGGCGAACCGGGCAATCGAAGAAGCTTTACGACGCTGCCAGACCGATTTATGGGTTGTCATCTTCGCCGAATGGCGAACGATTCGCCGTTCTCGCGTCTTCGGACCGATATGCAGGAAGCCATGCGGATTTAGTGGTTTTCAGCAAGGAAGGGAAGAGGATTGCGTCCTTTGCTAAGGCGGCATATAGGAATCACAGTGATGGCGTGCTGTTTCCATATCCATTAACCTGGGAAGACGAGGGCACAGTATTATTGCCTTCTCGAAGTAATAATGGCACGGGTATAATATCCATGAACATCAATAATCGTCAAATTCGAACGATACAGCAGTCAAGGAAGTCATGGCTAACGGAGGAAGAAACGAAGCTGCTGAGACAAGAATTACAGTACGAAGCAGAAATTAGCCATGTCGCTCGTAATCTTCATACGGGACGTCAGGCCGATCTGGACATGGCGGCCGCGCTTGCCGAGGCTGAGGATGGCATTGGTGCACGTATCTTGAATGCCGAGCGCGTCCACGCTGACGTTAGCGCCGTCTTTGGTGATTTCGCGTACGGCCTGGAAGGCTTTCTCCTGTTTGCTGTTCACGGTTGCGACCGCGCCCATCTGCTTCGCGAAATCAAGCTTGTCCTCCGCGATATCGACCGCGATCACGTTGGCGCCTGCCGCCGCCGCGATTTGGATCGCCGAGAGGCCGACGCCGCCGGCGCCGTAGACGGCGACCCATTCGCCCGGACGAACCCGGCCTTGGTTCAGCACGCCATGGTAAGCGGTCATGAACCGGCAGCCCATCTATGATTGATTCCTTCATATCTATGTAGGAGAAGCGGAGGCAGGCATGGAAATTCTTCAACTGAAATATTTTCAAACCATCGCCCGCCTGCAGCATATGACGAAGGCTGCCGAAGAGCTCCAGATCGCCCAGCCGTCGCTCAGCAAAACGATCGCCCGCCTGGAGAGCGACGTCGGCGTTCCGCTCTTTCGACCGGGAAGGCAGGCATATTAAACTCAACGCGTACGGGGAGATTTTTCTGAGGCGGCTGGAGCATGCCTTCATGGAGCTTGACGAGGCGAAGCGGGAGATCGAGGAGCTTGGCGGCAAGGAGCAGAACAGCCTGCGGCTTGCGGTGTCGATTACGAATATCCTGCCCACGCTAATGGCCGCTTTCGTTGCGGAGAGTCCGCATGTGCATCTGCGGCAGTTTCTGGAAACCGCGTCCTCCATGACAACGATGCTGGAGAACGGAGACGTCGACCTGTGCATCTCCTCCAAGTCGATCGAAGGGCCGGAAATCGAATGGCTGCCGCTGATGACGGAAGAGATTTATCTCGTGCTTCCGGCGGGACATCCACTTGCGGGGCGAGACAGCGTCGCCTTGAGCGAGCTTGCGGAGGAATCGTTCATCGGGATGAATTCCGGTTATCCGTTTCGGGAACTGACGGATCGATTTTGCCGGGACGCGGGCTTCGAGCCGAAAATCATATTCGAGCTGGACGAGCCCGACGCCATCGTGGGACTGGTGAATCAGAGCCTTGGCATTACGTTCATACCGGCATCCGACTGGAAATCGGTCTCGCATCTGCTGGCTCAGCGGCTGCGGATTTCGGATCCGGCATGCTACCGGACAGTAGGGCTTGCTTGGTCGAAACGCCGGTACATGTCGAAGGCGGCGCAGTTGTTTAAACGACTGGTGATCGCTTATTTCGAGCAGATGTCCTCGGCATCTGCATTGGAGCAGGAGAAGACGGTTGACTAGGAGGAATCGGACATGGGAGAGCATTCGGATATTGGAAATATAAGCCCGTCTACAGACAAGAGCAGCTGCGTCATTCAGCGCGTCGCTCATGTAACGAAGATCGGCGCAGAAGGCGTAACGGCCGTGGTTAATGGAAGGACGCTGCTGCTTCCGAAGGACAAAGTCGCGGAAGGCTTGGCGGCGGGGGATACCATCATCTGGAACGGCAAAATTTGGACCGCTTCAAACGGCGTCGTATAGGGTACATCAAACATGAGAAAAGCTTAATGGCCGATACGCCCCCATTATCGGCGGCCGCTGCGAATCCTTCATAATGAAGGGGAGGATGATGAAACTCATGGAAGTATTGAATACGAAACGATGCCTGTTCTGCGATTCGCTCGTACAGGTGAAACATAAAGGCGGCAGCGAGTGGTACATGAACTGCCTCTGCTCGCCAAGCGGCTCTTACGGATTGAAAGACGACAGCTACGAACCGTTCCGCATGCTGTCCTATACGGAGAAACGAGCGGAATTCCCGATTATTTCTGCTTATATCCGGGAGCAGAGCGACTGCGAAGAGAAAGTGATCGTCTCGTTCGACGAGCGCGCCGCGATACTGCAATCGCCGCTTATTCCGCTGACGGCGGAAGAGAAGGGATTGAAGCTGCTCCGCTATCTTCATCGGCATGCCAGCGGACCCGACGAGCCGGTCGTTATCAGTCAGTTCTCGCAATGCGCGAATTTGACGTATTCCATGAATTTGCAAGAATTGGTCTATATCGTAGAGAAACTGAAGGAAGAAGGTTTGATCGAGCGAATCGGCTCGACATTCCGGCTGACCGAGAAAGGATGGCTGGAGGCAGAGTCCAGCGCATCCGGCAAAGCGTACAAGCCGTGCTTCGTATTGCTTCCGCATGGCGAAGAGGAGATGGCGCAGCAATGGACGGAGAACGTCTTCCCGAGGCTGCTGCAGCTCGGCTACGCCCCGAAACTGTTAAGCCAGGGCGGACCGCGCAGCGTCGCCGACAAGCCTGTCCAGGAAACGATGCAGCAAGTGCTCAAGTGCAGGCTGATGATAGCGGACATTTCGGATCCCGAAGCGGAGACGTGGATGTATGCGGGTTACGCGCTGGGCAACGATATCCCGGTCGCGTGGACATGCCGCTCTTCGGCAACGGGGACGCAGCCTCCCGGCGTTCGTCCGATCGTCTGGGAGAACGCGGAGCAGCTTGCCGACCAGCTGCAATTCTCGATCGGACGCGAAGCCGTGACGAGCGACCAGCCGAACTAGCAAATTGAAGTTGCTCCCGAATCGGAAATTCGTCTATAATGATTTTATGCAATTTAATTAAATGAAATCCGCTAGCAGCCGATATTGGGAGGGACCATGCATGAGTATTTATGATTTCAAGGTAACGACGATCGACGGCAAGGAACAGACATTGGCGCCGTACGAAGGCAAGATTATGCTGATCGTCAATACGGCAAGCGCCTGCGGGCTGACGCCGCATTACAAGGGATTGCAGCATATTTATGACGCGTTCCAAGACCAAGGCGTCGTCGTGCTTGGCTTCCCGTGCAATCAATTCAAAGAACAGGAGCCTGGCAGCAACGAGGAAATCGCGCAATTTTGCGAATTGAACTACTCGGTGACGTTCCCGATGTTCGCGAAGATCGACGTTAAAGGCGAAGATGCGCATCCGTTGTACAAGTATCTCGTGGATGCCGTGCCTGCTCCGTACCATACGGGCGACATTGATTGGAACTTCGCGAAGTTTCTCGTGGACAAGCAAGGCAACGTCCTCAAACAGTACCCCGCGCCGACCGATCCTGCGGACATCGAGCCTGATTTGCGCCGCTTGATCGAAACAGGCAGCCTTGCCTGATTTCTGAATGCAATCGCGAAAAGTCAAAAAGCACCTTCAGGGGTGCTTTTTTGCGTTACTTGCTTTCTTCACTTACTGCCGGGTTAATTCGTTTGCCTGCCGGACAGGAGCTTGCTCTTGGTAATCGGCTTTAACAGCTGCTTCACGAATGGCGCATTTCGTCCATGGAAGAGAATGCCGGCAAGGAGCCACGCAAGCCCCATAATAAGCGCATCCTCGCTAAGCTGCAGGAAGAGCCAGCCGATGAAAGCGGCCCCGCAGCCTGGCAGTACCAGATAGAGGAGCATTCCTTTCGCGGAACGGCGGCGTTCCTGTGCGTAATAATGACGGATGACGGAAACATTAACGAAGAAGAAGGCGGTCAACGCGCCGAAATTCACGAATTTAACGGCTGTATCCAGGTGAATGACAAGCGCAAGCATGGACACGATCGCGACCGTCATAATGTTGACGACAGGCGTCTTCCATTTCGGGTGCAAGTAGGCGAAATATTTCGGCGGCAGGATCGATTCGCGTCCCATGACGTACAACAGACGGGAGACGCTGGATACCGAAGATATGCCTTGGGTGAAGATGGCGAACAGCAGAACAACGATGAACGCCGTGCCGAGCGCGGCTCCGCCGACCATGCGGACGATTTCCAAACCCGCGGAATCGATGTTCAGGAACGAGATGGCTTTCGGGAATACGAGCTGGGTTAAATACGACGGTGTGACATATAGGATGCTGGCGATTATAATAATAAAGCCGATAGCACGAGGGATGTTCTTTTGCGCGTTCTTGGTTTCCTCCGCCATGGTGGTGATGGAGTCGAAACCGAGAAACGAGAAGCAAATGACGGAAGCGCCGGTCAAGATCGATGAGAAGGGGATGTCCGTTTGCGTAAGCGGCGCCATGGGATCGTGAAGCGACGAAATATTTCGAAGCAGAAGGATACAAAACAGCGCGATGAAGCACATTTGAAGCAGGACGAACCATTTGCTCAAGTTGGCGGAGAATGCCGCGCCCTTCACGTTGACGAGCGTGATCGCCAGGTTGATGCCGATCATCCAGGCATAAGCGGGGACGGACGGGAACTCTGCATGCATGTAAACGCCGAACGTTAAACAGGCAATGATGGGGGAAAATAAATAGTCGAGCAGCAGCGCCCAGCCGACGAGGAAGCCGAGATAGGGGTGAAGAGATTTCTTGACATAGGTGTAAGCCGAACCGGAAGCCGGGTGGGCGACAGACATCAGGCCGTAGCTGTATGCGGTGAACATAATGGCGATAAAGGCGAGCAAGTAAGATTGCGTGAGCATTCCTGACGAGGATTCATAGGCGATGCCGTAGATCGAGAAATAAATCATGGGCGTCATCCAGGCAAGCCCAAGGAATACGACTTGAACGAGCGTAAGCGTTTGTTGGAGTTTGGCTTGTTCTCTCATTTGCAGCAACCCTTTCGATGATGGCTAAAATAAAAAAAGCACAGGAGATATCAAAGGTTGCTGATATCCTCCCGGGCTTTTATCCCTCCGTGTACACAGCGGCTGCCGTGCGTTTTCTCTCGGTCCAGGCTAATGGTTAAGTAAACTGCCACTACGGAACCCTAGAAAACGTAAATGGTAAATTATATTTGTTTTATATGTTAGATAATATAACACCAACAACGAAATCGTCAAATTAAAGTTTTGACAACTTAGAATTGGCTTTACGCATGGAAAGGATGCTTACACGTGGCAACAACTGAAGAAGAGAAACCGAAGCTTATCCCGACGAAAATTTGGAAATGCAAAAATCCGGAGTGCAAAGCGTGGGTGCGCGAGGAATTTGCCGAGAGCGAGCAAGCCTGCCCGATCTGCAAAGGCCCCATGCATCGCAGCATGAGGCATTTGCCAGCCGTTCAGAATAAAATCAAACGACAACCGAAGAAACCGAAATCGGAGTTCGATATTTAGCCGCCGCTTAGGCGGCTTTTTCTATACGAGGAACTTCTAAGCATCGCCTGTACTGTACTTCTTTGCAGCGTTTTGCGGCGTTTTGCAGCGCCTTGCAGCGCTAATAGAGCAGACGCCACAGATAGAATGTCGCATACGCTTTCCACTCTCCCCATGGTGCCGACAGCGCTTTGATTTCGTCGATGGAAGGCTTCGAATCCCGGCCGAGCACGAGCTTGAGGGCGTTGTGCAAGCCGACGTCTTCGATCGGAAAAGCCGCGGGGACGCGCAGACAGCGCATGAGCACGTAATTGGCCGTCCAAGGACCAATGCCGCGGATGCGGGTCAGCGCTTTCTCCATCGCCATCCAGTCGGACAGAGCAAGCAGGCCTGCCTTGGACAGGCTGCCTTCTGCCATCAATCGAGACGTGCCGATGACGTATTCCGCTTTGCGGCCCGTAAACTGCATTTCTCGCAGCTCGGCCTGATCGAGCGAGGCAATGGTTTGCGGAGACGGGAAAGCCCAATAGCGGCTTCCGTTCCAATAGACGGATGTGCCATAGCGCTCCACGAACCGGCGTTTGAGCGTATACGCGAACGCAAGGTTGATCTGCTGCCCCATGATGCCCCAGCAGAGTGCTTCGAACAGGTCCTCGATTCCGACGATGCGAAGTCCGCCGAATTGCCGGGCCGGCACGGACAGCACCGCATCGCGGCCGGCAAGTTCCAGAAACGGCAGCAGGTCCCGGTCCATGTCGAACCAGTCTCGCACATAAGCGACGATCGCATTGGCATAGGCGTCATCAAGCGGCGCCTCCTTGATCGGACAGCGAATCGTAAGCGAACCGTCCGGCTGCGACGAAACTTGAATCAGAACATGCTCGTCCATGACGGAAATGAGCTTCGTTATGGCGCTGCCTTCAACGCCGTACATGCATTCATTGCTCGAACGCTCCAGATAACCGAGGATGTGATTGAAATCGAATGCCTCTTGAGGCGGTATTGTAAGTAAAGCTGTCATTGTTAAGGAAAACCTCCTTAGCCGATCGAAGGATTGCTTCTTCATGTTTAGTTGTATCACAAATCCGGCGAATCCGGCTTTCGTAATCTTGCTAATTCATTCGTAAGAGCTTACATACGGAACTTAAAGCGGGTATACTTTGCCTTGGAGGCGAGTGCAATGGTGACCGAAGACAAGTGGTCCGCGATCGTGAACTGCGATGCCGGCCAAGATGGCAGATTCTATTACAGCGTCAGCACGACGGGGATCTTCTGCAGGCCATCCTGCAAGTCCCGGGCGCCGAAGCGCGAGCATGTGCGGGTATTCGCAACGGCTTCCGAGGCGGCAATGGCAGGCTTCCGGCCATGCAAACGATGCAAGCCCGACGGACTGCGGCTGCCGGACGAAGAATGGGTCGATGCCATCGCCGAGTCCATTCGTGCGCAATATCGGGAGCGGCTTACGCTTCCGGCGTTGGCGGATCAACAGCATGTCAGCCAGTTTCACTTGCAGCGCACGTTCAAACGGATGATGGGCCTATCGCCGGCCGATTATTTGCTTCAAGTTCGGCTCGGCGCGGCGAAGGCGCTCCTTCGCGATACGCGGTTCGCGGTAGCGGAAGTCGGCGAGCAGGTGGGCATGCCGAATGCGGCGCATTTCGCGACCGTCTTCCATCGCGCGACAGGCCGAACGCCATCCCGCTTTCGGGAAGAACATACGAATAAACCTATGAATCCGAATCGGAAAGTTGGTGAACAGGATGAATAAATTGAATTGGACGTTGATGGCAAGCGGCGCGTGGCAGCTGTATCTTGCGGCGACGGAGGCGGGGCTCTGTTACGTAGGGTCGCCCGGCGCGCCGTTCGAAGAACTCGAAACCTGGGCGAGGAAGAAGCTGCCGAAGGCCGCGCTCAGCCGCGACGATGCGGGCATGATGCCGTATGCCGAAGCGCTCGGCGCCTATTTGCGAGGCGAGAGCCGCGGCTTCGATGTTCCGCTGGACCTCAAGGGAACGGACTTCCAGCAATCGGTATGGCAGGCGCTTCTCCGTATTCCGCATGGCGAAACATGCGCATACTCGGATATCGCGGCGCGAATCGGCAAGACATCGGCGGTCCGCGCGGTTGGAGCGGCCATCGGAGCGAATCCGGCGCTGATCGTCGTGCCTTGTCACCGGGTCGTCGGCAAGAATGGCGGACTGACAGGCTTTCGCGGCGGAATGATAGCGAAAGCGGAGCTGCTGCGGCTGGAAGGATCGACGCTGCAGGAGACGCGATGATCTTCTATTTCTTCGCGCTGCTCGCCGCCGGCGCCGTGCTGCTGCTCAGCCAGCCTCGTCGCGAAACGAACCGCTGGGCGGCGTTCTTCCTGGCCTGCGCGGCGATCGGCGGGTTGGAGAATGCGGTCCGCGATGCGGGGTGGACGCATCTTGCCGATACGGTCGTGTACGTTAATCAAACGTGCACGCCGTTCGGCATCTTCGTGTTCAGCCTCGTCTACGCGGGCTATATGCCCCGCAATCGTTCGAGAGCCCAAGTGCTCAAGCTCGCGCTCCTGCTGCCCGCGGCGTGCATGCTTGCGGTTACGCCGCTGCGGCCTATATTAAAGCTTGATTTCGTACTCCTGCTCTGCTGGGTCGGTCCTTATTATATCTTCTCTTGTTATGTGCTGCTGCGGGCGCTCTGGAAGGAGTCCGATGCGGGCCGAAGGAGGAACCGGCTGGTTACGACGCTCATCGTCGTGCCTTCCGTGCTTGCCGCGCTCGCGTTTATTAACGTGGCGCGGGCGATCGAGCCGGATTTCGACTTCTTCAATTACATCTCCGTCTTCATCATCTACTCGCTCGCGATGGCATTGCTGTGCGTGTTCATCTACGGCTTCTTGGGCGTGAAACTGCGAATCGAGCGCGATCCCTTGGATGCATCGATGCAGGCCGTCAGCTCGGGAACGACCATGATCAACCATTCGATCAAGAATGAAATCGGCAAAATCTCGCTTAGCACGCTGAATTTGCGTCATCATTTGCCGGATGCCGACGCGGAGACGAAGCAGCATCTCGCCATTATCGCGCAATCCTCCGCGCATATGCTGGACATGGTGACGCGCATTCATCATCGGACGCGCGCAGTCGTTCTGCATGAAGAGCTTTGCGCATTGGACGTCATTGCGCAGCGATGCTTGGACCGGTATGCCGGGCTGTTGGAAGAGAACGGCATCACCGCGGCCTTTAGCCCGCTGGAACGACCGGCGTTGATGATCGATCCCATTCATGTTCAAGAAGCGATCGGCAATCTGATCTTAAATGCGATCGAAGCGATGGACAACGGTGGCCATGTGCAGCTCATGCTAGACGGCGATAAGAAATATGTCACGCTGGCCGTAGCCGACAACGGACCGGGCATTCCGAAAGAACTGCTGGGACGCGTGATGGAGCCCTTCTTCAGCACGAAGAGCGATGTCGATAATTATGGACTGGGCTTGTCCTACGTCTACAACGTGATGGCGCTGAGCGGCGGGACGCTTGAAATCGGGAACGATACCGGCAGCGGGACGCGCGCCAGACTGAAGTTTCCGCGCAAGAAACGAACGAAGGGATGAGATGGACCTCATGAGCGCAATTCGCGTTTTTCTCGTGGAAGACGACCTCGATTGGATCAAGGCGATCAGCACGTTTCTGAATCGCGAAGCGGATCTTCTCGTTGTCGGAGCGGCGACGAACGGCCCCGAAGCGGCGGCGCTCGCCCGAACGTTGACCTTCGACGTCGTGCTGATGGACATCCAGCTGACCGACCGCAAGCATGAGGGAATCTACGCGGCGATGGAGATCCACGAGCTGGTTCCGGATGCCAAGATCATCATGCTTACGTCGATGAGCGAAGAGTCCGTCATGACGCAGGCGTTCACGGCTGGCGCCGTCAACTATATCGAGAAGACGAACTATCTCCATCT